>DASVBK010000190.1:0-6065 GCA_036375875.1 Candidatus Nanopelagicales bacterium
GGCGCCTGGTCGGACTACCTGCGGGCCCTGCTCGGCGCCCTGGCGCTGTTCGTGTTCTACCTGCTGCTGGCGCTGATCTACCCGGCCGGCATGGGCATGGGCGACGTGAAGCTGGCGGGGGTGCTGGGCATGGGCCTGGCGTGGTTCGGCTGGGACGTCTGGCTGGTCGGCTTGTTCCTCGGGTTCCTGCTCGGTGCGGTCGTCGGCCTGGGCCTGATGGCCGTCCGCCGCGCGGGCCGGCGCACTGCCATCCCGTTCGGGCCGTTCATGGTGGCGGGCACGGTGCTGGCGATCGTGGTGGGCCCGGCCATCGCCGACTGGTACGGCGGCCTGCTGACCGGCTGACCCGCGCCCGATTCCACACAACCGGCTTCCCGCCAGACCAGACACGGCCGAAGCGCGGCCACATCGACACAAGACCCAGCCGAAGAGCCCTGCGTTGTGTGGGTTTCCCGTGCGAACTGACTGGGCGGGCACTGCCGCCCGTCGCCGGATGTCGGTTCCGGCGCAGGTGACGCGCGCAGCGGAGGCGCGTCGGTTCAAGTACGCCCGTCCTGCCGCCGATTCCCTCCACGAGCGCCAGTGGCGCACGCATCTGCTCGAGGAGGCCATCGTGGGTCGACGCACTGCCATCGGGCTGGACATCGGGACGTCCAGCGTCCGGGCCGCCGAGCTCGCCCTGCGGTCCTCGGGGCCTGAGCTGCTCCGGTTCGGCCAGATCGCGCTGCCCGAGGGCGCCCTGCGTGACGGCGAGGTCGTCGACCAGGCGGCCGTCGCCAACGCCATCCGGGAGCTCTGGCGCGGCGTGAAGTTCTCGCACAAGCGCGTCACCGTCGGCGTGGCCAACCCCCGCGTCGTCGTCCGGCAGGTCGAGGTGCCCTACCTGGCGGGCGACGAGCTGCGCAAGGCGCTGCCGCTGCTGGTCGGCGACCAGGTGCCCATCGACGCCAGCCAGGCCGTGCTCGACTTCGCGCCGCTGGAGGAGATCCGCACCAGCGACGGCGGGCGGTCGCTGTCCGGCCTGCTGGTCGCGGGCTTCGAGGAGATGATCGTCCGGTCGGTCGACGCGGTGCTCGCCGCCGGTCTGGACCCGGTCGTGGTCGATCTCAACTCGTTCGCCGTCCTGCGCGCCGTCGCCGCCTCGCCGGGCCTGGGCCTGACCGCGCGGCCCGAGGCCGTCGTGGATGTTGGCGCGGACCTGACGAACATCGTCGTGCACGAGAACGGCATCCCGCGGTTCGTGCGCATCCTGCTCATCGGCGGCCGCGGGGCCACGCAGGCCCTCATGGAGGAGCAGGCACTGACCCGCATCGAGGCCGAGCAGGCCAAGCGCGAGGTCGGCCTGCACGACGAGGCCGCCGCCACCGCCGGCGTGGCGCGCACGATGCAGCGCGCGGCCAACGACCTCATCGAGGAGATCCGGGGCTCCCTGGACTACTTCGCCGCCACCTCACCCTGTGGCCCGGTGACCCGCGTGGTGCTCAGCGGGGGCGGGGCGCGGATGCGCGGGCTCGACGAGCGCCTCGCGGAGCGGCTGCACGTGCCGGTCATCACCGGCTCCCCGCTGTCAGGCCTCGCGGTCGGGGCGACCGGCCTGTCCGACGCCCAGCTGCGCTTCATCGACCCGATCGCCGCCGTCCCGGTCGGCCTGGCCCTGGGGAGTGCCGCATGAGGCTGTCACGCCGCCACCAGCCGGAGCCCGATCCCGTGGAGCCCGGCCCCGAGGGCGCCCAGGACCAGCCGGGCGACCTGCTCGTCGAGGAGCTGCCCAACGCCCCCGTGGCGGTGCTCGCCGCGGTCAACCTGCTACCCGCCTCCTACGCCCGCCGCGCCGCGGTGCGCCGGGCCAAGGTGTTCGCGGCCATCACGGTGGTGATCGCCCTGCTGGTGGTCGCGCTGGCGTGGCTCGTCGCCCACCAGAAGGAGGTCACGGCGCAGGAGAACCTCGACGCCGCGACCGCGGAACGGGCGCTGCTGACAGCCGAGGCGGCGAAGTACTCCGACGTGCCGCGGGTGTTCTCCAGCGTCGCCGACGCCAAGGAGCAGCTGGCCCTGGCCATGGGCAACGAGGTGCGCTGGTCGTTCTTCCTCAACGACCTGGCGCTCACGATGCCCAGCGGCGTGTCGCTGGACACGCTGCAGGTCACCTCCCCGGCCCCCGGAGCGGCACCGCAGGCGGTCGCCCCCGCAGCGGCCAGCGCCCCGGCTGGCAGCGGCGCGTCGGGCGCCGGCATCCCCGGCGTGGGCACGATGTCCGTCTCCGCCAAGGCGCTGGCCTACAACTCCGTGGCCAACTGGCTGGACTCGCTGGCCAAGCTGCCCACCCTCACGGACCCGTACGTCGGCAGCATCAACGCCGCCACGGAGGAGGGCGCCAAGATCGTCAGCTACACGTCCACGGCGACCATCACCCCCGAGGCGCTCTCGGAGCGGTACACGGCCGAGTCGCAGGCGCTGGCCGAAGCCCAGCCGCAGACGGACCCCGAGGCCGCCGCACCGACGGAGCCCCAGACCGAGTCGCAGGAGGCAGCCCAATGAGCGCGCGCACCTGGCGCATCGCCGGCGTCGCGGCAGCCCTGCTGCTGCTCGTGGCCGGCTGGTTCGCCCTCGTCAACCCGACGCTGGCCGACGCCGCCGCCCTCGACACCGAGGCGGCCAGCCAGCAGGCGGCGTCCGACCAGCTCGAGTCCCGCATCTCGTTGCTGAAGAAGCAGAGCGAGGAGCTGCCCGCCCAGGAGGCGATCCTCGCCAGCATCCAGCAGCGGATGCCCAGCGACGCGGCGCTGCCCACGCTGATCCGCAACCTCACGACGGTCGCGAACTCCGCGAACGTCACCGTGGCCGCCGTGACGCCGGGACGCCCGACCCCGGTCGAGCCGCCAGCGCCCCCGGCCCCGCCTGCTCCACAGGCCGAGGGTGAGGAACCCGCCGACGCCGACGCGGAGTCCGCGGACGCCGACAGCGCCTCGAGCACCTCCGACAGCAGTGCGGCGGTGCCGGCAGGCCCGAAGGTCCAGGCCGTCAGCCTCAACATCACCGCCTGCGGCACGTTCGCCCAGCTGCGCAGCTACCTGCGGGCGCTGGAGACCATGAAGCGCGTCGTGGCCGTGAACGGCCTGCAGCTGTCGCGGGGCTCGTGCGCCGAGGGGTCGCCCGAGACCGACCTCACCGCGGCCATCCAGGCCAACGTGTTCACCCTGGCCAACCCGAACGCCGCGGGAACGACCGGGGACGGGACCACGAGCGCGAGCGCCGCGGACGCCGCCGCGACCACGGAGGGTGCGCAGTCATGAGCGAGCAGATCCTCGAGCGCAGCGCCACCAGCGCCTCCGGAATGCCCTCCGCGGGCACGAACCCCGCCGCGGTCGCGGCACCCGCCAAGGGCGGTCGACGCCGGACCCTCGTCGTCGTCCTGCTCGCGATCGTCGGCGGGGTGCTGCTCGGCGGCCTGGCGCTGCTGATGCTGGGGGGCTCCGGCGAGGACGAGACCGCGCTCGCACCAGTGCCGCGCGGCAACCCCGCGGCCGCGGCCGCGGACGTGCCGGTGGAGGCCGCCGCCCCAGCCGAGGTGCCTGCCGCGAGCACCACCCGACTCACGAGCCGCGACCCGTTCGCGCCGCTCATCCCCAAGAAGGCCGCACCGGCCCCGGCTCCTGCCGCCCCTGCTGCGGCGCCAGCCGGCGCCGCGAGCTCGAGCACCGCGGCTGCCCCGGTCGCGAGCACGCCCACCCCGGCCAAGGGCGGCACGATCTCCGCGCTGAGCATCTCGCCGCTCGGCAACTCGGCAACCCTCAAGCTCGACGGCAAGAAGTACACGGTCGAGGAGGGCGAGGCGTTCGCCACGTCCTACCGGCTCTACGACATCTTCAACCAGGACTGCGCGGGCTTCCTCTACGGCGACCGCAATGCCGTGGTGTGCAAGGGCGACTCGGTGGCGATCGGCTGACGCGCCGGCGCCACGTGCACCCGCTGATCGGCCCGACGAGGGTCCTGCGCCGACGCCTGGGGTCCCAGCCGGCGGGTGAGGCGACAGCCGGCAGCATGGGACAATCCGCCCCATGCTGCGATGGTTGACTGCCGGCGAGTCGCACGGCCCGGCGCTCGTGGGCATCCTCGAGGGCCTGCCCGCAGACGTGCCAGTGACCACCGAGGCGATCGCCGACGCCCTCGCCCGACGCCGGCTCGGGATCGGCCGCGGCGCCCGCATGAAGTTCGAGGCCGACGAGGTCCGGATCATCGGCGGCGTGCGGCACGGCCGCACCCTGGGGGGCCCGGTGGCGATCGAGGTGGGCAACTCGGAGTGGCCGAAGTGGACCGAGGTCATGGCCGCCGATCCGGTGGACGCCGAGGTGCTGGCCGCCCAGGCGCGCAACGCGGCGCTGACCCGCCCGCGGCCCGGCCACGCCGACCTCGCGGGCATGCAGAAGTACGGGTTCGCCGAGTCCCGACCGATCCTGGAGCGGGCGTCCGCGCGCGAGACCGCCACGCGCGTCGCGCTGGGCGCCGTGGCCAAGTCGTTCCTGGCCGAGGTGCTCGGGTCGAGCGTGATCAGCCACGTGGTCGAGCTGGGCACGGTGGCCGTCCCGGCCGATGCGCCGGTGCCGGGGCCGGGCGACCTCGCCGCCATCGACGCCGACCCGGCCCGCTGCGCCGACGCGCCGACGGCCGCGCTGATGGCCGAGGAGGTCGAGGCGGCGCGCCGCGACGGCGACACGCTCGGCGGGGTCGTCGAGGTGCTGGTCGACCACCTGCCGCCGGGCCTCGGCTCGCACGTGCACTGGGACCGTCGGCTCGATGCGCGGCTGGCGGCCGCCCTCATGGGCATCCAGGCGATCAAGGGCGTGGAGGTCGGCGACGGCTTCGCGCTGGCTCGCTCACGCGGGTCGGCCGCGCACGACGAGATCCTGCCCGACGGGCCGGGCCGGGTGCGTCGGGCCAGCGCACGCTCCGGTGGCACCGAGGGCGGCATGAGCACTGGGGAGCTGCTGCGCGTGCGGGCCGCCATGAAGCCCATCGCCACCGTGCCGCGCGCGCTGCGCACCATCGACGTGTCCACCGGCGAGGAGGCCCGGGCCAACAACCAGCGTTCGGATGTGTGCGCGGTGCCGGCGGCGGGGGTGGTCGCCGAGGCGATGGTCGCCCTGGTCGTGGCCGACGCCGTGCTGGAGAAGTTCGGTGGCGACAGCGTCGCGGAGACGCGGCGCAACGTCGAGGGGTACCTGGCAGGACTGGCGATCCGGTGAGCGAGGACCGTCCCGGCGTCGCTGTGGACGATGCGACCCCATCGCGGGTCGGTGCGGCGCCCAGGAACGGAGGGCAGGGCCCGCTCGTCGTCCTGGTCGGGGTGCCCGGCTCCGGCAAGTCGACGGTGGGAGCCCTGCTGGCCAGGCGCCTCGGCGTTGGCTTCCGCGACACCGACGCCGACGTGGAGGCCAGCACCACCCGCAGCATCGCTGACCTCTTCGTGGAGTCTGGCGAGCCGGAGTTCCGCCGGCTCGAGGCGGCCGCGGTCGCCCGCGCCCTGGCCGAGCACGACGGCGTGCTGGCCCTGGGCGGGGGAGCGGTGGTCGACCCCGCCACGCGCGCCGCGCTGGCTAAGCACCCAGTCGTGTGGCTGCGGGTGGGCCTGGCCGCCGCGTCACAGCGCGCCGGGCTCTCCGGGGCGCGGCCTGTGCTGCTGGGCAATGTCCGCGCCCAGATGAAGGCGCTCATGGATGCCCGCGCCCCGCTGTACGCCGAAGTCGCGCGCGTGACCGTCGACACCGATGCCCACACCGCCGACGAGACCGTCGAGGCGATCCTCGTGGCCCTCGCCGCGCCGCCGGACCCAGCGTCACCACCGACGACGAGCAGGGAGGACCACCGATGAGCGTTGACGCCCAGGGGCCGGCACCCGCCACCCGCATCACGGTCCCGACCGCCAGCCCCTACGAGGTGGTGGTCGGCACGGGCCTGCTCGCCGAGCTGCCAGCCATGCTGGGGGCGGGCGTCGAGCGCGTCGCGATCGTCCACCCGGCTGCCCTGCGGACGTCGGCTGAGGCCGTGCGCGAGGACCTGCTCGATGC
>DASVBK010000193.1:0-3172 GCA_036375875.1 Candidatus Nanopelagicales bacterium
GGGGCGGCTGGACCGGATGGCTGCCCGCTCACCTCCAGTCGGGTGCCGAGCTGCCGTCGTTGGTGTGGTGGAAGGTCCAGGCACCCAGCGTGAGCGGCCAGCTGCCGTACCCGGGGTTCAGGCCACCAGCGGCCATCACCAAGGCCGCGGCCCACGCGGCAAGTCGACCCTTGCGCATCGTCGCCACCCCCTTCCGGGAGGCTCCATCTCCTGTGTACGCCCATCGCGGGCCTGGCACCAGTGCCGAACAGCGTGAGTCCGCCGCCCTCGCATGTGCGCTGTGGACGTGCGGCCCTCGACAGGCTCCCGCTGTCGGACCCGGCTGACACAATCCGGGCATGCCAGATCCCGTGCTCGACGGCCTCGACCCGGAGCAGCGCCTCGTGGCGGAGGCGCTCAGTGGACCCGTCCTCGTGCACGCGGGAGCAGGCACCGGCAAGACCAGGGCCATCACCCATCGCATCGCCCACGCAGTGCTCTCCGGGCGCCACGCGCCGAACACCGGCCTGGCCGTCACGTTCACGAACCGGGCGGCGGGCGAGATGCGCGGGCGCCTGGCGCAGCTCGGGGTGCCCTCGGTCGCCGTGCGCACGTTCCACGCTGCCGCGCTGAGCCAGCTCCGGTACTTCTGGCCGACCGTGGTGGGTGGTCCCACCCCTGAGCTCGTCGCCCGCAAGGTGCCGCTGGTGCTGCGTGCCTGCCGCGACGTGGGCCTCACCCCGTCCAAGCCGTTGCTGCGCGACCTGGCCGCCGAGATCGAATGGTCCGGCTCGATGATGCTCTCGCCGGGCGACTACGTGGCACGCGCCGCGGCAGCCGGCCGCACGGGCGTCGGCGCGGGGGCCGAGGCCGTCGACCTCGCCGGCATCGCCGGCGTCCTCACCGCCTACCAGGAGGTGAAGGCAGCAGCCCACGCCATCGACTTCGAGGACGTCCTGCTGCTCATGGTGGCGTTGATCGGTGAGCGGCCCGACGTCGCCGACCAGATCCGCCGCCACTACCGATGGTTCACCGTCGACGAGTACCAGGACATCACCCCCGCGCAGGAGGCCCTGCTCACCGGCTGGCTCGGTGAGCGCGATGACGTGTGCGTGGTCGGTGACGCGAGCCAGACCATCTACTCCTTTGCCGGTGCCGACCCGCAATCGTTCACCAGGTTCCTGCGGCGGTGGCCGGACGCGACGGAGATCAGGCTCGACCGCTGCTATCGCTGCACGCCGCAGATCGTGGCCACGGCCAATGCCGTGATCCTCGCTGGAGCCAAGCACGAGGCCAGGGCTGCGGCCGCGCGCGCCAGCGGGACAGGGTCGGGTGCTGGCAACCCGGTCGAGGCCCGTCCCGCCCCTGTGGAACCGGTGCTGCTGCGGGCGCAACGGGGAGCCGGCGCGCCGCCCGACCTGGTCACCTGCGCCGACGATGCGGACGAGGCGGCCACGGTCGTGGCCCGCATCCGTGAGCTCGTGGCCGATGCCTACGCGCCCCGTGACATCGCGATCCTCATGCGCACGAACGCCGCGTCGGAACCGATCGAGGCTGCCTTGGCGGAGGCCGAGATCCCGTATGTCATGCGGGGGGCGGAGCGGTTCTTCGACCGCGCGGAGGTGCGTGAGGCGCTGGTGCGATTGCGCGGCCAGGTCGCTGCCAGCCGGGCCGGGGCCTCGGCGGGCCAGGGCGAGAGCACTCGTGGGGCCGACGCCGACCGTCCGAGCGATGCAGGGGCGGCCCGCGGGGCGGGCGCCGCCGGTCAGTCGGTCCTGCCCACAGGCGAGGCAGCCGGGGGTCAGGCCCTGGAGGGACCCCTGGTCGCCGAGACGATCGCCGTGCTCGCCGGCATGGGGTGGGAGGCCGCCGGGCCCGCCACGGGCGGGGCCAGCCGGGAACGCTGGGAGTCCCTCGCCGCGGTGGTGGCCCTGGCCGCCGAGGTCGAGGCAGCGGGCGCCACCACGCTGGCCGAGCTCGTCGAGGCGTTCGAACGCCGTGCCCAGCTCTCGCACGCTCCGACACCCGACGGCGTCACCGTGGCGACCCTCCATGCCGCGAAGGGCCTGGAATGGCCGTGCGTGTTCATCGTGGGCGCGGCTGAGGGATCGCTGCCCATCGTGTACGCCGACACCGAGGAGCGGATCGCGGAGGAGCGGCGGCTGTTCTACGTGGGGCTCACCCGCGCCCGCGACCGCCTGGTCGTGACCTGGGCACTGACCCGCAACCGATCGGGTCGGCACCGTGAGCCCAGCCGGTTCCTGGCCGAGATGCGGGTGCGTGGCGCCGGGGTGACGGCGGGCGCGAGCGCTGCGGGCCTGGTGCGACAGGGTCGGTCCTCCGGCGCGCGGGAGCGTCGCCGGCGCGGCCCGAGCCGCTGCCGGGTCTGTGGGGCTGCCCTGGTCACCGCGCCGGAGCGGACGCTGGGGCGGTGCTCGTCCTGCCCCGGATCAGCCGACGAGGCGCTGGTCGACCGGCTGCGCGGCTGGCGCGGGGCGGCAGCGCGGGAGCGCTCGGTGCCCGCGTACGTGGTGTGCACGGATCTCACGCTCGAGGCGATCGCCGAACGGCTGCCGAGCTCACGGGAGGACCTGCTGGACATCCCCGGCATCGGCCCGGCGAAGCTCGACCTCTACGGCGAGGCGCTGCTGCAGTTGGTCCGCGAGGCGGGACAGCCCGTCGAAGGAGGGCTCGACGGCGCGGCGCCGGACGGGGCACCCGGTGGTGATGCTGGGTCGACGGCCGTCACCGCAGGAAGTGGCACCAGTTCTACGGATGACGGCGCTGCGGACGCCCCTTGCGCGAGTCCCGCTGGCGCCGCGGACGGCGACGTTCCCACCGCGCAAGGCGACGCCCCCAGCGCGGCGAGCGACATTGCGGCAGCGGACAGCGACGTTCCCAGCGCGCCGACCGACGTTCCCGGCGCGCACAGCGACGGGGGGGCCACGGGAAGGGCCGGCTCGGAGGCGGGCAGGGCCACGTCGGAGGCGGTGGTGGACCTGCGGCGATGATGCCGCGCGGCCCAAGGCCCTCACATAGCTCGGCCGCGCCCCGCAAAGCCTGCGCAGGCTCAGGCGGCCAGCTCGGCCCGCTTCACGCGGGCTCCGCCTCGGCCTCGCGCTCAGGACCGTCCCCGTCATCGACGTTGGGCGCCACGAACCCGGGCACCCAGCGCTCGAGCTCGCCGCGCATG
>DASVBK010000200.1:0-3489 GCA_036375875.1 Candidatus Nanopelagicales bacterium
AGGGCGGCGGCCATCGCATGCCCGACCAGGGGGGTGACCGGGTCCGCAGGGCGGCCCAGCACCCGCGAGACCACGATCGGGGTCGACTCGGCGATGCCGAACTGCACGCCGGCCAGCGCCACGAGGCCACCGGTGACGGCAGCGCCCATCCCGACTGCCCGCAGCGCGCGGACCGGGACCCGCTCGTGCACGTAGGCGGAGCGAGCCCGGGCCTCGGCCTCGCCGTGCATCCGAGCCCGCCGGTTGCGCAGTGCCACCCGCACGCCTGATGCCAGCGCACCGAACCCGGCGGCGATGGCCAGGTCGACGGGCAGCGGGCGCGGGCCGATGATCCGGTCCAGGGCCAGGTCCGTGCCGATGACCGCGGTGCCGGCGATCGAGCCGCCGGCCACGATCCATGCCGCGGTGCGCGCGGTCGCCAGCGGCAGCGGCACGTCGTTGCGGTTGGGGATCGCCGCGACCGCGCCCGTGGCGAGGGCTGCGACCGCCGCGCTGGTGGCCAGCGCGACCACCTCCTCGTCGCCGGCCCGGCGTGCCTTCACCACGAGCTCCGAGACCGCCTCGACCGTCGAGACCCCCAGCGACGCGAACCCCAGCCAGTAGGCGGCCGAGGTGCCGGTGACGATGGCCTGATCGCCGGCGGAGCGTGGGAGCAGGCCTCGGGCGAAGGAGGGGCCGAGCGACGCCGCGGCGGTCGCCACCCCCGCGCGCAGCGCGAGGTAGCGGCGCTGGCGGACGAAGACCCACGCGGGGGTCACCTCGATCATGGGGCCTCCCTGTCGCGTGGAGCCGGCGCGGCGCAGCGTAGCCGGTGTGGCAGGGCGGATCGGGGCCAGCGACGCGGCACTGGGGCTGCATCCGAGGCGACCCCGACGGTCCCGACGGGCGCACCCGCGCACCGGACAGCTACGTTCACGCGGACACCCGCAGAGCTCAGGAGTGCACCATGGGACGCATCGGCGACGTCGTGGCCGCGGGTCGCTCGCTGGCGACCGGGGCCGTCATCGCGAGGGGGGCGGGCGTCGCCCGGCTGCGCCCGCTGGCGGTGCCCGCCGAGCTCGCCGAGGCCCTGGACTCGGGGCGCCAGCCCGCCGCCGGGGCGGACCTGCCCGCCTCGGTGGCCGGGCTGCAGGCCGCGATGGGCGACGGGCAGCTGAGCTCGGTCGCGCTCACGGCGGCGTTGGTGGCGCGGATCGTCGCCCACGACGCCGGCTGCACCGCGATGATCGAGCTGAACCCCGAGGCGCTCGCGGAGGCCAGGGCCGCCGACGAGCGGCGCGCGCGGGGTGAGACGGGGCCGCTGCTGGGCGTGCCGGTCACCGTGAAGGACAACATCGAGACCGCGGGACCGATGCGCACGACGGCAGGTGCCGCGCTCCTGCTCGACCACGTGGCCCCCGGGGACGCACCCGTCGTCACGGCCCTGCGCGCCGCCGGCGCCGTCGTGCTCGGCACGGCCAACCTGTCCGAGCTCGCCGGCGCGGTCTGCCGGACGCCCGGCTTCAGCGCCGTGGGCGGCCAGACGGTCCACCCGCGCGGCGCAGCCTTCTCCCCAGGGGGTTCGAGCAGCGGCTCGGCCGTCTCGGTCGCTGCCGGCCTGGCGCCGCTCAGCGTGGGCACCGAGACCTCCGGGTCCCTGCTCGCCCCGGCGTCGTTCACCGGGGTCGTCGGGATGAAGCCGAGCGCCGGCCTGGTGCCGACCGACGGGATCGTCCCGCTGGTGCGCGGCCAGGACTCCGCCGGCCCGCTGGGGCGCAGCGTCGCCGACGTGGCCGTGCTGCTGCACGTGCTGAGCGCCGGTGCCGTGCCCGCCGAGCCGGGGCCGGCGGGCCTCGACGGCGTGCGGGTGGGCGTGCTGCGCGGGGCCATCCTGGCCCAGCGCTCGCCGTATGAGGCGACCGACAGCAACCCTGCGGTGCTCGAGCGGATCGACGCCGCCCTGCGTGCCGCCGGGGCGGTCCCGGCGGACGTGGTGCTGGCCGAGGCCGTCGAGGGCGTCGAGGGCGCCGTGCTGACGGTCGTGCTCGGTGGCGTCACGCACGACACGATGGGCTACCTCGCCGGCACCCGCGGTCCCGTGTCGACCCTCGCGGAGCTGCACGCCTACAACCTGCGCGAGCCGCGCCGCCGGATGCCCAAGGGCCAGGCGTTCCTGAGCCTCGCGCTCGCCCGCGACATCAGCCGGGACCACTACGAGCAGGCCGCGGAGCAGCTGCGCACGGATGCGCGCAGGATCGTGGCTGCCACGTTCGAGGCCGCGCGGGCCGAGGTGCTGGTGAGCCTGTCCAACCTCCACTCCCCGTACTACGCCGCCGCCGGCTTCCCTGCGATCACCGTGCCGATGGGGCTGCGCCCCGACGGCATGCCGGTCGGGGTCACGCTCATCGGCAGGGCCGGTGCGGACGCCGGGCTGCTTGCCGCGGCCGCGGCGCTCGAGGCGGCGCGAGCCACGGCGGACGAGTCCGGCTGACGCCTCCGCGGCGTGCGCACGGGCGAGAGCCCTGCTGGTGCCGGCCACCATGTGGGCGAAACGGTGACGCACGCGGCCCCGTCCTCGCTGCCGCCCGCGCGGCGGGCCGGCGGCTGTGGAACCCTCCTGACGGGCGTCGGCGGACAGCCGAGCCACCCGCCCGCCCGGACGCCAGGAGGCCAGCCACCCATGCAACCTGCACTCATCGCCGCAGCGGGCATCGCCGTCTGCTACGGCCTGGCCACGGTGCTGCAGTCCGTCGGCGCGCGGCGGACCAAGGCCAGCGAGGGCCTGGACCCGGGGCTGATCGTCCGCCTGCTCGGCTCGATCCCCTACCTGATCGGCCTGGCCCTCGACGGAGCGGGCTTCGTGCTCACGGTCGTGGCGCTGCAGACGCTGCCGCTGTTCGTCGTCGAGGCCTTCACCGCAGCGGCCCTGGCGGTCACGGCCGTGGCGGCGGCGCTCTGGCTCAAGCTGCCACTGTCGCGCGCGGAGTGGGCCGGGGTGGCGGCTGTGGTGCTCGGCCTCGTCATGCTGGGGCTCTCGGCGGGCGAGGACCAGGACGTGACGCTGAGCAGCTGGCAGCAGTGGCTGCCGCTGGCCGTGGGCTTCCTGCTGCTGGGCCTCACCGCCGTCGGCGCGCGCGTGCCAGGGCGGGCCGGGGTCGCGATCCTCGGGTCCTTGGCGGGGTTCGGCTTCGGCCTCGTCGGCATCGCCACGCGCACGCTGGAACAGCCGATCACAGTCACCGGCGTGCTCACCGACCCCTCGGCCTACGGCATCGTCGTGGCAGGCGGCGTGTCCCTGCTGGCCCTGGCCACGGCCCTGCAGCGCGGCAGCGTCACGCAGGCGACCGCGGCGATGGTCGTCGCCGAGACCGTGATCCCCTCGGCGATCGGGCTTGCCTTCCTGGGCGACCGGATCCGCTCGGGGTTCGAGGTCGTGGCCGGGATCGGCCTGCTGCTGGCCATCGCCGGCGCCATCGCGCTGGCCCGCCTCGGCGAGCTGCCGGAGGACGC
>DASVBK010000209.1:0-12682 GCA_036375875.1 Candidatus Nanopelagicales bacterium
GGGCAGTCCGGCGTCATCACGTTCCAGATGACCGGCGAGCGCCTGCTCAAGGTCACCGAGCTGCAGGTCCTGCAGACCAGCTGACCGGGTGGTCAGCGGGCTGCGGCCTCGAGGCGCGCCAGGTCCAGCACGTGGATGTGCCCCCGGCCCAGCTCCACGACGGCCTGGTCGGCCAGCCGACGCAGCACCCGGTTGGCTGTGGGGCGCGTCACCCCGGCCATCGCGGCGAGGTCGTCCTGGGTGAGCGGCAGGGAGTCGTCGGCATCCACGCCGAACGACCGGCGACAGTCCAGCAGCCGGCGCACCACCCGGTGCTCGGCGTCCAGGTAGAGCGACTCGGACAGCAGCGTCATCGTGCGTTCGAGGCGCTGGGTGAGGGTGACCAGCAGCCAGTCGTTGAGGTCCGGGTGCTCGTGGCGCACTTGGTGGAACCGCTCGGCGAGCACGCCGAGCACGTGCACCTCGTCGACCGCGATCACCGTTGCCGTGTGGTGGTGGTCGGCGCGGATGAGTCCCACCTCACCGAACGCGTCGGGCGCCGACATGAGGCCGACCGTGAGCATGTCGCCCTCGGGCGTCACGGCGTGGACCGTGACCCTCCCCCGCCGGAGCAGGAACAGGGTGTCGCAGGGATCGCCCTGGTGGAAGACCACCTCGCCGTGGCAGAACTGCCGCGGGCGCCCAGCCCGGAGTAGGGCGTCCTCGGTGGCCGGCTCGAGGGACGGCTGCAGCCCCGTGCTCACCTCCACAGCAAAGCACCTCCCAGCCCGCGGAAGCATCCGACCGGGTCCGCGCGGATCCGGTCGGATGCCGTGACTGCGCGCATCAGACGGCCCGCTCCCCGGCCCGGTATGCCTGCCACGCCGGCACGGTCAGGCCCATGTGGGCGGCCGTGGTCGTGGCACGCTCACCGGCGCGGTACTGCTGCCACGCCGAGCCAAGCAGCCCCATGTGCCCTGTCGGCGGCTGCGCGCTGCGCTCACTGGCCCGGTACTGCTGCCATGCCGGCACGGTCAGGCCCATCGTGCTGCTGGCCCGCGGCGCCGTCGCACGTTCCCCCGCCCGGTAGTCGCGCCACGCCGCTGCGGTCAGGCCCATCGGCCCCGCCAGCGGGGTCGACGCGCGCTCACCGGCGCGGTACTGCTGCCATGCCTGCGTGGTCAGGCCCATGTGCAGCCCGGTCGAGGTCTGCTCCGGCATCAGCGCGAAGACGCCGACGACGACGAGCAGCAGGCCCACGACTCCGGCCAGTGCCCAGGCCAACCAGGTCCTTCGCCGCTTCTGATCCGGCGTGACGGTCGGCGCTGCCTCGACATGCTCGGTGGCGGGAATCCCCTCGGTCGTGGTCCGCAGCGGCGGCATGTGCTCCAACGGTGTCGCCCGCGAAGCCTCGAGCGGCTGCTCCATCTTGGTGGCCATCTCGGCCTCCCCTCACCCGGCGCCCCTCTCCGGGGCTGGTTCCAGTCTCGGGCGGGCAGGTCGGCTCGACCATGCGCATGCCGACATGGGCTGTGTGCCCACGGCGACACTCGGCCCGGGTGGAGGGGGCAGTGCCGACGTGCGGGCCGCAGCGCCGTGCTCACGGCCGGTGGAAGCCCGTGCTCTGGGCGAGCCCGGCGCGCAGGGAGCGCGCTGACGCCGCCTCAGCGCCCCCGGGCCGCGCGGTAGCGCCGGATCAGCGCGTTCGTCGAGGCGTCCATCGCGGGCTCGGCGTCGCCGGTGAGCATCGGGGCGATGGCGTCGGCCACGACCTTGCCCAGCTGCACGCCCCACTGGTCGTAGGGGTTGATGTCCCAGAGCGTGCCCTGGACGAACGTCGAGTGCTCGTAGAGCGCGATGAGCGCGCCCAGCGCGAACGGGGTCAGGGCATCGGCCACCAGGGTGGAGTTCGGCCGGTTGCCCGGCATCACCTTGTGCTCCACGAGCTCCGCCGGCGTGCCGTCGGCGGCCACCTCCTCGGCGCTGCGACCGAACGCGAGCACGCCCGCCTGCGCCAGGCAGTTGGCGATGAGCAGGTCGTGGTGCGACCCCAGGTCGTGCACGGGGTTGGCGAAGAAGATGAAGTCCGCCGGCACGGGGGTCGTGCCCTGGTGCAGCATCTGGTAGAAGCTGTGCTGCCCGTTCGTGCCTGGCTCGCCCCAGATCGACGCGGACGTCTCCCAGGCGACCGGCTCGCCGGCCGCGGTCACCCGCTTGCCGTTGCTCTCCATGATCATCTGCTGCAGGTAGGCGGGGAAGCGCAGCAGGTACTGGTCGTAGGGCAGCACGACGTGGTCGGCGTGGCCCAGGAAGTTGCGGTTCCACACGCAGAGCAGCCCGTGCAGGGCCGGCAGGTTCTCGCGCCAGGGCGCCGTGCGGAAGTGCTCGTCCATCGCGTGCAGGCCCGCCAGCAGCTCGCGGTACTGCTCGGGGCCGATGGCGATCATGGTGGACAGCCCGATCGCGGAGCTCATCGAGTACCGACCGCCGACCCAGTCCCAGAAGCCGAACATGTTGGCCGTGTCGATGCCGAACTCCGCCACCTTGGCCGCGTTCGTCGAGATGGCCACGAAGTGCCGCGCGACCGCCGCGGCGTCCCCACCCAGCCCGGCGAGCAGCCAGTCCCGAGCCGACCGGGCGTTGGTCATCGTCTCCTGGGTGGTGAACGTCTTGGAGGCAACCAGGAACAGGGTCTCGGCCGGGTCAAGGTCGCGGGTCTGCTCGGCGAAGTCCGAGCCGTCGACGTTGGACACGAACCGGAACTGCAGGGCGCGGTCGGAGACGTGGCGCAGCGCGAGGTAGGCCATGACCGGGCCGAGGTCCGAGCCCCCGATGCCGATGTTCACGATCGTGCGCACGGGCCTGCCCGTGAAGCCCAGCCACTGCCCGGCCCGGACCTGGTCGGCGAACGCGGCCATCCGGTCGAGCACCTCGTGCACGTCGGCCACGACGTCCACGCCATCCACCACCAGGGTGGCGTCACGCGGCAGGCGCAGCGCCGTGTGCAGCACGGCGCGATCCTCGGTGTTGTTGATGTGCACGCCGGCGAACATCGCGTCGCGCCGGGCGCCCAGCTGGCGCTCGTCGGCCAGCGCCATCAGCAGGTCCATGGTGGTGGGCGTGACCCGCTGCTTGGAGTAGTCCAGGTACCAGCCCGCCCCCGCCGCGCTGAGCACGCCAGCCCGGTCGGCGTCGGGGCTGGCGTCGAACAGGTCGCGGATCGTCGTGTCGGACAGGCTCGCAGCGTGCTCGGTCAGGGCCTGCCAGGCGGCGGCGGACGTGAGTGGGGGCAGGGTCATGGGCTCCTCCTTCGACCGGGCCAGCCTAGGGGGACCAGGGTGCTCCGTGCTGGGCGTGGGCCGAGCGGCCAGCCGCCTGACCCATCCGGTTCTCGCGCCACAGGACAGGGCGTGCGCACACCGGGCGAGGCGGGGGTGGCCGGCGGACTCAGCCGCCGAGCTCGACCCCGAGCAGGCTGTCGACAGCCCTGGCGACGAGAGCGGCGGCGCCCGGCTCGGCCACCGACCCTGGGTCCTGGGCCAGGGCGGCCGCCGCCCATCCGTCGACGACGGCCAGCGCGCCGGGGGCGTCCAGGTCGTCAGCCAGGCGATCGCGGAGTGCGGCCAGGACCGGCCCGGCCGCGGGCACGGCAGCCAGCGCCAGCGCGGCGCGCCAGCGCTCGGCGCGGTCCTGGGCTGCCGCCAGGTCGGCGTCGGTCCACTCCCAGTCGCTGCGGTAGTGGTGCGCCAGCAGCGCCAGGCGGATCACCGCCGGGGCGACGCCGGCCCGGCGCAGTGCGGAGACGAACACGAGGTTGCCGCGTGACTTGCTCATCTTGTGGCCCTCGTAGCCGACCATCCCGGCGTGCACGAAATGGCGGGCGAACGGCGCCCGGCGGGTGGCGGCTCGCGCTTGCGTCGCGCACATCTCGTGGTGCGGGAAGGCCAGGTCCGAGCCGCCGCCCTGCACGTCGAAGGACATCCCGAGGTGGTCCAGGGCGATGGCCGTGCACTCGATGTGCCAGCCCGGCCGGCCGTGGCCGAGCTCGGTGTCCCATGCCGGCTCGTCCGGGCGCTCGGCCTGCCAGAGCAGGCAGTCCAGGGCATCGCGCTTGCCCTGGCGCTGCGGGTCGCCGCCACGCTCGGCGAAGATGGCCCGCATCGTCGCCTCGTCGAGCCCCGCCACCTCGCCGAACCCAGGGGCCTCCCGGACGCTGAAGTAGAGGTCGCCATCCAGGTCGTAGACCAGGCCAGCCTCGCGGAGGCGGCCGATCCACGTCACCACCGACGGGATCGACTCGACAGCCCCGATGTAGTCCCGCGGCGGCAGCACGTTGAGCGCTGCCATGTCCTCGGCGAACAGGGCCGTCTCGGCCCGCGCGAGCTCACGCCAGTCACGACCGGTCGCCACGGCCCGCTCGAGGAGCGGGTCGTCGACGTCGGTCACGTTCTGCACGTAGTGCACGTCGTGGCCGAGGTCCAGCCAGGCGCGCTGCACAAGGTCGAAGGCCACGTACGTGGCCGCGTGACCGAGGTGCGTGGCGTCGTACGGGGTGATGCCGCAGACGTAGATCCGGGCCGTGGGCCCAGGAGCGGTCTCGCGGATGGTGGCCGATGCGGTGTCGTGCAGCCGCAGGGGACCCTGCGTGATCGGCGGGGCGGGCAGCCGCTCGGGCGCGCGCCCGGACCAGGGATCCACGGGCCCACACCCTAGGCGATGGGCCGCCCCAGCGCCGGTGCCCATGGGGCTCGGTGCCGGGCGGGCGGACGTAGGCTTCGGCTCGTGCTCGAGCTCCTGCGCCAGCGCCGGTGGCTGGGGTTCACCCTGTTCGCGGTGGCGATGTTCGTGCTGTGCCTCGTGCTGGCCAACTGGCAGTGGCAGCGCTACCACCAGCGGCAGGCCGAGAACGCCCAGCTGGACGCGGCGCTGTCCGCAGCCCCGGTCCCCGTGGCTGAGCTGCTCACGCCCGCGGCCGGGGCCACGGCCTCGCCGCTCCCGGCCGAGCTCGAGTGGCGCGAGGTCGCGGCCACTGGCCGGTTCGACGAGGCGGGCGAGGTGGCGGTCCGCCGCCGGCCGCTGGATGGCCGCAACGGCTTCTGGATCGTCACGCCGCTGGTCACTGACACCGGCGTTCTCCTCGTGAACCGCGGCTGGGTGGCGGCGGGGACGGGTGCGACCGACGTCGCCCCCGACGTGCCTGCGCCGCCGGCGGGCGAGGTCACCGTGGTCGGCCGGTTGCGGCCCGCGGAGGCTCCCGGTCCCGCCGACGCGCCCCCACCGGGGCAGGCGTGGGCGGTGGATCCGGTCGCCCTCCTCGCGGCCGGCTCGACCCCCCGGTACGACGCCTACGTGCAGCTCGAGTCGGCGACCCCGCCGTCTGCGGAGGGCCTCACCTCCCCGTTGCCGGTGCCCGGCCATCGAGGGTGGAACAACCTGCTCTACACGTTCCAGTGGCTGATCTTCGCCGTGGTGGGAGCCATCGGGTGGTGGCGCCTGATGCGCCAGGAGTCTCGCCGCGAGGAGCCGACGCAGCGCGTGCAGGCCGAGACCGGCGCGTAGGGCGTCCCTCGTGCCAGGCGACGCCCATCGAGGTCAGCCCGCGGCGGCGTTCCACGCATCGACGTGGTGCAGGACCTCGCCGAGGCGGCCCACGACCGCATCGGGCGTGCCCTCGACCGGCCCGCGCTGCTCGGCAGGGATGCTGCTGTGGGGCACGAGGATGGCGCGCATGCCCGCCTGCTGGGCGCCGTGCACGTCGTCCCAGGCGCGGTCGCCCACGAACACGACCCGGGCCGGGTCGGTGACGCCCACGGCCGCCATCGCGGCCTGGAAGGCGTCCTGGTGCGGCTTGCCGACGGGCAGCTCCGAGGAGTAGACCGCGCCGTCGATGAGCGCCAGCAGCCCGTCGCGCTCGAACACGGCCTCGTGGTGGGTCCGCGGCCACAGCGTGTTGGACAGCACCCCAACCCGGATGCCCCGCTCGCGCAGGGCCCGCAGCAGCGGCACCGCGTCGGGGTCGGCGTGAGTGTGCGGGTCCCAGAACTCCAGGTACGCCGCGAGCGCTGCGTGGTGCCGGCCGCTGTGCAGGTCGATCCCGCAGTCCAGCAGCACCTGCTCGAGGCGACCAGCACCCGCCACGCCGGCGCTGGCGTGCTGGGCCTGCCAACGCTCGATCTCCGCGGCGAACAGCTCGGCAGCCAGGCTGGCTGCCCGTCGCGGGTCGTAGATCGAGGAGTACGCGTACCAGGCGGCGGTGAGGTCGACGTCGTGCCACGGGGTGAGCGTGCCGCCCCAGTCGAAGATGACCGCCTCGACCGGGGCGGGCGCGCGGTGCCGTACCGGGGCGGGGCTGCTCACGGCAGGGCCCGCACCCGCTCGCGGATGTGCCCGGCGGCGCCCGCCAGGGCGAGGTCCTCGCGCACCCCCGAGGCACGGTCCTTCACCTCGATCGCGCCCTCGGCCAGCTTCTTGCCCACCACCACGACCAGCGGCACGCCGATGAGCTCCGAGTCGTTGAACTTCACGCCCGGGGAGACACCGCGACGATCGTCGAGCATCACCCGCACGCCGGCGTCCACGAGCTGCCCGGCCAGCTGCTCGGCAGCCTCGAACACGGCGTCGTCCTTGCCGGTGGCCACGAGGTGCACGTCGGCGGGCGCGATCTCCCGCGGCCAGATCAGGCCCTTGTCGTCATGGTGCTGCTCGGCGATGGCCGCGACCAGCCGGGAGACCCCGATCCCGTAGGACCCCATGGTCACCACCACCTGCTTGCCATGCTCGTCGAGCACGGTGAGGTCCAGCGCCTGGGCGTACTTGCGCCCCAGCTGGAAGATGTGGCCGATCTCGATGCCGCGCGCCTGGGTGAGCACGCCGTCCCGGTCCGCCGCGGAACACTCCGGGCAGGCGTCGCCCTCGCGCACCTCCGCGACGTCGATCGTGCCGTCACCGGTGAAGTCGCGCCCTGCGACGAGGTCGAACACGTGCCGGCCCGGCTCGTCGGCGCCGGTGATCCAGCGGGTGCCGGCAACCACGCGCGGGTCCAGCAGGTAGCGGACGCCGGACTGGGAGTCGCTGCCGAGGGCACCGGGCCCGATGTAGCCCTTGACCAGCGCCGGGTGCTGGGCGAAGTCGGCCTCCTCGAAGGCCACCGGCTCGCCCGGCAGCAGCACGGCCTCGAGGCGCTTGAGGTCCACCTCGCGATCGCCGGGCAGGCCGATGACCAGCGGCGCCGAGGTGCCGTCGGGCTGCAGCACCTTCACGACCACGTTCTTCAGCGTGTCCCCCGCATGCCACGGCCGGTCGCCCCGGGCCAGCTCGGGCCGGGCGTTGGCCAGGGCCACCAGGGTCTCGATCGTGGGCGTGTCCGGAGTGTCCTCGACGTGGGCGGCGGGCAGGCCCTCGAACCCGGCCGGTGCCGGCGCGACCGAGGCCACGGCCTCGACGTTGGCCGCGTAGTCGCACACCGTGCAGCGCACGAAGGTGTCCTCGCCCACGTCGCAGCGGGCGAGGAACTCCTCCGAGGCCGAACCCCCCATCGCCCCGGACATCGCCGAGACGATCGTGTAGTCCAGGCGCATGCGGTCGAACGTGCGGATGTAGCTCTCGCGGTGCTTGCCGTACGAGGCGACCAGCCCCTCGTCCGAGGTGTCGAACGAGTAGGAGTCCTTCATGACGAACTCGCGACCGCGCAGGATGCCGGCCCGGGGCCGGGCCTCGTCTCGGTACTTGATCTGGATCTGGTAGAGGCTCAGCGGCAGGTCCTTGTACGACGAGTACAGGTCCTTGACCAGCAGGGTGAACATCTCCTCGTGCGTCGGGCCGAGCAGGTAGTCGGCACCGCGACGGTCGGCGAGCCTGAAGAGGTTGGGCCCGTACTCGGTCCAGCGGTTGGTGCGCTCGTAGGGCTCCCGCGGCAGCAGTGCTGGGAAGTGCACCTCCTGGAAGCCGGCAGCATCCATCTCCTCGCGCACGACCGCCTCGACGTTGCGCAGCACGCGGTAGCCCAGCGGCAGCCAGCTGAAGATGCCCGGGGCAACGCGGCGCACGTAGCCGGCGCGCACGAGCAGCCGATGGGACGGCACCTCCGCGTCCGCCGGGTCCTCGCGCAGCGTCCGCAGGAACAGGGTGGACATGCGCGTCAGCACGGGGACTCCCTCGAGGTGGTCGGGCGCGAGCGCCCGGCTGGTGTGGCGGCGGCACCGGCCCGCCCGGGGCCGGTGCGACGGGGTGCAGGATACCGTCGCAGCCACGTGCCGCGGCCCGTCGTCGTTCCGGGGGGCAGCACCTTGGAGCGGGTCCCGGGCAAGCGCAGCGTGGCAGGATTGCGGCGTGCCCGGCGAGCTGAAGGTGCTGACCTCGCGCCATCTGCCGGAGCTGCGCCTCCTCGTCGACGCCGACCCGGTCGCCCACTGCTTCGTCGCCGCCCGGCTGGCCGACCCGATGGACCCGTGGTCGCTCGGCGGGCAGATCTGGGGCTGGTTCGAGGCCGGCCGGCTGCGCTCGGCGCTCTACACCGGGGCCAACCTGATCCCCATCGAGACCACCCCGTTGGCCCGGGCCAACCTCGCCGACCACGCCCGTCGGCTCGGCCGGCGCTGCTCGTCGATCGTGGGCCCAGCCGACGAGGTGCTCGACCTCTGGCGCCTGCTGGGGCCTGCGTGGGGGCCCGCCCGCGAGGTCCGCGCCACCCAGCACCTCATGGTCATCGACGGGCCACCTCGACGGCCGGCCCACCCCGGGCTGCGGCCGCTGGTCGTGGCCGAGCTCGACCTGCTCATGCCGGCGGCGGTGGCGATGTTCACCGAGGAGGTCGGCGTCTCGCCGCTCGCCCACGGCGGCGGCCCGTCCTACCGCGCGCGCCTTGCTGAGCTGATCCGCGCGGGGCGGGCGCTGGCCATCGTCGAGGGCGACCAGATCGTGTTCAAGGCGGAGCTCGGGTCCGTCACCGACCGGGCCTGCCAGGTGCAGGGCGTGTGGGTCGAGCCGTCGCTTCGGGGGCAGGGCTTGGGCGCGGCTGGGATGGCGGCCGTGGTCGAGCACGCCCGAGCCCGCGTGGCGCCGGTCGTCTCGCTGTACGTCAACGACTACAACCACGCCGCGGTGACCACGTACGAGCGCGTGGGGTTCGAGGTGGTGGGCCGCTTCGCGACTGTGCTGTTCTGACGGCCCCAGCGCGGGCTCAGTCCGTCGCGAGCACCGCTGCGCCGGAGATGCGGCCGTCGCGCACCCGGAGCAGTGCCTCGTCCGCGGCTGCCAACGGGAACACCTCGGTGCGGGTGCGCAGGCCGATGTCCGCGGCCATCGCCAGGAACTCCCGCACGTCCGCGCGGGTGACGTTGGCCACGGAGCGCAGCTGCCGCTCCATCCAGAGCAGGTCGTAGTCGAACTGCGGCACGCGGTCCAGGTGGATCGCGTTGATCGCCACCACTCCTCCGCGGTCCACGGCGCGCAGGGCCGCCACGACGACGTCCCCAGACGGGGCGAACGTGATCGCCGCGTCCAGCGGATGAGGTGGCCGGTCGTCGTACCCGCCCGTCCACGACGCCCCGAGCGCCTCGGCGGCGGCCCGCTCCCCGGCCGACCGGGTGGCCACCGACACCTCCACGCCGGCGTGCACCGCCAGTTGGATGGCCAGCGTCGCCGACGCCCCGAAGCCGTAGAGGCCCAGCCGCATGCCCGCGGGCTGCGTCTCGCCCAGCACCCCCGCCACGCGCAGGGACCGATACCCGATCGCCCCACCGCACAGCAGCGGTGCGGCGTCAAGGTCGGCGAAGCCCTGGGGCAGGGGATGCACCCACTCGGCGCGCGCGGTCATGGCCGTGGCGTAGCCGCCGTCGCGGGTCCAGCCGGTGAAGACCAGGTCGTCACACAGGTTCTCGCGGCCCGCGGCACAGAATCGGCACGTGCCGCAGGCGCCGCCGGTCCACGCGACCCCGACTCGCGCGCCCACCCGGGGCGACCCCGGCGGCAGCTGTGGCCCGAGCGCGGCGACGCGTCCCACCACCTGGTGGCCCGGCACGATCGGCAGCCGCCGCGCGGGCAGGTCGCCCTCGACCAGCTGCAGATCGGTGCGGCACACCGCACAGGCGGCCACCGCGATGAGCAGCTCGCCCGGACCGGGCTGCGGGTCCGGTCCCTGCGACCCGGCGAGTCGGGGCCCGGCATCCAGCCGGCCCTGCTGGTGCAGCACCATCGCTCGCATCGCGCGCCTCCTGGGACTCCTAGCGCTTCGAGCCGCCCAGCCCGCGCGAGCGCACGATCGCGGCGAACTCCTGGTTGAAGACACGCTGCACGGTCTCGGAGTCCAGCGTGCCTGACACCGACTGGTACCTGCCCTCGGCCATCCCGATGCACACGCGGTGCCAGGCGTGGCCCACGGCGAACGTGATCGTGCCGGCGACGCTGCCCGTGATGGCGCCACCGGCCAGCGTCCCGATGCCCGGCACGAGCTTGAGCAGGCCGGTGGCGGCCGCCCGGCCGCCCTGCGTGGCCGCCGTCGTCGCGGCCAGGCTCGCGACGGTCGCGCGCTGCATGGGGATGTCGTAGATGTTGGCGATCTTGGCCATCATCCCGATCTGGATGGGGACCAGGATCGCCGCGTCGGCGAACGGGATCGGCGTGAACCCGGCGGCAGCCGCGGCGGCTGTGGCGGTGCTCACCGCCTTCTCGGCAGCCGCAGCCTTGCGAGCGGGGTCGATCTTCTGGGCCGCGACCAGGGCCGGGGTGGCCTCCTGCGGAGCGAGGCGAAAGGTGGCATCGAGCAGCTCGAGCAGGCCGTGCTGCTCGACTCCCGTGAACGGGTCGGCCAGGGCATTGACCAGCACGGGCCGGCCGTCGTGCACGGGCAGGGCCATCGCCTGCACCTGCCGCGCCAGCTCGATGACGTCGGGGGCGACGAACAGCTGGCCGCTGGGATCCCGCCGGGCCGGTACCTGCGTGAGGACCAGCACCACGGGCAGCTCGAGCTGGGCCAGCCGCCGGATGAACGCCGCCTCGGTGTCCTCGAAGCGACGGTCGGTGGCGCGGACGCAGTACCACGCAAGGTGCACCTGCTCGGTGAACGGCTTGGCCCGGGTGCCCTCGATGAAGGCCGCCACCTCCTCGACGATCCGGTCGGTGTCGCGGCCCACCTCGAGGCCCTGCGTGTCGTAGATGCCGAGCTTGCCGGTGCGGTGCACGTACAGGTGGCTGCCGCGCGTGACCGGGCGGCCTATCCCAGTGGCGGCCACCTGCTCGCCGAAGACGGCGTTGACCAGGGTCGACTTGCCGACGCCCGTCTTGCCGAAGACCGCGAGGTTGAACCGCCCGAGCTCCAGCTCCGCCTCGGCGAAGGCTGCCTCGAACGCCTCCTGCGACCAGTCGCCGTTCGGCGGCGGACCCGGCTCCCCCGGTCCCTGCCCGTGGGCCGGCAGGGCGCTGCCCGTGCCCCCCGAGTCCCCCGAGGAGGTCACCTCGGCCACGCCCCTCAGCTGACCGAGACGGTGGGGGCTCCGGCAGCGTCGCCGGCGGGCTCCATGTCCTCGGCCAGGCGCATGGCCTCCTCGATGAGCGTCTCGACGATGAGGGCCTCGGGCACGGTCTTGATGACCTGGCCCTTGACGAAGATCTGACCCTTGCCGTTGCCGCTGGCGACCCCCAGGTCCGCCTCGCGCGCCTCGCCGGGCCCATTCACGACGCAGCCCATGACGGCGACGCGCAGGGGCACCTCGAGGCCCTCAAGACCGGCCGTGACCTGCTCGGCCAGCGTGTAGACGTCGACCTGGGCTCGCCCGCACGACGGGCAGCTCACGATCTCCAGGCCGCGCTGGCGCAGGTTGAGGCTCTCCAGGATCTGGATGCCGACCTTGACCTCCTCCACCGGCGGGGCCGACAGGGAGACCCGGATCGTGTCACCGATGCCCTTGCTCAGCAGGGCTCCGAAGGCCACCGCGGACTTGATGGTGCCCTGGAACATCGGTCCGGCCTCGGTGACGCCCAGGTGCAGCGGATAGTCGCACTGCTCGGACAACAGCTCGTAGGCCCGAACCATCACCACGGGGTCGTGGTGCTTGACCGAGATCTTGATGTCGCGGAAGTCGTGCTCCTCGAAGAGGCTGGCCTCCCAGAGGGCGGACTCGACGAGTGCCTCGGGCGTGGCCTTGCCGTACTTCCTGAGCAGCCGCGGGTCCAGCGAGCCGGCGTTCACCCCGATGCGGATCGGGGTGCCGTGGTCGCGGGCCGCCGCAGCGATCTCCTTGACCTTGTCGTCGAACTGCTTGATGTTGCCCGGGTTCACGCGCACACCGGCGCAGCCGGCCTCGATGGCGGCGAACACGTACTTCGGCTGGAAGTGGATGTCGGCGATCACCGGGATGCCGGACTTGCGGGCGATCTGCGGCAGCGCATCGGCGTCGTCCTGGCTCGGCACCGCGACCCGCACGACCTGGCAGCCGGAGGCGGTGAGCTCCGCGATCTGCTGCAGGGTGCTGTTCACGTCAGCCGTCAGGGTGGTGGCCATCGACTGGACGCTCACCGGGGCGTCGCCACCGACCGCGACCGGATGCGTCGGGTGCCGCAGGATGATCTGGCGGGTGGGCCGGCGCGGGCTGAGCACCGGGGGCGGCAGGGCGGGCAGTCCGAGGTTCACGGTCATGGGCACCAGTATCCCGCCTCGATCGGGCCCTCGCCCGCACGAGCGGGAGCGATCGTCCGGTGCCCCGCGCAC
>DASVBK010000221.1:0-21159 GCA_036375875.1 Candidatus Nanopelagicales bacterium
ATGCGTCGGTCCGGGCGCTCAGAGCCAGGGGATCAGGGCACCGGTGCCGGCGGCGATCGGGAGGTCGATGAGCCTGGCGGTTGCGGACGCGATGGCCAGCACGCTGCCGGTGAGCAGCGCGGTCCGCACGATGGGGTAGCGGAACGAGGACGTCACGCCGGCGAAGAACAGCGCGACGGCCAGCAGGACGGTCGTGAGGATGTAGGAGTCACCCGTCCGGCCCGCCTCCTCGGCCTGCGCGCCCAGCTCCTGGGACTTGGCCTCGGCTGCCTGGTAGTCGCCCTGCAGGGCGGCCAGGTACTCCGGATCGGTGATGAGGTTGGGGGGCGTGCCACCGGACTGCATCTGGGCCTGCCACTGCTCGAGGAAGGGCAGCAGGCCCGGGCGCATCAGGCTGGTGCGGTAGAACTCCTGCGCCCGTTCATCGCCGTCGAGGACGGCGCCGGCATAGGCCTCGATCGTGCTGGCGTCGTAGGCGATCGTCTGGGTGGCCAGGCCGAACAACCGGGAGGCCTCGATGCGCTGGACGCCAGCGGCGTTGGCGAGCTCGCCCTGATCGCCGTTCCACAGGCTCGCCTGAAGCCCGCACCAGGCGGTGCCCACGGTCGCCAGGCCCAGCAGGACGACGGCCAGGATCTCGAGGAAGCGGTCGCCGAGGACGCCGTCCTTGCTCACGCGGAGGTCTCCTCGGCACGGGTTGAAGCTGCCGCCTCATCCGGCGGGATCGACACCGCCCCGGAGATCCCGGGCACGGCGACCGTCATCGCCTCGGAGCGCTGGACCAGGTCGCGCCACACGTCGGTCTGCCGGTAGCGCAGGGCAGCCTCGCCGACGCCGACGAGGTACGGGGCGAGCTCGGCGTCGTGGCGGACGCGCGCGATCCGGGTGGCTGCCTCGGCCTCCTCCCGCGCCAGCTCGAGTCGCGCCCGGACGGCGGCCTGGATGAGCTCGCCGGCGCGTCCGAGGTCCACGGAGCCCAGTGAGAACGCCGTCATGACGATCCCGTCCGCATCGAGCACGGCGGCCACCGCGGCCCCCAGCCGTTCCTCGAGCGCCACCCGCGCCGTGCCGAAGCAGTCGTCGATCGTGCAGGTGGGCTCGGCCAGTGCAGCGGTCATGGCGCGGGCGCTGTGGTCGCGCACCACCGCCCAGAGCCCATCGGGCCCGAACCGCTCGTGCACGGTCCGCAGCCGCTCGGGATCGAGCCGGAATCGCACCGTGTAGGCCAGCACGGCCTGCGAGCGATCGCCGAGCGTGACGGCCAGCGCGGGCCCCAAGGCCTCGTGGGGCGAGGTGGAGCTGGTGCCCGCGTTCGCACCATCACTGGCCCGGTAGGACATCTCGACGGCTGGATACCCCACCGCCTGGCGCTTGCGCAGGGCGGGCACCCAGTGCGGGCCCGGTTGCAGGACCTTGTCCGTCGGCTTGCCCCGGATGAGGAGCAGGCCGAGCTCGCCGGCCGGGATCGTGGTGCGCGACTGCCGCAGGATGCTCCAGACGAAGGTGGCCAGGATCGGTACCACGATGATGAACAGCACGACCTTGGTGCCGAATGACATGGGCTGAGCATACGGACCCGAGTGCGGACCGAGCCCCTGGTCCAGGGGTCGGCAGGCGAGTCGGCACCGCCATGCTCGGGCGCCTTGGAGCGCCGCGGCCGGGACGCACGACGAGTCGCGCTGCCCCCGCACGTCGGTTCGGGGTCGGAGGCTGGCCACGGGGGAGGAACGTGCTTCTTGCCGTGTGCTCGGAGGGCGTCGCATCCTGAGGGCGTGGGCCTACCGGTCGTGCTGCTCCCGGGTGCGGGGCTGCCCGCCGGCTCGGCGTACCGGGACCTCCTCGCCGCGCTCGGCGAGGGCATATCCCCGGTCCTCGTGGACCTCGAGCTGTTCGCCGACGAGGTGCCGCCGCCTGGGTACTGCCTGGACCTCGAGGTCGCCGCCGTGGCCGCGGCGGCGGACGCGGCCGGGTTCGACGGCTTCCACCTCGTCGGCTTCTCGGCGGGTGGCGCCGTCGCGCTGGCGTTCGCCGCGCACGCGCCGGCGCGGGTGCGCAGCCTGGCGCTCATCGAGCCGGCGTGGGCGGGCAACGAGGGGCTCGCCGCCGAGGAGCAGGCGCTGTGGGCGGCCTTCAGCCGCGCCATGGCGCTCCCGGTCGAGGATCGGATGGCCGAGTTCCGGCGCCTGCACATGCCACCCGGGGTGCCGCCACCTCCGGCAGGCCCGGCGCCGGCCGCGGCGTGGGCCGCCCGGCGCCCTCGAGGTCTCCCGACCCTGATCGCAGCCTTCGCTCGCCAGCGCCTGGACCTCGACGCGCTCCGCTCGCTGGCCGGCCCCACCCTCGTGGTCGTCGGCAGCCGCAGCAATCCCGACTACTTCGCGCGGGAGGCCGGGCGGCTGGTGGACGTGCTGCCGGACTGGGAGGTGGAGCTCTTCGCCGAGCGCCACCACTTCGACCCGCCGCACCAGGCCGAGGCCGAGCGCGTGGCGAGGTCGCTGCACCGGCTGTGGGCGCGGGGACCCCACGGGTGGTGAGGCTCGGCCCGAGCAAGGCCGGATCGGGCTCAACTAGGTTGCCCCTGTGACGGATCCGCGCTTCCGAACGATCATCGAGCCGTTCCGCGTCCACTCGGTGGAGCCGATGCGCATGACGACCCGCGAGGAGCGGGCGGGGCACCTGGCGGCCGCCGGCTACAACCTCTTCCGGGTCCATGCCGACGACGTCCTGGTGGACCTGCTCACCGACTCGGGGACGGGTGCGATGTCCGCCGAGCAGTGGGCGGGCATCCAGCGCGGCAACGAGGCGTACGCCGGGGCACCGTCCTTCTACCGGTTCCGGGACGCGGTCACCGAGCTCTTCCCGTTCCGGCACGTGCTGCCCACCCACCAGGGGCGGGCGGCGGAGAAGATCCTGTTCTCGGTCGTCGGCGGTCCGGGGCGCGTGGTCCCCAACAACACCCACTTCGACACGACCAGGGCCAACATCGAGTTCACGGGAGCCGAGGCCATCGACCTGCCGATCCCCGAGGGCCGCCATCCGAGCCTGCGGCACCCGTTCAAGGGCAACATGGACGTGGCTGCGCTCGACACGCTGCTCACCGAGCGCGGGCCGGACGTCCCGCTGGTCATGGTCACGGTGACGAACAACAGCGGCGGCGGGCAGCCGGTGAGCATGGCGAACCTGCGGGCGGTCAGCGAGGTGTGCCGGCGCCACGGCAAGCCGCTGTTCCTCGACGCGTGCCGCTTCGCGGAGAACGCGTGGTTCATCAGGACCCGTGAGGAGGGCTACGCGGACGTCGCCATCCCGGACATCGTCCGGGAGATGGCGTCGCTGGCGCAGGGCATGACGATGTCGGCCAAGAAGGACCCGCTGGGCAACATCGGAGGGTGGCTGGCCCTCGACGACGATGCCCTGGCCGAGCAGTGCCGCAATCTCGAGATCCTCACCGAGGGGTTCCCGACCTACGGCGGCCTCGCCGGCCGCGACCTGGAGGCGCTCGCCCAGGGGCTGCGCGAGTGCGTCGAGGAGGACTACCTGCGCTACCGGATCCGTTCCACCGCCTACCTCGGGGAGGCCCTCGAGGCGGCCGGTGTCCCGGTGGTCGTCCCGTTCGGGGGGCACGCGGTCTTCATCGACGCCCGGACGATGCTGGCGCACATCCCGCCGCTGCAGTACCCGGGCCAGGCGCTGGCCTGCGCCCTCTACCTCGAGGGCGGCATCCGGTCCTGCGAGATCGGCACGGTGATGTTCGGGCGGCAGCGCGACGGCAGTGAGCTCCCCGCGGCCATGGACCTGGTCCGGCTGGCGATCCCGCGACGCACCTACACCCAGAGCCACATCGACTACGTCATCGAGGTGGCCCGCTGGGTGGCGGAGCGCGCCGGCGAGCTGCGCGGCATGCGCATCGTCGAGCAACCGTCGATGCTGCGGCACTTCACCGCCAGCTTCGCGCCCATCGCGGCCGGTTGAGGGCCGGACGTCCGCTGCCCCTGCCCGCATCGCTGCCGGCCCGGGGCCGTCGCTGGTTGGCGGTGAGTCAGGTGAACGGCACGATGCGTCGGACCCAGTCCAGGCGTTCGTCGAGCCAGCCGAGCAGGCTCAGGGTGGGGGAGATGGCGGCCGGTGGGTCTGTGATCAGGGTGTCCGAGGCCAGGACGCGGTCCCAGTCCAGGGTGATGGGCCCGGGTCGGGGTGTGCCGTCCCGGTGGTTGAACGTGACGCCCGCCCGTTCCATGATCGTGATGATCTCCTGGGCGAGCAGGCCGTATCCGATGGTGGTGGGGTGGACCCCGTCCAGGGAGAACAGGCCGCCCTCGGTGCGGCCCTCCGGGCCGGACCGGAAGAACCGGGTGCTGGGGATCGGGTCCAGGGCCTGCAGCTGGGGCGGCAGCTGGTAGGGGGACCACCACGCGGGACGCGCCCATGGGCTCTCCAGGTAGCGGCGGGTGGCCAATCGGTCCAGCAGCCCGCCCATGTCGAACAGGTACCAGTCCAGGCCGTCCGTGCGCGCTGCCGCGACCGAGTCGATGATGGTCTGGTTGTAGGCGTCGATCGCGGAGTCGATCGCCCTGGCCTCGTCCTCGGTGAGGTGGGGGTCGCGGTCGGGGTCGAAGTCGGTGTCGCTGATCCACGGCCTGGTGTAGTACGGGAAGTATCGCGACTGCGGACTGACCTTCCCGCCGACCCCGCGGGCGATCGGGGCGATGGTGACCGCGGGCACGGTCGCGAGGATCACGTGCTGGGCGTTGACCCGGCGCACCTTGTCGACCAGCAGCGCCCAGTCGGCGGCGAAGTGCGCCGGGCGCCATACCGTGAAGGCGCCCTTGGCGAGGAGCCGCTGGGCCGGGCTCATGCCCGGGTAGTCCGGTGTGCTCCAGCACGGCTTGAGCGAGATCACCGATCCCAGCGCGTTGTTCGCCCCGAGGGCGACCACCAGGGTCTCGATGCCGCGCGGGGCCTGGGCCATGCTCGCGGCCGCGTCCAGGACGGTCCGAGCAGATCGCCCCTGCCGGGCGCGCTGCAGCACGACGAGACCGGCGCGGTCGGCGTCGTTCTGCACGATCTGGGCGAAGGGGTCGTCGCGGGGTGCCGTGATCCGCCTGGCAAGGGTGGTCGCGTTGAGCAGCACCGCGTCGAGGACATCCCAGCCGTAGACCGCCATGTTGTGGAAGGGCTCACCGCCCGGCGGGGTGGCCGATCCTGGCCCCCGTTCCCAGTAGTCCTCGATGGCGTCGAGGTAGGACTGCACCCACAGCCCGGCGCTGACGATCTCCCAGAAGTCCAGGTTGGGGCCGTAGCGCTCCTCGAACGCGCGCGCCAGGCGCTCGAGGTCCAGGGGCAGCCCGCCAGGGCCGGTCGGCCACTCATAGGTGGGGAACCGGAACTGGTCCCCGCTCAACCCGAGCTCATAGGCCACCAGCGCTGGCCAGGACAGGTCGGTGCGGTGCACAGCGCCGCTCATGAACCCGTGGGTGAGCGAATCGCCGACGGTGACCAGGCGATGAGCGGCAGCGGCGGGGGCTGGTCGGGAGACCGGGATGCCCAGCGTCGGATCGTTCACCGGCTCGCGAGGGCTGACGTGGATCTCCACCTCAGCGGGAGTCGCGCGATCACATCGAGGGTCAGCCATCGTCTCCTCCTGCCCCGACGTGCCCGGGCTCGCCACCCGCAGCGCCGCCATCGTCCTCCCGCGCGCGGCGGTGCACAACGGGCTGGGCACGGCCGGAGCGCGGACGATCCTCGGCCGGGGTCACGCACGACCCCACCGTCCAGCCGACTCCGTCGATCCGCGCGTAGCCTCCCTGGTGTGTGGCCTCGAGAGGTGGGGGAGCCTGGGACAGGGCTGGTGGGGCGCGCGGTGGCGGGCGTGATGACGGGCGCAGGGCGAACAACATGGTCCCGCTGCGAACTGCAGTAGACAGCCGGTGGATGGATACGGCCCCTGCCCGCATCGCTGCAGGCCAGGGGCCGGGTGTCCGAGGGGGGACTTGAACCCCCATGCCCTTGCGGGCACTAGCACCTCAAGCTAGCGCGTCTGCCTATTCCGCCACCCGGACCGAGGTCGTCCCAGCGTGTCACCGGAACCGGAGCAGGATAGCAACCCGGAGCGGGGTCCGGCCAAATCGCGTTCGCCGCGAGCGAGCCCGTCAGAGCGCGATCCCGACGACCAGCACGCCGGCGATCAGCAGGCTCCAGCCGACGATCACGATCACGTCGAGCCCCGAACGCCGAGCGGCGGCCAACGCGCCGCCGAGCCCGTGGGTGCTGTGCGGCACGTCGACGGTGGCGGTGCGCCAAGCAGCCAGCGTCGTGACCATGACGGACCCTGCGCACACGGCACAGAACGGGCACAGCGAGCCGATCACGAAGCCGACCTGCCACATGTACCACGTCAGGAAGAGGCCGAAGAACGTCGACAGCCCGAGGAGGAACCAGCGGTACGAGCGCGGGAACGCCGTGCCCATGACCCCAGCCAGCCCGGCCGCAGCGAGCATGCCGAACATGACGATGCCGAGCGCCGCGTTCGGTGGGCCCAACACCGAGGACTGTGGCGCCAGCAGCACCGGGGTGCAGCCGATGGCGCCGTTGACGTCGCAGATGGCGCTGCGCCCGGGTTCGGCGAGCAGGGCGATCTTCTCGACCACGGTGATCGTTCCGGAGGCGATGCCCAGCAGCGAGGCGACGAGCATGGCCCACCACCAGCCCCGGCTGGTCCGGGCCGGCGACGCTGCCGGTGCATCCGGCGCGACGGGCGGGGCGGGCTGCACCTCGATGCTCATATTCCGAGCCTCGGCCCGTTCGAGCCATGGCACGAGGTCCTTTCGTCCCCCAAGGACAGGCATGAGGCCCCTTCGTGGCTGGTGCCCGGACTGCGCCATCCGATCCTCGACCGGGAGCGCCCTGGCGGGTGATCCCCAGTGGCCGCCGGCCCTACGGCAGCTGCCCGCCGAACGCCATGGCCAGCCGGATCAGGCGGTCCTGGCCGCCGGAGAACTCCGCCAGCACCGCCTCCGAGGTCGCCTCCTCCGGGGTGAGCCAGGCGAGATCGATCGCCGACTGGGTGGGCACGCAGTCGCCGTCCACGGGCACGACGTACGCCAGGGCCACGGCGTGCTGCCGCGGATCATGGAACCCAGTCACGGACGGGTCGGGGAAGTACTCGACGATCGTGAACGGCGCGATCGACACCGGCAGCCGGGGCAGCGCCATGGGCCCCAGGTCCTTCTCCAGGTGGCGGATCAGTGCGTCGCGGATGCGCTCCTGGTACTGCACCCTGCCCGCGACGACCGCCCGGGACACGGTGCCGTCAGGTCGCGCGCGCAGCAGCAGGCCGACGCCGGTGATCCGCCCGGCGGTGTCCACGCGGACCGGGATCGCCTCCACGTAGAGGATCGGCATGGTGTCGCGCGCGGCGTTCAACTCGTCCACGGACAACCAGCCGGCGGCCACGTCGAGGATCTCGCTCATGGCGGAATCATGCCCGCGAACTGGTGCCGCCGCGGCCCGGCAGGCGGCAGGATGGCCCGCATGACTGCTGAACCGCTGGCGGACGGCCCGGTCGCGCGACCCCATGGGTCGGCGCAGCTCGCGCTCGCGCCCATGGCCACCGCCGAGGTCGATGCGCTGGCGCTGCTGCAGGACCTGATCCGCATCGACACCACGAACGCGGGCGATCGGCCCGAGACCGTGGGGGAGCGTGCCGCCGCGGAGTACGTCGAGGCGCGGCTGCGTGAGGTGGGCTTCGACCCCCAGCCGTTCCATACGACGACCGCGCCGCGCGCGGGTGTCGCGCTGCGCATCCCCGGCACGGAGCCGGACGCCGCCGACCGAGCGCTGCTGCTCCACGGCCATCTCGACGTCGTCGCTGCGCGCGCGTCGGACTGGACCCACCCGCCGTTCGCGGCCGAGATCGCGACGGACCCGGCATCCGGCGTGGACATGGTCTGGGGTCGCGGTGCCGTGGACATGAAGGACATGGTCGCCATGTCGATGGCGGTCGTGCGCCACTGGGGCCGCACGGGCATCCGGCCCCGGCGCGACATCGTCCTGCTGCTGCTGCCCGACGAGGAGGCCGGCGGCCTGCACGGCTCGCACTGGCTCGTGGACCACCGGCCCGATCTGTTCGCGGGCGTCACGGAGGCGGTCGGCGAGGTGGGCGGCTACTCCATGACCATCCGCGACGACCTGCGGCTGTACCTCGTGCAGACCGCGGAGAAGGGCATCGCCTGGATGCGACTGCGCACGGCGGGCACCGCGGGGCACGGGTCCATGCTCAACGAGGACAACGCCGTCACCGAGCTGTGCCGCGCGGTCACGCGCCTGGGGGAGCACCGGTTCCCGGTGCGCGTCACCGACACCACCCGTGCCTTCGTCAGCGAGCTGTCCGAGGCCCTCGAGGTGGACCTGGACCCCGCCGACCTCGACGGCCTGCGCGCGGTGCTCGGCCCCCTGGCGCGCATCGTCGGCGCGACGCTGAGCAACACGGTCCAGCCGACGATGCTCGACGCGGGGGCCAAGGTCAACGTGATCCCCGGTGAGGCCACCGCCCATGTCGACGGCCGGTTCCTGCCCGGGTACGAGGCGGAGTTCCTCGAGACGGTCGACGCACTGCTCGGCGACCGGGTCGTGCGTGAGTTCGTGGTGCGCGACATCGCCCTGGAGACCAGCTTCGACGGCCCGTCGATCGAGGCGATGGCCGCCGCCCTGCGTGCCGAGGATCCCGGCGCCCGCGCGGTGCCGTACACCCTGTCCGGCGGCACCGACGCCAAGGCGTTCTCGCTGCTCGGCATCCGATGCTTCGGCTTCGCGCCACTGCGGCTGCCGCCGACGCTGGACTTCGGGTCGCTGTTCCACGGGGTGGACGAGCGGGTGCCGGTCGACGGCCTGCAGTTCGGCGTGCGCGTGCTGGACAGGTTCCTGCGCAGCTGTTGAGGGGCGCGGGCCACGTGGACGTGGCCGCGACGTCACTCAGGCGGGCGCTGACACCTCATCGAGGGCGGCGCGGATCTCGTCGGGCAGGGTGAGCTCCTCGGCGCGCAGGGCGCCACGCAGCTGGGCGGCGGTGCGCGAGCCGAGCAGCACCGACGACACTCCGGGCCGGTCGCGCACCCACGCCAGGGCCACGTCGATGGGCGCCACGCCCAGTCCCTCCGCAGCGGTGCACACCGCGTCGACGACGCGTCGGTGGTCCGCCGACAGGTACTCGCCGACGAAGCCGCCGAGGTGGGGCGAGGCGCCCCGGGAGTCGGCGGGGGTGCCGTGACGGTACTTGCCGGTGAGCACGCCCCGGCCGATCGGCGACCAAGCGAGCAGCCCCGCGCCGACCGCGTGCGCGGCGCCCAGCGCGTCGGCCTCGTCACGCCGCGCGAGCAGCGAGTACTCCACCTCGTTGGCGACGAGCGGCGCACCCGCGGCACCGGCACCGGCGGCCAGCGTCGCGGCGCGCGCCAGCTGCCAGGGCCGGAAGTTGGAGACGCCCACGTAGCGGGTGCGCCCGGATGCCACGGCGTACGACAGGGCCGCGAGCGTCTCCTCGATCGGGGTCACGTCGTCCCACCCGTGCACGAGCCAGAGGTCCACGTAGTCGGTGCCGAGGCGCTCCAAGGAGCCGTCCAGCGCGGCCAGCAACTGCCGCCGGGACGTGTCGAAGCGGCGCTGCGTCGTGCGACGCCCACCGGCCTTGGTCACCAGCACGACCTCGTCGCGCACCCCTGCCTCAGCCACCAGCGTGCCCAGCAGCTCCTCGGCAGCCCCCGACCCGTACACGTCGGCGGTGTCGAACACCGTGCCGCCGGCCTCGAGGAACAGCCCGAACTGGTCGCGCGCCTCGTACTCGTCGGTGTCGCGGCCCCAGGTCATCGTGCCCAGCCCGGTCCGGCTCACCTGCAGGCCGCTGCGGCCGACCGTCCTGAGCTCCATGGGGCGAAACGCTAGCGGGTGCCATGGGCGCCCCGGCGCCACGCACTAGAGTCGGCGCGGCGTCGCGGGAGACCGCGCCGTGCCCACCCGCCGGGGTGATCACCGGCGGGGTCGACCGCGAGCCAGGAGGGTTCGGCAGCGTGCACACGGTGGTCCTGCAGGAGGTGGCGCGCGCCGCCACGGAGGTCACCGCGCAGGAGCCGGTCACGTGGGCGCAGGCGGTGTTCCTCGGCATCCTGCAGGGCCTCACGGAGTTCCTGCCCATCTCGAGCAGCGCCCACCTGCTGGTCTTCTCGCAGTTCTTCGGCTGGAGCGACCCGGGTGCCGCCTTCACGGCGGTCAGCCAGATCGGCACGGAGACGGCGGTGATCATCTACTTCTGGCGCGACATCTGGCGCATCGTGCGCGCCTGGCTCGGCCAGTTCCGGCACCCGGAGACCCGCGGCGACCTCGACGTGCGCATGGGCTGGTACGTGATCATCGGCACCCTCCCCATCGCGGTGCTCGGCATCCTGTTCGACACGCAGATCGAGACCGTCGCGCGCAACCTGTGGTTGGTCGCCTTCACGCTCATCTTCTTCGGCGTGCTGCTCGGTGTCGCCGACCGGACGGCCCGCACCACGCGCACCCTCGAGGACCTCACCGTGCGCCACGGCATCCTGCTGGGCTTCTGGCAGGCGCTGGCCCTCATCCCGGGGGTGTCCCGGTCCGGTGCGACGATCTCCGGCGGGCTGTTCCTCGGCTACACCCGCGAGGCGGCCACGCGCTACGCCTTCCTGCTGGCGATCCCGGCCGTGCTCGCCTCGGGGCTGCTGCAGGCCACGCGCATCGGCGAGGATCCGGTGGTGGCGTGGGGCCCGACGATCCTGGGGACGGCGATCGCGTTCGTGGTCGGCTACGCCGTCATCGCCTGGCTGCTGCGCTACATCGCGACGCACTCGTACATGCCGTTCGTGATCTACCGGGTCGCGCTGGGCACCCTGCTCCTCGTGCTCCTGGGCACCGGCGTGGTCTCCGCCACCTGAGGGTGACCGCGGTCCGCGCTACAGCCAGCCGGAGCGCTTGAACGCGCGGAACATGAGCAGCATCGCCAGCGCCATGACGCCGAGCACCGCTGGGTAGCCCCAGGTCTGGCGCAGCTCGGGCATGTGCTCGAAGTTCATGCCGTAGATGCCTGCCAGGGCCGTCGGCACCGCGAGCATGGCCGCATAGGCAGCGATCTTGCGCATGTCGGTGTTCTGCTGCAGCGACTGGCGTGCGTTCGAGGCCTGCAGCATGGAGATGAGCAGGCTCTCGGCCGCCTCGACGTTGTCATGGGCGCGCATGAGGTGGTCGCCGACGTCGTGGAAGTACGAGCGCATCTCCACGGGGATGCCGGGCAGGCTGCCGTTCACGAGGCGCTGGGCAACAGGCACCAGCGGGGCCACCGCCCGGCGCAGCTCGAGGTTCTCGCGCTTGAGCAGGTAGATCGCCTCGGAGTCGTCGGTCACGGCGGGGGAGAACACGTGCTCCTCGATCACGTCGATGTCGCGGCCGATCTCATCGGTGGCATCGAGGTAGTCATCGACGATCGCGTCGATGATCGCGTGCACCGCGGCCATCGGTCCGTGCTGCAGGAATTCCGGCTGCTGGGTCACCGCCGCGCGCACCCGGCCCAGCGCGCCCACCGGCCCAAGGCGCACGGTGATCACGAAGGACGAGCCCACGAGCAGCGCGATCTGCCCGGTCTCGATGGAGGAGGTCGGCTCGTCGTAGGTGACGATCTTGAACACGATGAGCGCGCGGCGCCCGTCCTCGGCGAACTCCGCCTTCGCCCGCTGGCGCGGGTTCAGCGCATCGTCGAGCCAGAGCCTGGGCAGGTCGAACACCTCGCCGAGCCGCTCGAGCTCGCCACGGGTCGGAGCAGCCAGCGCCATCCACAGGAAGTCCGACACGTCGCTGCTGGCCCGTTGGTACATGGCGCGCACCAGCGCGACCGCGTCGGGGGTCAGCGTCCCGAACGCCTTGATGAGCGTGGACTGCGCGACGTCCACCTCTGTGCCGCGACAGTAGCGGCCCATGCCCACGATCACGCGGCCCATGGTCCCACCGGCTCCGAGCTCAGGCGCCACTAGGCTCGCCGGGTGGCCATCGTCCTGCTCGTGCGGCACGGGCGCACGCCTGCCAACGCCCAGGGCCTGCTCGCGGGGCGCACGTCCGGCGTGGTTCTCGACGCGGCCGGGCGCCGGCAGGCTCGCTCGCTGGCCGGACGGCTGCGGGGGGTGGCCCTGACCGCCGTCGTGCACTCGCCGCTCGAGCGCTGCGTCGAGACCACCGACCTCATGCTCGCCGGCCGTGACCCGTCCCCACCGCGCCACGTCGACGATCGCCTCATCGAGTGCGACTACGGCGCCTGGACCGGCCAGCGCCTGGCTGAGCTGGCCAAGGACCCGCTCTGGGCCTCGGTCCAGGCCACCCCGTCGGCGGTTCGGTTCCCGCAGGGCGAGGCCATGCAGGCCATGGCCGACCGGGCGGTCGCCAGTGCCCGCGACTGGGCGGCCCGCGAGCCCGAGGGCGTGCTCGCGCTCGTCTCGCACGGCGACGTCATCAAGGCGATCCTGTCCGATGCGCTGGGCCAGCCGTTCGACGCGTTCCAACGGATCGCGGTGAGCCCGGCCTCGGTGAGCGTCGTGGCCTACGGGTCGCACGGGTGCAGCGTGCTCGGGATGAACCTCACGTCCGGTCGACTGCGCATGGCACCGGCGGCTGCCGCCCCCACGGTGGGCGGGGGAGCGGCCTGAGCGGCCCGGCCAGGGACCTGCGGGTGCCGGGGGCCGTGACTAGGCTGCCGGCATGCCGCGGCTGATCCATCTGCACGACCCGGTGGAGCGGTTCGTGGTGGGCACGGTGGGCATGCCGGGCGAGCGCACGTTCTTCATCCAGGCGCGCAGCGGCTCCCGGATCACGAGCGTGGCGCTCGAGAAGACGCAGGTGGCGATGCTGGCCGACCGGCTCGGCGACGTGCTGGACGACATCCGCGAACGGTTCAGCCTGGTGGTGCCCGAGGCGGGGGCCCCGGACCTGGACCCCCTTGAGGTGCCGCTCACCGAGGAGTTCCGGGTCGGGGCGATCGCCTTCGGCTGGGACCCCGACGACCAGCGCATGCTCTTCGAGCTGCACGCCTCGACAGCGGACGCCGAGGGGGAGGTGGATCCCACTGAGCTCGCCGACGGCGACGAGGGCCCGCCACTGCTGCGCGTTCGGGCGACGCTGCGCCAGACGGTCGAGTTCATCGACCGCGCGCGCCGCGTGGTGGCCGCGGGGCGGCCACCCTGCCCGTTCTGCCAGCAGCCCCTGGACCCCCGTGGGCACATCTGCCCACGTGCCAACGGCTACCGCCGGTGATCGAGCTGGCCCGGGCGCTTGCCCACGGCGAGCTGCACGTGCTGGGCCGGCTGCCCGACGCCTCGAACGTGGCGATGCTCTGCGAGGTGCGCCTCGAGCATGGCTCGACCGGCGCCGGCCCGATCCGCTGCATCTACAAGCCGACAGCGGGGGAGCGGCCCCTGTGGGACTTCCCCGGGGCAGTGCTCGCCGGGCGTGAGGTGCTGGCCGCCGAGGTGAACCGCTGCTTCGGCTGGACGATCATCCCGGAGACCGCCTGGCGCGACGACGGGCCGGCCGGGCCGGGGATGTGCCAGGAGTGGGTGGAGGGCGGCGACGAGCCACCGATCGGACTGTTCCCCGTGGGGGAGGTGCCCAGCGGCTGGCACGAGGTGGCCGAGGGCCACGGCCGGTACGGCCTGCCCGTCGTGCTGGCCCACGGCGACGAGCCCGACCTGCAGCGGATGGTGGTGCTGGACGCGATCCTCAACAACGGCGACCGCAAGGGCGGGCACCTGCTGCGTCGCCCCAGTGGGGCGGTGGTGGGCGTCGACCACGGCGTGAGCTTCCATGCCGAGCCGCACCTGCGGACGGTGTTGTGGGGGTGGGCCGGCGAGCCCATGCCGGACTGGTTGCTCGCCGAGCTGGCCGCGGGCGCGCCGGCCTGCCTCGACGCCCTGCCGACTGGTCCAGCACGCCTGTCGCGCACCGAGGTACGGGCTGCTCGGCGCCGCCTCGAGGCCCTGCAGGCCAGCGGCTGCTTCCCCCTGCCGGCTGGCGGCTGGCCAGCGCTGCCCTGGCCGCCGATGTAGGCCGCCGCCGAGGAAAGCCGCCCGGGGTGCGGTCGAGCCGGCAGCTCCCTGGAAGCGCCGGCTGCGGGTTCAGGTCGCTACGAGGACGTCCGCGGCATCGCGCGTGCCGTCGGCAGCGAAATGCTCGGCCTCGCGTCGCTGCCAGTCGAGCCACTGGGTTGCCAGCGCGGCGCCGTCGCGCTCCAGACCCCTGGCGAGGCGCACCGCCGGCTCCGCCTCGACCCAGACGACCAGCGAGGCAAGCTCGCGGATGCCGCGGGCCGCGCTGCCGCATCCCTCCAGGATGACGACGGGTGCGGCGGGCACCTCGGTCCACTCCGCGTACCGGCCCAACCCCCAGTCATAGCGTGGGTGTCGGCCCGCGCGTCCAGTGGTCCAGGGGTCGAGCAGCCACTGCCTGATCCGGGCAGCGAGCGGTGCCCCGAGCGGCTGCGTCCAGCCCTCGTACAGGTCGTCGAGGTGCACGACGGGCGCCCCACCCAGCGCCCTCGACAGCCCCGCTGCCAGCGTGGTCTTGCCCGAGCCCGCCGGGCCGTCCACGCACACGAGGCGGACCTCGCCACACCCCGGCCCGGCTGACCTGACCCGCGCAGCGATCGCCGCCAGGTCGGGGTCCGGCGGGGGAGGGGTTCCGGGCACGGGCCCATCATGGTGCCCCGGTGCCCGACGCTCGGCGCCCCAGGGCGTGCCTCAGGCCGGTGCCCCGGGCCGGTGCCCCATGCTGGGCGCCCGCGCCCGCGCCCTCGCCGAGGCGCCCGTGGCGCCCGCGAGACCTCGCCGTGGCACCTCGCTCAGGCCGCCGGGACCGCCGTGGTGGTCACCACCCGATTGCCCTCGTGCGCCTTCGCCAACCGCAGCGCCGCATCAGCGGATGCGACCAGCGACCGGACGTCGTCGTGCGGCTGGAGGGCCGCGACGCCGATGCTGAGGCTCAAGCGCACGGTGACATCGGTGACCCGGGTCTCGAGCATCATGAGGCGCAGGACCTCGGCAGTCAGCAGGCCGTCGGCCTCGCTGGTGTCGGGCAGGAGCAGGGCGAACTCGTCCCCGCCGAACCGTGCGGGCAGGTCCACCAGGCGGGCCGTCCCGGCCACGACCTCGGCGGCTGCCCGGATGCAGCGATCGCCGGCGAGGTGGCCGTGGGCGGTGTTGATGGCCTTGAACCCGTCGAGGTCCATCAGCAGCAGTTGCAGGGGGCGGCCTTCCCGGTGCGCACGCTCCAACTCGTCGTTGGCCAACTCCTCGAAGCCGGGCCAGCTCAGCAGCCCCGTCTTCGGGTCACGATCGGCCGCGCGGGACCGTGCGTACCCCCGCACCGTCAGCCCGAGCCAGGCGATGAGCCCCATGACGAGGACCGTCGCGGCGCTCGGATAGAGCAGGCAGAACACGGCGCCGAGCAGGACCTCGGGGATGGCTGCGGCGAGTGGCGGCCACTCGAGCAGGGGTGCCTCGCGAGCGCTCAGGCCGTCCCATCCGCGTACGAGGCTCACCACGAGCACCGACTCCGTGAGGACGAGCGCCATGCCTGCCGCGGCAAGGGCGGCGACTCCGAGGGGCTCGGTCGAGCCGAGCGGCCATTCGGGCGCCACAAGCGTGAAGACGGCCGCGGCGCAGCTCACCGCCGCGACCCGGACCGTCACGTTGCCCACCAGGACCGCCGACCCGCCGGACACCCGGAACAGCCCGACCGCGGTCCCGGCTGCGACCGCGAGGAACAGCGCAGGTGGCAGGAGCACCGCGGCCGGCAGCAGCACGGCGTCGGCAGCCGTCGCCATCTGCGCCCTGCCGCCCCGGTCGGATCCCCACCTGACCGCAGTGGCATCCATCACCCAGGACGTCCCGCACAGCAGCCCGGCAAGTGCGAGGCTGGCCACGGAGATCACGCCGCGCGAGAAGCCGACCTCGGTGATGGCCCATGTGGCTGCGGCGAAGGCCACGAGGGCGTTGAGCAGCAGGCTCCGCGCGCGCTCGGCGGAGGCTGGGCCAGGGGGCACGGCGTGGACCCCCTTCCTGGTGCCGGGCGCTCGTCGCGCATGGTGCAGGCGGTATCGGCACCCGGTGCTGGGCGCTGAACGCCCGTCCGGGTGGTCCCTTGCTGGTGCCGACCGCCCGACACGCGCTCGTCGCGCAGTGCTGGGCCCGGGTAGCAGTGGGTCAACGGGGTAGGGGAGGCGCAGTGGCGGCCTGCGCCCGTGGACGCGGCAGGCATGATGGTGCCGCGTGACGGACGTGACGGGAGGCGAGGCCATGGGCGCGGGCGAGGACCTCGTGGGCCTGTGGCGCTCAGCCGACCGGGTGGCCGTGCTGACGGGGGCTGGGGTGAGCACGGACTCCGGGATCAGCGACTTCCGGGGGCCGAACGGGCTCTGGACGCGCAACCCGGGCGCGCAGGCGATGTTCGACATCCAGACCTACCTGCGCGACCCCGAGGTGCGTCGTCAGGCATGGGCCAACCGGCGGCAGAACCCGGCGTGGACGGCAGCGCCGAACCGCGGGCATCTGGCGCTGGCGCGGCTGCAGGCCGCCGACCGGCTGGCCGTGCTCATGACCCAGAACATCGATGGCCTGCACCAGCGCGCCGGCTCGCACGGGGTGCTCGAGCTGCACGGCACGATCTGGCAGACCGAGTGCCTCGGCTGCGGGCAGCGCTGGCCCACCCCCGAGGTGCTGGCCCGACCCGAGGAGGTGCCCGAATGTCAGGCGTGCGGGGGCATCCTCAAGACCGCGACCGTCTCGTTCGGCCAGGCCCTCGACCCGGGCACGTTGGGGGCCGCGGTCGCCGCGGCCCGGGACTGTGACCTGCTGGTGGCCGTCGGCACCTCGCTGCAGGTCAACCCGGTGGCCGGGCTCGCGGGCCTCGCCGACCGGCTGGCCATCGTGAACGCCCAACCGACCCCGTACGACGAGGACGCCGAGCTCGTCGTGCGTGACCCGATCTCGGATGTGCTGCAGGAGGTGGCAGATGCCCTCGGATGACCCGACCACGGCCGACAAGGTGGCCAGCGAGGTGGGCGACGGTGACGCACGCCGGCCCGAGGCGAGCGACGTCGACGGCGTGCGCAGCGGCGACCCGCACGACGACCTGCCGGGGGAGGTGCTGCACACCGCGCGCGGTGACTTCGCCGCCATCGTCGCCGGGCCGTCGGAGGGCCCTGTGGTGCTGCTGCTGCACGGCTTCCCCGAGCTGAACCTGTCGTGGCGCCACCAGGTGCCGGCGCTGGCGGCCGCGGGATACCGGGTGGTCGCGCCCAACCAGCGGGGCTACGCCGGTTCGGTCCGGGACGGCTCGTACGCCACGGTCGACCTGGCTGCCGACGCGGTCGCGATGCTCGATGCCGTCGGTGCCGAGCGGGCCGTCGTGGTGGGCCACGACTGGGGCGGTGGCGTGGCCTGGACCATCGCCCAGGCGTTCCCCGAGCGGGTGGCCGCACTGGCGGTCCTGAACTGCCCGCCGCCGTCGGTGCTGCGCGACAGCTACCTGCGCAACCCGCGCCAGCTCGCCCGCTCCTGGTACGTGTTCTTCTTCCAGCTGCCGGTGCTGCCCGAGCGCTTCGTGGCCGGACGGGTGCCGCGCATGCTGGTGGGCGGGTCGTACAACCGGGGTGCCTGGAACCGCGCGCTGCTCACGCCCTACTCCGACGCCTTCGCCAGTGCGGACGACGTCCACGGCCCGATCAACTGGTACCGCGGGGCGTTCCGCTCGATGCGCAACCTGGCCGGCCGCGGCGCCCAGCGCATCACCGCGCCGGTGCTGATCATCTGGGGCGTCCACGACATGTTCCTGGGCCACGAACTGGTCTCCTCGGCGAGCCTGCGGCCGGTGCTCAGCTACGCCAACGAGCCGGACCTGGTGCTGATCGAGGAGGCCGGGCACTTCGTGCAGAACGAGGCGCCCGACGAGGTCAACCGGGCCCTGCTGGAGTGGCTCGCCGAACACGAGGGGGACATCCGACCCTTGTGAGGACGCCGCGGGCACGCGCAGCGTGGTCACGTGCCTGCAGCGGCCGAGCCACGGTTCGCGTCGGGCCTGACCGGCCTGACCCACGCGGAGGCGCTGGCCCGGCTCGATGAGGTCGGGCACAACCTCCTGCCCGGACCGGACCGGGTGCCGGTGTGGCGCCGCCTGCTCGAGCAGTTCGTGCACTTCTTCGCGCTGCTGCTCTGGGGGGCTGCCCTCCTGGCCCTCGTGGGTGGCATGCCGGTCCTGGCGGTGGCGATCGCCGCTGTGATCCTGGTCAACGGGGTGTTCGCCTTCGTGCAGCAGCACCGGGCTGAGCGCGCCACCGAAGCACTGCGCGACCTCCTGCCGGCCCGGGTGACGGTGCTGCGCGACGGCGCCGAGCAGCAGGTCACTGCGGACCTCGTCGTCCCGGGGGACCTGGTGATGCTCGACGCGGGGGACCGCGTCCCGGCGGACCTGCGGTGCATCCGTGCCGAGTCCACCCTGGTCGACACGTCGACCCTGACCGGCGAGAGCATCCCCCGCGAGGCCGGTGCCGGCGATCCCCTGCTCGCTGGCTGCTTCGTGCTGCAGGGCCGGGCGCTGGCGGTGGTCGAGGCGACGGGTGCTGGCACCCAGTTCGGGCGCATCGCTGCGCTGACCCGCACGGATCGGCCGGAGACGCCCCTCGAGCGCGACATCCGCAAGCTCGTGCGAACCCTCGCCCTCATCGCGGCTGGGGTGGGCGGTGCCTTCTTCCTGCTCATGCTGCTGCTCGGCGTGCCGGCTGCCGACGGGTTCATCTTCGGGGTCGGCGTGACGGTGGCCCTCGTGCCCGAGGGCCTGCTGCCGACGGTGACACTGTCGCTGGCCCTCGGCGCGCAGCGGATGGCCACGCAGCACGCACTCGTGCGGCGGCTGGATTCGGTGGAGACCCTCGGGGCGACCACGTTCATCTGCACCGACAAGACCGGGACGCTCACCGAGAACCGCATGAACGTCGTGGCGGTCTGGACCCCGGGCGGCGCGGCGGAGGTCGAGGCCCGCGGGTACCAGACATCAGGTCCGGTGACCTACTCGGCGGAGGGCGCGCGAGGACCCGTGGGCCGGGCGGTGGCGGTCGCCCAGTGGGCCAGCACGCCCCCCGAGGACGTCGAGGGGCGGGCCGTGGGCGACCCGATGGAGCTGGCGATCTGGGCCCTCGCCGAGCGCATCGCCGGGGAGGGGCGCGTCGCCGGAGAGGGGCGCATCGCGGGCCCGGGAGCGGGGGAGGCCGCCGCCGGGGAGCCCCCAGCCCGCGCCATCATCGCGCCCCCCGCGCAGGTCCTCGCCCACCTGCCCTTCGACGCGAACCGGCGCATGGCCGTCGGCGTGCTGGCCGACCGCCTGGCGTGCAAGGGCGCGCCGGAGGCGGTGCTCGCCGCGTGCGCCTCTGTGCCGACCGGGACGCAGGCGGCCCTCAAGGCGATGCTCGCACGTGGTCTGCGGGTGCTCGCCGTCGCCGAGGGCCCCAACGCCGGATGGCTCGGTGGCAACCGTCCCCACGACACTCCGCGTGACCTCGAGCTGCGCGGTCTGCTCGGCTACCACGACCCCCCGCGGGAGGGCGTGGGCGAGGCGATCGCGGCCTGCCGTCGGGCCGGCGTGCGCCTGGCGATGATCACGGGCGACCACCCGACCACGGCGCGCGCCGTGGCCCGCCAGATCGGCCTGGCGCTGCCCGACTCGCCGGTGCTCGTCGCCGGAGAGCTGCCTGCCGACCAGCAGCTGCTCGCCGCGATGGTGGACCACGACGGCGTGGTGCTGGCACGGGCGACTCCGGAGGACAAGCTGCGGATCACCCAGGCGCTGCAGTCGCGTGGCCACGTGGTGGCGATGACCGGCGACGGGGTGAACGACGCACCCGCCCTGAAGCTGGCCGACATCGGAGTGGCCATGGGACGGTCGGGCACTGAGGTGGCGCGCGAGGCCGCGGACCTGGTCCTGCTCGACGATCACTTCGCGACGATCGTCGCCGCCGTGCGACAGGGCCGCGAGACGTTCCTGAACGTGCGACGGTTCCTGACCTACCACCTGACCGACAACGTCGCCGAGCTCGCCCCGTTCGTGCTCTGGGCGCTGTCCGGCGGGCGTATCCCGCTGGCCCTGGGCGTGATGCAGATCCTCGCGCTGGACCTCGGCACGGACACGCTCCCGGCGACCGCGCTCGGCGCGGAGCGGTCAGGGCACCGAGTGCTGGACCACCCGCCCGTCCGGGGCCGCCTGCTCGACCGGGCCGTGGCGCTGCGGGCCTTCGGCATCCTCGGCCCGGCCGAGGCTGTCGTGGAGATGGTGGTCTTCTTCGCCGCCCTCTGGGTTGCGGGGTGGCGGCGGGGGGAGCCCTTCCCGGGCGGGTCGGTGCTCGCCGCGGCATCGGGTGGTGCGTTCCTCACGGTCGTCGTCATGCAGATGGCCAACGCGCAGGCCTGCCGCAGCAGCCGACTGCCCGCATGGCGGATCGGCTTGACGAGCAATCGCTTCCTGCTCCTCGCGCAGGCGGCCACGGCCACGTTCGTGCTGCTGACGCTGCTGGTCCCCCCGCTCGCCCGGATCCTCGGGCAGGCCTGGCCGCCCGCTGCCGTCCTGCCGCTGGCGCTGTCGGGCGTCCCGCTGCTGCTCGCCCTGGACGCCCTGTGGAAGCGCCGGCGGCCACGCCAGACCACCCGGTGACGGAGGTCTCCGTCAGCGGACCTGCGCAGCGCCTCGGTGCGAGTCCCGCTCGGCAGACCGTTGGCCAGCACCCCCGGTCATGGCCAGCGACGGGCGGGCTACCGCACCGCGGATGGAGCGCCCAGCCATTGGGGGGACGGCCCTTCACCTTCGGGTCGGCCGACACGACATAATGTGCATTATCGGTCATCTCGGCAGGACTCATCCACCCGCAGCAGGCTGAGGGGCCGGAGGCACGACGTGCTCCGGCCCCTCAGCCCCGTTCTGGCCGCTCTGCGCCGCGCCAGGGACTCACGCAACCTGGCCTGGCGTGATCGCGACCTTGTCCGAGCCGGCCTGCACCGAGATCTTGCGCGGCTTCGCCGCCTCGGCGACAGGCAGGGTCAGGCGCAGCACGCCGTCGGCGTAGGTCGCCGT
>DASVBK010000223.1:0-3998 GCA_036375875.1 Candidatus Nanopelagicales bacterium
GCGGATGATGGGCAGCTCGCGGTCCGGCGTGAACCCGTGGACGTAGCGCGGCGTCACCGCCGTGTCGTCGACCACCACGCCAAGCGACTTGGCGCCGGCCCGCCCGGCCGCCGCCCCGATGTCGTCCACGGAGGCCGCCGCCAGCTTCGCCAGCGCGGCGACATCGTCCAGCAGCGCCGCAAGGCCGCCGGCCATCAGCGCGCACCTGGCCCAGTGCCGGTGATGCGCGGGCGCGGGAGGAGGAGTCGCTGGTCCACCCAAGGCAGCGTATCGGCGGCGCGGCGCAGCGGCCCCTGCAACCGGCGCACGCCCGCCGGGCGCGACGCGCTGCCACCGGCCGCTGGGTCAGCCCGCCCGCCAGCCCGCCACCAGTCCGTCCAGTGCGCCGTGGACGAGGCTGTCGGCATCCCCGGGGACGCTGGTGGGGACCTGCCGGAAGGTGGTCAGCCGCGCGAGGCCGTACACGGTTCCCCACACGATCGCTGACCGGCGCAGCACGTCCTCCTCGTCGGTGCCCGGCGCCTGGCAGGCGCTGACGCTGTCATGCAGCAGGCCCCAGGAGCTGATCGCCGCCTGTTGCAGCAGGGGGTGGTCGGCCTTCGCCACGGCCGGGCCGTAGGCGAGGTCGTGGACGTGCGGTCGGGTCCGGATGAAGTCGAGGTAGGCCTCGGCCAGGGCATGCAGGCGCGCCACGGGATCGGCGCCCGCGGCTGCCACCCGGAGGCGTGCCTGCTCAGCCGCCTCCTGGAGGCCCACGCCGGCGACAGCGGCCAGGAACCGCCGGCGGCTGCCGAAGTGGACATAGGGGGCCTGGTGGCTGACCCCCAGCTCCTGCGCCAGCGCGCGGAGGCTCAGCTCGTCAGCGGGGAGCCGCTCGAGGCGTTCGAGGGCGAGCTGCAGCAGTCGTTGGGTGAGCGCTGCAGGCTCAGCCCCCTCGAGCTCCTCCTCGACGTCCGCGTCCCTCTTGACAGTGTCAACCACGGTCGCAAGGCTAGCCCTTGACAGTGTCAACATCGAGGAGGTGGCCCCATGACGACGCCTGCGTCGGCTGACCGGCGGTACCGGATCCCCACTGTGGTGGGAGCCCTGGCGGTGCGCGTCATCGGGGACGGGCCGCCCGCGGTGCTGTGGCACAGCCTGTTCGTCGACAGCCGGTCGTGGCAGCGGATGGTGCCCGAGCTGGCAACGCGGCGTCGGCTCGTGCTCGTCGAGGGGCCTGGGCATGGCGCCAGCGGGGATCCCGGTCGCCCCTACACCAACGAGGAGTGCACCGAGGCCGCGGTCGCCGTGCTGGACGACCTGGACCTCCGCGAGCCCGTGGACTGGGTCGGCAACGCGTGGGGCGGACATCTCGGGACGATCCTCGCGGCGACGCATCCGGAGCGGTGCCGCAGCCTCGTCGCACTCGGCACCCCAGTGGCAGGCCTCACGACCGCCGAGCGGGCTCGAACCCACCTGCTCCTTGGCCTGCACCGACTGATCGGCGCTCGGGGCCCGGTGGTGCAGGGGGCCACGAACGTGCTGCTCTCGGGGCACACGCGGTCCCATGACCCCGAGGCCGTGGCCCTGGTCGGCGAGTGCCTGCGCCGTGCCGAGCCCCACATGCTGCGCAACGCCGTGGCCTCGGTCTCACTGCATCGCACCGACCAGACGCCCTACCTCAGGCGCATCGAGCAGCCCACCATGCTGGTGACGGGTGCCGAGCACCACGGCTACCTGCCCGAGCAGGCGCGAGCGGCGGCCGGGCTGCTCCGCCGGGGCCGCGTGGAGGTCGTCCCGGACGCCGCCTACCTCATCCCCCTGGAGGCGCCTGCGCAGGCTGCCGCGCTGGTCCTGGACTTCTGGGCGGCCCTCGAGCGGGATGCGGGTGCCACCCCGCCGGACTGACGCCCTTGCCCGCGCGGGGGTTCCGAGGCTCACGGCACCGGGGCTCAGGGCGGCGGAACGATGGGACGGGCCTCCTGCGGCCAGCCACATGCCTCCGCGATCCGGCCGGCCCACATCCTCGCGGCCGCCTCGTCGGCGACCTCGATCACGGTGAGCCCGCCCAGGTACTCCTCGGTCTCGGCATACCGGCCGCCGCGGAACCGCACCTCGCCGCCACTGGGGTCAGCGCTGAAGGCCGTGCCGGCGACGTCCTCGTCCAGCCCTCCGGCGAACACCAGGACTCCCGCCGCCTTCATCTGGTCGACGACCTCCTTGGCGAGCCTTCCGCGCTCGCGGAACCACTCGTCGGGGTGGTCGCCCACCCACTGCTGGTTGAAGAAGACGACGTAGTGGGCCACAGGTGCCCCTCCTGTCGGGCTTGGTCCGGTGTGTCCGTTGCAGCGAATCCCTATCAGCAGTCAGGCCGAAGGCGCAGGTGCACGTGCAGGGCGCTGGGGGCCTGCATCCACTCCGAGGGCAGCGCAGGGGCCGTTGCGGAGGTCGTGCTCCGGCTGGCTCGGGCGTTCCTCGCCGGGTTCAGCGCCAGAACTCGGTGAGCCGGTCGGCGAGGGCGGCGCCCTGGCCGAATCCCGCTCGCGCGGCCGATGGACGCAACGACAGGTCCATCGCGTTGGCGCCGAACAGGTGCTGGCTGTCGCGTTCGGGGACGACGGTCTCCACCACCGCGCCGCGTGCGCGGAGCGCGTCCACCTGCGTTGCCAGATGCGTGCCCCACCCCGCCGGCGTCAGGGCCCTGCCGCCGAGCGGCGAGAGCACCAGCACGCGCGCACACCCTGCAGCCAGGTCGGCGTTCTCGGCGTTGGCGCGGTAGCCGCCGTCGAGGTAGCGGGCGTCACCCAGTCGATAGGGGAGCCGACTCGCGCAGCTGGCCGCCACGGCGTCCACCAGGTCGACCCCGCTGTGCCGGTCGAACACGACCGGCTCCCCCGTGCGGGCCTCGACCGCCGTGAGCAGCATCGTCCGGTCCGGCCAGCGCCGGTCGGGCAGTCGGGCGGCGACGGTCGCCCGCCACTGGGCCGACCAGGCGCCGTCTGATGCCGCATCCATCGCCAGTGCCGCCTCCCCCAGGCGGCGGCGCATGTCAGCGGCATCGGTCGCGGAGGCGATGATGCTGGTGATCCGCTGCAGGTGCTCGGCCACCGGCGCGGTGGGGGCATTGCCCCGGTCGGACTCGACACGACCGTGCTGTGGCTGCGGGGCAGCGGCGAGGATGGCGGCCAGCAGCTCGGGTGGGGTCGCACCGGCGAGCTGGGCCGCCGCGGTCGCCCCGGCGGACGTCCCGATGGTCACGTCGGCCGTGGTCACGTCCAGGCCGGCCTCGAACAGCCCGGCGACGACGCCGAGCAGCCAAGCGTTGCCGGTCGATCCGCCGCCGCCGAGCACCAGCGCGCGCCCTCGCCCGCGCTGCGGGGGATCGAGGGGCGGCTGGTCGGGATCGGACGGCGTCGGGTGGGAGGACGCCGCAACCCCGCTCATGGCAGGTGTCGAGGTGCGGGGATCAGGTGCAGTTGGGGTGCTGATCATGGGAGTGGCCTTTCGCGGATGCGTGAAGGGCGCTCCCGGGGGCGACGACGTCAGCCGCCGCGTCGTGGACGGGGGGAGCGCCCACTGGTGGGCCTTGCGCGCATGGGTGCTCACCTCCTACCGAGGATCGATGATCACCGCACGCTAGACCCGTGGATGCCGGTGTGCAACGGCCCCCTGCTGCCTCGGGCTCGCTCCCGGACTCCTCATCGCCTCGCGCGCGGTAGGGATCCCGTTCGGAGACGGGTGGGCCCAGCGGGGAGCCGGCCAGCAGAGCGCCGGGCAGCTGGCCAGCGCGATCACGACCGAGACCTCGCCTCGCGATGCTCTCGTGACGACCGCGTCCAGGCCAGGCGGACGTCATCGCGCTGCACCGCGCGTGCTGGCCCCTGCCGTCGTCCCCGGATACGTGGGACCTCGGGCCCTGCTCGATGGGGTGGCGATGGCGGACGATGTCAGTGCGAGGAGATCTGCCATGTGGGTGCGTGGCCTGGCCGCTGGCTTGGCGATCGCCCTTGCGCTGGGAG
>DASVBK010000231.1:0-6505 GCA_036375875.1 Candidatus Nanopelagicales bacterium
GAGGCGCCCACCGTGGCCGACCTTGCGGGCAAGGGCTCGGACTGGTACCTGGACTACCCGGGCAACCCCCTGGACCCGGGGTGCTCCTACGAGGAATGGGCCGACCAGATCTCCGCCGACGCCCAACCGACGCTCACCGCCCGGATCGCCACCGACCCGGAGCACCCCGGCCAGCTCGCGCTGCAGTACTGGTTCTTCTACGCCTACAACGACTGGAACGACAAGCACGAGGGCGACTGGGAGATGGTCCAGCTCGTGTTCGACGCCGCCACCGCCGAGGAGGCGCTGGCCATCGCGCCGACCAGCACCGCGTACGCCCAGCACGAGGGCTCCCAGGTGGCGCAGTGGGACTCCGAAAGCGTGGTCAAGGTCGGCGACCGCCCGGTCGTCTACCCCGGCCAGGGCTCGCATGCGGCCTACTACACGCAGCTGCGCTGGTTCGGCAAGAGCGCGGCGGCCGGCTTCGGCTGCGACGACACGCTGCCGCCCGGGCTCGAGGTGCAGCCCGTCGTCCAGGTGATGCCCAGTGGTGCGCCGCCGACGACGGGGGACTTCGCCTGGGTCTCCTACGAGGGCCACTGGGGCCAGCAGGAGAAGTCGTTCAACAACGGTCCGACCGGCCCGATCGCCAAGACGCAGTGGGCCTCTCCGATCAGCTGGCAGCTCGAGGAGGGCCGTACCGCGGCGGTGTCGCTGCCCCCGGTGCCGGGCCCCGCGCTGAGCCGCTTCTGTGACGTGGCCCAGGCTGGCTCGCTGCTCTTCATCGACTTCATGGACACCCCGACGCAAGTTGCCCTGGTGCTGCTCGTGGTGGTCGTCGTGCTCATCCTGCTGGTGCGGGCGACCCGCTGGCGGGGCGCTCGTGCCGACGACCCGGACCGGGAGCGCCGATCCGGCCAGATCGTCGCCGCAGCCTTCGGCTGGGTGCGTCGCAACCTCCGGGCGCTGCTGCCCGTGGTCGCCCTGGTGGTGATCACGTTGCTGGTGACCACCGGGGTCAACCGACTGCTGCTGGCGCCCCGGCCGAGCACCGACATCACCGACGTCAACGGGGAGCTCGGGCGCTGGGCGGCCACGTTGCTCGTGCTCGCCCTCACGCTGCTCGTCGTGCCGCTGGTCGGGTGGGTCGCGGCCGCGGTGATGACCGCGGTCCGCGAGGACGTCGAGCTGGGCCAGCCGCGTGGCGGCTGGACGCGGCTGCGGACCGGGCTGCGCGCGCGGGGTGCGTTCGTCACCGCCATGCTGCTGGTCCTCGTCGTCGTGGTGGGCGTGGCGTCCGTGGTGGGCGTGCCCGTCGCGGTCCTGGCGCTGATGTGGTTCGGCGTCGCGCCGGCAGCGGCGGCGATCGAGGGCCTCGGGGTGCGCGGTGGGCTGCGCCGCAGCGCCGCGCTGGGGAGGGGTCGGCGGTGGCGGACCCTGCTGGTCCAGGCCCTGTTGCTGTTCGTGGGGCTGTCCCTGCCGAGCCTGGTCGGCGCGGTGCTGCTGCTGCTCGGGCTGTCCTTCCTCGTCGCCGGCCTGATCACCCTGGCGCTGCTCGGGCTCCTGCTGCCCGTCGGGTACGCCGGGATGGCGCTGCAGTACTACGACCTGCGTCGGGAGCAGGGTGCCGAGGGGGCGGCTGCGGTGGTCGACGTCGGGGTCTGAGCCGGGCGGGCACCGCGGCCGGCAACCGCGCTCCAGGCCGCACCGGGATGCCCGCTCGCCCTAGCCTTGCGGCCATGGTCACGACGACGGTGGGGCAGTCGCATGCCGCGGAGGTCCGGGCACACCTCGCGGCGGCGCTGGCCGGCGAGGACGGTGCCCTGGACGTGCTCGACCGCTGGGAGCGCTGGGGCCCCGAGCTGCTCGCGGGCCTCGCGCCGGTGTACCCGCAGCCCGGGGTGGCCGAGCGGGTCGTCGAGCTCATCGCGGCGGCGCACCGTGCTCGGCCGGCGGTGCTGAGGCAGCGCGACCGCGGCCGGCTGCTGCGCCAGGACTGGTTCCAGCGGCCCGACGCCATCGGGTACGCCTGCTACGCCGACCGGTTCGGCGGCACGCTGCAGGGGGTGGCCGAGCGCGTGGACTACCTGCGCGAGCTCGGCGTCACCTACCTGCACCTCATGCCGCTGCTCGCGCCGCGGCCGGGCGAGAACGACGGCGGCTACGCCGTCATGGACTACGGCCGGGTGCGCGAGGACCTCGGCACGATGGCCGACCTCGAGGCCCTGGCCAGCCGCCTGCACGAGGCGGGCATCGCCCTGACGCTGGACCTGGTGCTCAACCACGTGGCGGCCGAGCACGCCTGGGCGCAGGCCGCGCGCGCCGGCGACGCCCGCTACCGCGACTACTTCTACGTCTACCCCGACCGCACCCTCCCGGACCGGTACGAGGCGAGCCTGCCCGAGGTCTTCCCCGACTTCGCCCCGGGGAACTTCACCTGGGACGACGACGTCCAGGGGTGGGTGTGGACCACGTTCAACGCCTGGCAGTGGGACGTCAACTGGAGCAACCCAGACGTGCTCTGCGAGTACGTCGCGATCATCCTCGACCTGGCCAACCGTGGCGTGGACTGCCTGCGGCTCGACGCCATCGCGTTCGTGTGGAAGCGCCTGGGCACCGACTGCCAGAACCAGCCTGAGGTCCACGCCATCACGCAGGTGCTGCGCGCCGCGGCCCGCATCGCCGCCCCCGCCCTGGCCTTCAAGGCCGAGGCGATCGTGGCGCCCAGCCAGCTGGTGGCCTACCTCGGGCGCGGCCAGCACGCCGGGCGGGTGTCGGACCTCGCCTACCACAACTCCCTCATGGTGCAGATCTGGTCGGCGCTCGCCGCGCGCGACGCCCGACTCATGGCGGTGGCCCTCGACCGGTTCCCGGACATCCCGACGACCACCGCCTGGGCCACCTACCTGCGCTGCCACGACGACATCGGCTGGGCTATCGACGATGCCGACTGCGCGGCGCTGGGCTGGAACGGCTACGCCCACCGCGGGTTCCTGTCGGACTTCTACGTGGGCGTGCACCCCGCCTCGTTCGCCGAGGGGGTGGCGTTCCAGGAGAACCCCGTGACGGGCGACCGGCGGATCTCCGGCAGCGCTGCCAGTCTCGCCGGGCTCGGCCTGGCTCGCACCCCCGCCCAGCGCCGGATGGCGATCGACCGGGTGCTGCTCGGCTACGCGATGGTGCTGGGCTTCGGGGGCATCCCGCTGCTCTACATGGGCGACGAGCTCGCGCTGACCAACGACGACGCCTACGTGACCGTGCCCGAGCACGCCGACGACAACCGCTGGCTGCACCGGCCGGTGATGCCGTGGGAGCGCACCGCGGAGCGCCACGACCCGAGCACCGACGCAGGGCGGATGTGGGCGGGCCTGCGCCGGCTCATCGAGGTGCGCCGCGGTCTCGAGCCGCTGCATGCCGCGGTGCCCACCCGGGTCCACCCGACGAGCCATCCGGCGGTGGTCTGCTTCGTGCGGCGGCACCCCGCGGGCGACATGGTGCAGGTCTACAACGTCTCGGACAGCACCGTGGCGCTGCCGGAGCGCGACCTCACCGGCCACGGTGCCGGCCTCGTGCTCGACCGGCTGTCGGACCGGGTCGTGACGCCGTTCGACGGCCAGTACGTGCTGCGCCCGTACGCGGCCTGGTGGCTCACGGCGTGACCGGGGCGTGGCACGCCTGCAGGGCCGCCCTCTGGGTGTGGGATGCCCGGCGGGCGGACACCTGGACGTTCGTGACGCTCCCCCCGGAGCTGAGCACTGCCGTCGAGGACGAGGCCGACGCCCACGGGCCGCGCGCGAGGTTCGGCTCGGTGCGCGTGGAAGTGCGGCTGGGCGCCACCACCTGGCGGACCTCGGTGTTCCCGGACAAGGCAAGTGGCTGCTTCGTGCTGCCCATCAAGCGCCCCGTCCGCACGGCCCACGAGCTCGCCCCGGGCGACGAGGTCTCCCTCGAGCTGCGCGTGCTCTGATCCGGCTGCGTCAGGTGATCGAGGCCTCGTAGATGCTGGCGATCGAGGCGTCGAGGGCGGCGTCGAACTCGGCCTGCGACTGCTGGGCGGTGAGCCCCTCGGTGAGCGCGCGCGAGAAGCTGGCCACGACCCCGTGGTTGCGGGCCAGGATGGCGTTGGCCTCCGCCCGCGTGTAGCCGCCGGAGAGGGCCACCACCCGCAGCACGTTGGGGTGCGCCACCACGTCGGCGTAGAAGTCGTCCTCGTCGGGCAGCGTGAGCTTGAGCATCACCTGCTGCTCGCCCAGCTGGCCCAGCTCGGCGAGCAGGCCCGCCTTGAGCAGGTCCTCGGCCGCGCGCTTCTCGGGGGAGTGGATGTCGACCTCGGGCTCGATGATCGGCACCAGTCCGGCGGCCAGGATCTGCCCGGCCACCTCGAACTGCTGGCGCACCACGGCCTCCACCCCGGCGGCGTTGCCCAGCTTGATCACGGAGCGCATCTTCGTGCCGAACACGCCGTGGCCCGTCGCCCGGGCGAGGACCTCGTCGAGGCCCGGCATCGGCTTCATGAGCTGCACCCCGTCGGCCTCCGGGGCCAGGCCCTTGTCCACCTTCAGGAACGGCACGACGTGCTTGCGCTGCCAGAGGTACTCCGCCGTGCCCTCGCCCTCGATGCTGCGCTCCATGGTCATCTCGAACAGGATCGCGCCGAGGATGCGCTCGCCGGTGAACACCGGGCTGGTGATGATGCGCGCACGCATCTCGTGGATGCGGTCGTACATCTCGGCCTCGTCGGCGTAGCCGGTCTCGTCGATGCCGTAGAGGCGCAGGGCCTTCGGGGTGCTGCCGCCGCTCTGGTCCAGCGCGGCGATGAACCCTCGCGCGGTCCTGATCTTCTCGAGCTGCTCGGCGTTCACGTGATCACATCCTCATCCCGGCGGGCGGTCGGCGTTCCCACCACCTCCGTCCTACGCCCGGCGACCGGCGGAGTCAATCGCGGCGGGCGCCCGGGCCAGGCGGCCGCGGCCCTCGGGCGGTCGGGCCGTCGCGCTGCCGGGCCGTCAGGCTGCCGGGCGGTCGGGCCGTCGGGCCGTCGGGCTGCTCAGCATCGTTGGCCTCCTGAGGGGTAGGCATGGTCACGTGACCGAACCACGCACGGAGCCGCCGGCCGAGCTGCCCGATGAGTCGCCCGATGAGCTGCCCACCTATCGCGACCCACACGCCGCCCTCGAGGCGCGCGTCGAGGACCTGCTGGGGCGCATGACGCTGGCCGAGAAGGTGGGCCAGATGTGCCAGCTGGAGGCCGAGGGCGACCTCGTCGACCTGATCGAGCACCGGGCGACGGGGTCGGTGCTCAAGGCCTCACCGGACGACATGCGACGGGCGATCGAGCTCGCGGCGGGCACCCGGTTGGGCATCCCCCTGCTCACCGCCGACGACTGCATCCATGGCCACTCGTTCTGGCCTGGTGCCACGATCTTCCCCACGCAGCTGGCGATGGCTTGCACGTGGGACGCGCAGCTCGTCGAGCAGGTCGCCCGGGCGACCGCTGTCGAGGTCTCCGCCACCGGCATCCACTGGACGTTCTCGCCGGTGCTGTGCATCGCCCGGGATCCGCGCTGGGGTCGGGTCGACGAGACGTTCGGCGAGGACCCGGTGCTCATCGGCGAACTCGGCGCGGCGATGGTCCGTGGTTACCAGGGCGAGGGCCTGCAGGACCCGACCGCGATCCTGGCCTGCGCGAAGCACTTCGCCGGGTACTCGGAGACGCAGGGGGGCCGCGACGCCAGCGAGGCGGACCTCACGCCGCGCAAGCTGCGCTCGTGGTTCCTGCCGCCGTTCGAGCGGGCTGTGGCGGCTGGGTGCCGCACGGTCATGCTCGGCTACCAGGCCATGGACGGGGTGCCGATCACCGCGAACCGGTGGCTCATCCAGGACGTGCTCAAGGGGGAGTGGGGCTTCGCCGGCACGCTCATCACCGACTGGGACAACGTCGGCCGGATGGTCTGGGAACAGCAGGTGCAGCCCGACTACGAGCATGCCGCCACCGTGGCAGTCCGTGCCGGCAACGACCTGGTGATGGCCACGCCGCGCTTCTTCACCGCCGCCCACGCAGCCGTCAGCGAGGGCCTGCTGGAGGAGGCCGAGCTCGACGAGGCGGTGCGGCGCATCCTGCGCCTGAAGTTCGAGCTGGGCCTGTTCGAGGACCCGAGGGGACCCGACCCGGACCGGCAGGCAGTGGTGATCGGGTGCGCCGACCACACCGCGCTGAACCTCCAGGTCGCCCGCCGCGCCCTGGTGCTGCTGCACAACGACGGCCTGCTGCCGCTCGAGGGCGGGCTGCTGCCCGGCGACGACGGCCGCGCCGACCCGCACGGCCCACCGCGCACGATCGCCATCATCGGCCCGAACGCCGACGATCCGCACGCCATGCTGGGCGACTGGGCCGGGGCGTCGGGCCAGGTGCCCTGGATGCTGCCGGACGGCCAGCCGCGCGTGCTGGTGCAGACCGTGCTGGACGGCTTCCGCGCGGTCGTGCCCGAAGACTGGCAGGTCGTCCACGCCCGCGGCGCCGACATCC
>DASVBK010000232.1:0-3487 GCA_036375875.1 Candidatus Nanopelagicales bacterium
CTCGGCCTCCGCCGACTGCGCTCGCCGCGGCGCCACGAACGCGTTGGCGAGGAAGCCGGTCAGGGTGCCGAAGATGCCGACGCCCACGATGATGATCAGGCTGCCCAGCAGCCGCCCGGGATTCGTCACGGGGAACTGGTCGCCGTAGCCCACCGTCGACATCGTCACCAGTGAGTACCACAGCGCGTCCGAGGCCGTCGTGATGTTGGCCCCCGCCGCGTCCTGCTCGATGGAGAGCATCCCGAGGCTCCCGAACTCCAGCATCAGCAGGCCGATGAGCAGCAGCGTGTAGAGCGCCGACGAGGCACGGTCGCGCACGAGCGAGCGCCAGATCACGCGAGGGCCGAGCTCGCGCAGCAGCCGGACGACCCGCACGATGCGGAACAGCCGGAGGACCTTGACCTGCTGCATGGGCATGCTGGCCAGCAGGTCCGCCCAGCCGAAGCCCCGGAAGAAGTACCCGGCGCGGTCCGGCGCGGTGCGCAGCCGGTACAGGAAGTCGAGGAAGAGGACCAGGCTCAGCAACCCGTTCATCGCCATGATCACGTAGCTCAGGCCCGGGTCGTCGATGACCGCCTCGAGCACCAGGTTGAGGATCGACAGCACCGACAGCGCCCCGACGAAGATCTCGTAGGACGTGCCCTTCAGCTCGCTGGCCGCTCGCTGCGCCACTGCACCCTCCGCCCGCTCGGGATCCCACCGACCCCCGCGCCGCCAGTATGGGCAACTGCGGCGCGCCGGCCGTGCAGGCGCGACCGGTGCTGACGACTGCGCCGCTACCCTCTGTCCGTCCGGAGTCGACTCGTGGCGCGGGGAGGTGGCCGTGGCAGCACGGGCGTTGCGCCTGCCGCGCGGGTTCTCCTCCGCGGCCGACGAGGCGCGGGCCCGGCGACCCACCGACGTGCTGCTGCTGATCCTGGCCGCGCTGGGCCTGCTCGCGTTCACGCTGGCCGCCCCTGGCCCCACCGAGCTCGACGAGCCGATCCAGCAGGTGCTGCAGGCGCTGCCCGGCGTCTCCGGTTGGATCTGGCGGGCGTGCTTTGCGCTGCTGGCCGTGTGGTCGGTGGTGCTGGTGGTCATGGCGGCGGTGACCCGGGGCCGGCGCATCCTCCTGCGGGACTACGCCCTGGCCCTCGTGCTGTCCCTGGCACTGGCGACGCTCGCCTCCGGGATGGCGGGCACCAGCGCCTCGGAGGGCCTGCGCGCGCTGGTCACGCCGGGGCCCCCGCCGGTCTACCTCGGGTTGCGGGTGGCGGTGTTCACCGCCGTGGTGGTCACCGCCTCGCCGCACCTGAGCCGGCCGCTGCGCTACGTGGGTCGCGCCCTCATGGCGCTGGGCGCGCTTGCCAGCATCGCGCTCGGCGTCGCCCTGCCCATCGGGGTCGGCGCCGGGTTCGCCGTGGGCGTCGCCGCCGGGGCGCTGACCCACCTCATCCTCGGGTCGCCCGGCGGGCGCCCCACCCGCCCGGAGGTGGCCGCCGGCCTGGCCGACCTCGGCCTCACCGCGACCAGCGTCACCGACGCCCCGCTGCGCTTCGCCGGCTCTGCGCTCTTCCGCGCCGAGTGCGAGCGGCTCGGGGCCGTGGACGTCAAGGCCTATGGGCGCGATGCGTGGGACGGGCAGCTGCTGACCTCGACCTGGGCCTCGCTGACCAGGCGGGGGGAGACCCCCAACCTCGGCGCCGGCCGGCTGGCGTGCGCCGAGCACGAGGCCCTGGCCTGCCTGCTGGCCGAACGGGCCGGCGTGCCCGTGCTGCCGGTGCTCGAGGTCGGCACGACTGCTGACGGTGACGTGCTCGTGGTCAGCCGGGCGGCCGGCGACCCGGTGCTCGCCGCCGGCGCCGTCGACGCAGACCTCGACGCGGCCTGGGCCGCCCTGGCCGCGCTCCATGCGGCAGGCACGGCCCACGGGGCGATCGGTCCGGGCACGCTGGTCCGCGGCGAGGGCGGCCGAGCAGTGCTCGCCGACTTCGCCCAGGCCGAGATGGCGCCCACGGCCCTCGAGCTCGGCGTCGACCGGGCGCGCCTGCTGGTGAGCGCCGCGCTGGCCGTCGGCCCGGAGCGCGCGCTGGCTTCGGCGCTGCGCTCGTCGGGAGCGCAGGGACTGGCCGCCATCGTGCCCTTCCTGCAGCCGCCGGCCCTCGACAGCGAGCTGCGACGAGCGCTCCGGGGCGCGGACTGGTCGATCAAGGACCTGCGCCGGTCGGCCGTCGAGCTGACCGATGCCGAGCCCCCCGCGATGCAGGCGCTGGCCCGGGTGTCGTGGATGGCGGTCCTCAAGGTGCTGTTCATCGCCGCCTTCGCCTACTGGCTCATCGGGTTCGTCTCGCAGGTGGACTGGTCCGAGGTGGCCCAGGCCTTCCAGTCCGCCGACCTCGCGTGGGTGGCCGGTGCCCTGCTGCTCTCCCCCCTGGTGCAGGTCTGGTTCTCGTTCGGCACCCTCGGCGCGACGATGGCCCCGCTGCGGCTGGTGCCGGTGCTGATGCTGCAGTACTCGATCCAGTTCATCGCCCTCGTGCTGCCCGCCTCGGCGGCGCGGGTCGCCCTCGAGGTGCGGTTCTTCACCAAGTGGGGCCTGGCCGTCGCCGCGGCCATGTCGGTGGGGGTCATCGACAGCTTCATGGGGTTCCTGGTGCAGATCGCGCTCATCGTGGTGATCCTGCTCAGCGGCCTGGCGACGATCTCCCCGCAGGGCACAGCCGACACCGACAGCACCGGCGGCGGCGACTCCGGCCCTTCCGCGTTGGCCGTGGTCGCGGTCCTCGTCGCGATCGGCTTCGTGCTCGTGCTCGTGGTGCCCGCATGGCGGGCCCGGCTGCGTGCCGCGATCCCCAGGTACCGTGCCGCCCTGGTCGAGCAGGCCACCAAGGCCCGCGGCGCCCTGGCCGTGCTGCGCCACCCGGCCAAGCTCGCGCTCATGCTCGGCGGCAACCTCGCCGCCCAGGTGACGCAGGCGGTCATCCTCTGGATGTGCCTGCAGGCCTTCGGCCAGACCGCCGACCTGGCCCAGCTGGTGCTCATCAACACGTTCGTGAGCCTCTTCGCCGGCCTCATGCCGGTGCCCGGCGGGATGGGCGTGGCCGAGGCCGGGTACACCGCTGGCCTGCAGGCGATCGGGATCCCGAGCGCCATCGCCGTCTCGACGGCCGTCATGTTCCGGCTGGTCACCTTCTACCTGCCGCCGATCTGGGGCTCGTTCGCGATGCGCTGGCTGCGTCGCCACGAGTACGTGTGATCCCACGCTGATCCGGGCGCCTGCGCCGGTCTACCCTTGCCCCATGAGCAGTGGCGAGCACATCCGCGTCATCGTCGGCAAGCCCGGCCTGGACGGCCACGACCGGGGGGCCAAGGTCGTCGCCCGCGCACTGCGCGATGCCGGCATCGAGGTGATCTACACCGGCCTGCACCAGACGCCGGAGCAGATCGTCGCCACGGCGATCGCCGAGGACGCCGACGGGATCGGGCTGAGCATCCTCTCCGGCGCCCA
>DASVBK010000241.1:0-4023 GCA_036375875.1 Candidatus Nanopelagicales bacterium
CGTTCACGCTCACCGTCGCGGTGGGCGCCCCACCACCGGGACGACCGCCGTGGCCGTGGCCCTGGCCGGCTGCACCTCGGCCAAGGCCCAGGTCCACCACGCCCATCGAGTCGACTGAGTACGCCGCGGGCAAGCGGCTGCCGGCCCACCACGTGGACAGCACCACCAGCAGCAGCACGGCCCCCGCACCACCCAGGCAGAGGGCCACGATGCGACCGGGCCGCACCCCACCACCGGCCTCGAGCACCGCCGGCGCCCCGGTACCGGCCTCGAGCACCGCCGGCGCCCCGGCAGGGGCGATGCTGACCTCCAGCACGGCAGCGTCCGGCCCAGCACCATCCGGCCCAACACCATCCGGCCCAGCACCATCCGGCCCGGCACCATCCGGCCCGGCCCGCTGAGGCTGCTGCCCTTGCCCGGACATCGACGCCCCTCAGACGGCCGCCGCCGCCAGGTCGGACGCGACGTCCACTGGTGCGTCCCGCGCGGCCAGCCGCGCCGCGTGCGAGGTGGCGGCGAACAGCAGCAGGGCGTTGGTCCCGTGCAGCAGGCCCAGCGCCGGCAGGCCGCCCTGCGAGTAGCCCAGGGTGACCTGGAGCGCCACGAGGCCCACGACGATCCCCGCCCACTTGCGGGCCCCGGGCACCCTGGTCCCGAAGGACAGGCCCAGGAGCACCAGCGCCACCACCGGGATCACCATCCCCCCGTTCACCCCGTGGATCAGTGCCCCGATCACCTCAGGGAAGGGCAAGTCCCCGCTCGACTGCGCCGATTCCACCATGGCCCGGTCGACCACTCCACCGCCATCGATGTACTTGCTCTCACCGGATCCGAAGAACGCCACCATCGCGGCCTGCACCGCCACGAGGCCTGCGATCAGCCAGGCCACCCACCGATATGCCGTACGCATCACCGTGCTCCTCTCACCCGCCGGCCAGGTCGGCCAGCGTCCTGGGCCGACGGTGCGCGGTCGCCGTCCCTGCTGTCACGGGCCATGTCCCGGGTGCGGCCGGGAACCTTGTCCCCATCTCGTGCCATGCGAACCAGGCGGGCGTTTGGTCGGGCCGAAGCGCGGGAGGCCGCAGCGGTGCATTGCCACCGTCGACCGAGCGGCGCGATCATGACCCATGGGCGCGCAACGGGTCGCTGGCCGCGTGGACGTGCCTGAGACGCGGCTGGCTGCCGCCAGGACTCCGGAACGGGAGCCGAATCAGCGCAGCGCCCGGATGCTGGTAGCAGTGGGAGTCGCCGCCGCCCTGTCGGGCGTGCTCTACCTGGCCTGGCGCTGGGCGACGCCCTCGGAGTGTGCGTGGGTCGGTCCGGACGCGGCCCAGTGGTTGCCCGCCGGGGTGCTCCCCACGGTGACCGACGTCTGCCCCCTTCGTCCCGGCAGCACAGTCACGGGAGCCCAGGTGGCCGGGTCCACCGTGCAACTGCTGCGCGGCCCAGCGGATCCAGTGCTCCTCCCCTTGGAGGCCTCCGGGCCGCTGGTGCTTCAGCGGCTGCTGGGCGCGGCAGCGTCCCTGGCATTCTGCGGGGGGTTCTTCGCGCTGGCCCTGTTCGCCGCGCTGCGCCGGCGTGCCGATCGGTCAGCCGGAGCCACCGCGATCATGTCGGGGGCGCTGCTGGGCAGCACCATCGTCACGATGGTGGGCCTGCCCGCCCACCAGTCCTTCGATGGGCCCGCCCGGTGGGCGTTCATGCTGCTCACCCAGCCGCTGTTCCTGCTCGCGTGGGGCGCAGGACTCGCATGGCTGCTCCTGTTCCCCACCCCACTGGGCATCGCACGCCGGTTCGACCTGCTGTGGGTGGCGGCGATCGTGGGTCCGGCGCTCGCCTGGGCTGCGGTCGTGACACTGCTGGCGCTGACCCTGGACAGCGCCACCGGCTGGATGCGCGCGTCGATCCTCGTGCAGTCGGGGATCACGGTGGCCGTGCTGGTCTCCACGCTCGCGCTGCTCGTCGTCCGCTTGTCCGCCGCCCTGCGGGCCGAGCCCGGGTCGGTACCCCGTCAGCAGCTGCTGTGGGTGGCGGGGTCGGCGGTGGCTGCGGGACTGCTCACCCTGTCGCTGTGGCTGGTGCCGCAGCTGCTCACCGGCAGGGCGATGCTCCCAGGAGAGGTCATCGGTGCCCCGGGACTGCTGTTCGTCGCCGGCTTCGGCATCGCGATGGCCCGCCACCGGATGTTCGACCTCGACCCCCTGCTGGCCCGCACCCTGGTGTACCTCGGGCTGACCCTGGCCGCGGTGCTGGTGTGCCTGGCCACCTCCGCCCTGCTGGCCGCAGGGCTCGGCACGGTCGCGCCCGCACGAACAGCAGCAGTCGGGGCCGTGATCGCCGCTCTGGTGGTCAGCCCACTGCGGGTTCGCCTGGGGCACTGGGTGAACCAGGCCTTCTACGGCGACCGCGACGACCCCTACGCCGCACTGAGCCGGGTTGCCGCCGCGGTCGCGGCACGCGGCGTGGCCGACGGTGCGGCGGCCGAGGACATCCGACGGGCGTTGCGAGCGCCGTGCGTGCGCATCGAGTGCCCCGACGGCCGAGTCGTCCTCGCCGGTGACAGCGCCGCGGTGGCGGCCGGCACAGTCGATGTCCCGCTCGGTCGCCCCGGGCAGGCGACCGGGAGGCTGCAGGTGGCGGTGCGCACCCCCGGCGACCAGTACAGCCCCGGCGAGCGCAGGCTGCTGGACGACATCGCCGGCCAGATCAGCGCCGCCCTGCACGAGCAGTCCCTCGCCGGCGAGCTGCAGCTGTCGCGCGAACGGATCGTCACGGCGCGGGAGGAGGAGCGCAGGGCCCTGCGCCGAGCCCTGCACGACGAGGTTGGCCCCACCATGGCCTCGGTGTCCCTGCGCGCCGAAACCGCGCGGCGCCTGCTGCACGGCGGCCCGGACAGCCGCGCCGCGGCCGACCCCGTGCTGGCCGCGATCTGCGCCGACGCCTCCGCCGCCGCCGAATCGCTGCGGGCGATGGCCTACGACCTGCGCCCACCCGCCCTCGACGAACTCGGCCTGGCCCGCGCCCTGGCCACCCGGGCCGCCCCGCCCGACCTGCAGGTGACGGTGAGCGACACCACCCTCGACCAGCCGGGGCGGCCCCCGCTGAGCGCCGCAGTCGAGGCTGCCCTGTACCGGATCGCCGCGGCCGCCCTGGACAACGCCGCTCGCCACGGCCGCGCCCGGCAGGCCACCATCACACTGACCAAGTCCGACAAGCAGGTCCAGATGGTGATCACCGACGACGGCCTGGGGCTGCCACCCGACGCGACCCCCGGCGTCGGCATCACCTCGATGCGGGAACGAGCCGCCGAACTGGGAGGGACCTGCACGGTCACCTCCGGATCGCCGGGGACCATCGTCCGCGCGGACCTCCCCACAGGCGGTCCGCCAGGCGGTCGGACATGACCCAGCCCCTGCCCGACCCCCAGCCCGCGAGGGTGGTGGTCGCCGACGACCACCCCCTGTATCGCGAGGGCCTGGCCGGGCTGCTCGGCACCGCCGAGGACCTGCGTGTGGTGGGGCAGGCCTCCACCGGGCGCCAGGCAATCACCCTGGTCACCGACCTGGATCCCGACCTCCTCGTGCTGGACCTGGACATGCCCGACCTGGACGGACTGGGCGTCCTGCAGCACCTCGCCGACCACCAGATCGGCACCCCCGTGCTCGTGCTGACCATGTACGGCCACGACGACGCGGTCTTCGAAGCCATGAAGGCCGGGGCCCGGGGCTACCTGGTCAAGACCGCCCCACCGGACCGAGTCCTCGACGCAGCCCGAACGGTAGCCAGAGGTGACGCGGTCCTGTCGGCCGAGTTGGCGCAGCGGCTCGCGGCCTGGTTCACCACCCTGCAGCAGCGCCACGGCCCCCTGTCGCACCTGACACCCAGGGAGCGCGAGGTGCTGGCGCTGATGGTGCAGGGCAGGGACAACACCGCCATCGCCCGTCATCTGGGGCTGAGCCCCAAGACCGTGCGCAACGTCGTCTCGGCCATCTTCACCAAGCTCCAGGTCGCCGACCGATCCGC
>DASVBK010000246.1:0-48997 GCA_036375875.1 Candidatus Nanopelagicales bacterium
CTGGCGGGTGGGCCGGCGCGGGCTGAGCACCGGGGGCGGCAGGGCGGGCAGTCCGAGGTTCACGGTCATGGGCACCAGTATCCCGCCTCGATCGGGCCCTCGCCCGCACGAGCGGGAGCGATCGTCCGGTGCCCCGCGCACGGTCGGGACCGTCTCGGCCCCTGCGCTCAAGCACTGCAGGACCGCTCGGGCCGGCCTCGCGGGCCCCTGCCCGGCCAGCTGGTCCGGCGCTCGCCGCTCCTGCCGGCCCGGGCCTCGCCCGCATGCAGGGACTGCCGCTGCCTCAGTCCGCGGCGGTGGCGGCGCGTCGCCCGGCCAGGCCGCGGCGCAACATCCGCACGCCCGACCACGCCAGCAGCAGCGCGAACAGCCCGAGGGCGATCCGCTCAGGCAGCCACAGGCCGAGCGCCGCCCCCGCGAAGCCGGCCGGCACGCCCGCTGCGCCCGCCACCGCGGCCGCGGGCACCGCGACCAGGCCGTTGCGCAGGTTGGTCACCGTCGCGGTGAGCGCGGTGGCGATGATCACCAGCAGGCTCGTGCCCCGCGCCACGTCGGCATCATCACCGGCGAGCAGGACCAGCCCCGGCACCATGATGATGCCGCCACCCACGCCCAGCAGCCCCGCCAGCATCCCGGCGAGCACGCCGACGCCCAGCAGCAGCACGACCTGCAGGGGGCCACCGACCCCCGCGCCGCCGCCGGGGCTCTCCACCACGAGCCGCAGCGCCGTGGCCAGGCTCAGCACGCCGAACCACAGCTGCAGCGTGGGGATGGGGATCCGCGGCAGCAGCCGCGCCCCGAGCTGCCCACCGAGGACGCCACCGACCAGCAGCAGCAGGCCGGCCGTGGGGTCGAGGCTCCCCGCGCTCGCGTATCCCGCCGCGGACGCCGTGGCGATGGGCACGATGGCCAGCAGGCTCGTGGCCGACGCCCGCCGCTGGTCCAGGGCGAACCACGCGACGAGCAGCGGGACCATGACGATGCCCCCACCCACCCCGAACAACCCGGCCAGCAGCCCGGCGACGATCCCCACGAGCCCTGCCCGCAGCCACCAGGGCGCCCCGCGGAGCACGCCGGCCCGGGGCACGTCCGGGAGGGCGGCGGTCACCGTGGCTCAGCCGTAGATCGAGACCGGGTTGATCACGTCGGCGAGGATCACGACGCTGGACAGCGCGATGAGCGAGATGCCCACGGCGTAGGCCAGCGGCAGGGCCTTCGAGACATCCACCGGGCCGGGATCGGGGCGTCCGCGCAGCCGTGCGAGCTGACGGCGCGCGCCCTCCCACAGGGCGCCGGCCACATGTCCGCCGTCCAATGGCAGCAACGGGATGAGGTTGAACAGGAACAGGAACAGGTTGAGCCCCGCCATGAGGCTCAGCAGCGTCGCCACCTTGGACTTGATGGGCTCCTCGGCCGCCGCGACCTCCCCCGAGATGCGCCCCACGCCGACCACGCTCACCGGGCTCCGCGGGTCGCGCTCGGCGCCAGTGAACAGGTCGCGCCCGAGCTCCGCCACCCGGACCGGCAGCGTGAGCAGGGCCTCGGCACTGCGCACGGACATGGTCCACATGGTCTCGGGCACGGAGCTCCACGGCTGCGCGACGTACTGCGCCAGCGGCGCCACGCCGAGGTACCCGGTCTCCTGGATCTCGTCGGTGGGCAGGCCGTCCGCGTCGAGCACCGGCCGGTAGGCGGGGGCCAGGGTGACTGCCACGTCGCGCGTGCCGCTGTCGGACTGCACCCCCAGCGTCACCGTGGCGCCGGGCTCGGACCGCGTGACCGAGGTCAGCTGCGACCAGACGGCCACGGGCTGGCCGTCGATCGCGACGATCCGCTCCCCTGCCACGAGCCCCGCGACCGAGGCCGGCGAGGGCGTGTCCGCGGCGCCGCACGCGTCGTCGTCGGCGGTCCGGGGCCCCTCGAGGGCGGCCAGCGCGGCCTCGGGCGATGCCATCGAGGCGGGCACGCACGGGAACACCTGGGCGATGCTCGTGGTGGGGGTCGGCACGCCGATGCCCACGAGCAGCAGGGTGAACAGGCCCACCGCGATGAGCAGGTTCATCGTCGGGCCGCCCAGCATGATGGTGACCTTCTGCCGCACCGGCTTTCGGTAGAACAGCCGATCCTCGTCGCCGGGCTGGACCTCCTCCCAGGCGGCGCTGCGCGCCTCCTCGGCGAGCAGCTGGAAGCGGCCGGTCGTGCCGCGGCCCGCTGTGCCGGGCGGAGCTCCCTGCGGTGGTGGGTACATGCCGATCATCCGGATGTAGCCCCCCAGCGGGATGGCCTTGACGCCGTACTCCGTCTCGCCCCGGCGCCGCGACCACAGCGTGGGGCCGAAGCCGATCATGTACTGCGTCACCCGCACCCCGAAGCGCTTGGCGGGCACGAGGTGTCCGACCTCGTGCAGGCCGATCGACAGGGCGACGCCGAGGACGGCGGCGAGCACCCCGAGCAGGTACAGCGTCGGTCCCATCAGGCCCCCGTGGTCTCGTGCATGGCGGTGCTCCCCATGATCACACGCCCGGCTGACATCCGCGCCCAACTGTCGGCGGCGAGCACCGCGGCGAGCGTCAGCTCCTCCCCCGCGACCGGCTCGTGCTCGGCCAGCACGGCCGCGATGGTGTCGACGATGCCCAGGAACGACAGCTCGCCGGCGCGGAACGCCTCGACCGAGACCTCGTTGGCGGCGTTGAACACCGCTGGGGCGGTGCCGCCGGCCGCACCGGCGCCACGGGCCAGGCGCACGGCCGGGAACGCCTCGTCGTCCAGCGGCTCGAACGTCCACGAGTGCGCGCTCGTCCAGTCGCAGGCTGGCGCCGCAGCGGGCAGGCGCTCCGGCCACGTGAGGCCCAGCGCGATGGGCAGCCGCATGTCCGGCGGACTCGCCTGGGCGAGTGTCGACCCGTCCACGAACTCGACCATCGAGTGGATGACCGACTGCGGGTGCACCATCACGGCGATCCGCTCCATCGGCACGTCGAAGAGCAGGTGCGCCTCGATGACCTCCAGCCCCTTGTTCACCAGCGTCGCGGAGTTGATCGTGATGACCGGGCCCATGTCCCAGGTGGGGTGGGCCATGGCCTGGGCGGGGGTGACCTCGGTCAGCTCCGAGCGGCGGCGGCCGCGGAACGGCCCACCGCTCGCGGTGAGCACGAGCCGGCTGACCTCCTCGCGGCGCCCCCCCAGCAGGCACTGCGCCAGGGCGGAGTGCTCGGAGTCGACCGGGACGATCTGCCCGGGGGCCGCCGCCCGCTGCACCAGCGGCCCGCCGATGATGAGCGACTCCTTGTTGGCCAGCGCGAGCCGGTGCCCGGCGTGCAGCGCGGCGAGCGTGGGCGCCAGGCCGACGGCCCCAGTCATGGCGTTGAGCACCACGTCGCAGGGCCGCCCTGCGAGCTCGGCCGCGGCCCCAGGGCCGGTGAGCACCTCGGGCCGACCACCGGGCGGCATGCGCTGGGCCAGGGCGCGCTCCAGCGCCTCGGACCGCGCGTCGTCGGCGATGGCCACGACCGGCACCTGGAACGTGGCCGCCTGCTCGGCCAGCAGGTCCACCTGCTGCCCGCCGGCTGCCAGGCCCACCACCCGGAACCGGTCCAGGTTGCGCGCGATCACGTCCAGGGCCTGCGTGCCGATCGAACCCGTGCTGCCCAGCAGGACGACATCCCGGCGCGAGGTCACCGAGCCATTGTGGCCGATCATCATCGCTGCCCGGTCGCTCACGCCGGTACCGGAGCTGCCGGGGTCGTCGAGGACATGCCCGGCGGGAGCCCCCGGACCTACTCGGCCGGCGACGGCTGTGGGGACTCCAGGTCCCGGATGCGGGCGATGAGCACGGGGAGCAGCGCACGCGGCACGTCGGGGTGCGCGTCCATCAACGTCGCGAAGTTCAGGGAGGACAGCGCGAACGTGTCCACCCCCTCCGGGCCGGCGATGATGGTCGCCGATCGCGGACCCGCTCCCATCAGCGACATCTCGCCGAAGTAGTCCCCGGGGCCGAGCTCACGTCGCGGCACCCCATGCACCAGCACCTGCGCGGTGCCGCGCCGGATGAGCTGGAAGCCCGCGTCAGTCGCGCCCTCCTGGACCACGGTGTTGCCGGGACGCAGCTTCAGCGTGACCCCGCGTTGCATGAGCTCATCGAAGGCGGCTGGGGGCAGCGCCCGGAACAGGTCCACGCGCGCCAGGTCCTCACGCAGTGCCATCGGGGCCTCCTGGTCCCCGCGACGGCTCGCCCGCTGCGGGGACTCGGAGGCTAGCAGCCGCAGGGCCCGGGTCGCGCCCGGCGCAGCCGGGGTGCCGGCCCGCGCGCTCCGCTGTCGCTGGATGGGCCGCCGAGCACTCCGCCCGCCCACCTGGGCGCCGAACGATGCAACGCGAGGACCCCAGAGGACCCACGGATACCTCCGTCAGTCCAGGGGTTCGGTGCCGATCCCGCACCCGAGGGGCACCCAGGCCACTCGATCGCGCAGGTGGTGCAACTGGCCCCTGGCAGGCGCCACGGCGTACCCTGCTCGCGCCGCCGCACCCGAACCAGGAGCCTCGATGAGCCTCGATGTCGCCGTCACCACCGGGGGACCCACCCTGCCGCAGGAGCGGCGCCTGGTCACCGCGATCCCCGGCCCCCGCAGCGTCGAGCTGCAGGGCAGGCGCACGGCGGCGGTGTCGGCCGGTGTCGGTGGCACGCTGCCGGTGTTCATCACCGCGGCCGGCGGGGGCGTGCTCGTTGACGTCGACGGCAACTCGTTGATCGACATGGGCTCCGGCATCGCCGTGACCTCCGTCGGCAACAGCGCACCCGAGGTGGTCGCCCGCGTCCAGCGGCAGGTCGCCGAGTTCACGCACACCTGCTTCATGGTCACGCCCTATGAGTCCTACGTAGCGGTCTGCGAGGCGCTCAACGCGCTGACCCCAGGCGACCACGTCAAGCGCTCGGCGTTGTTCAACTCAGGTGCCGAGGCCGTGGAGAACGCGGTGAAGATCGCCCGGGCCCACACCCACCGCCAGGCGGTCGTGGCCTTCGAGCACGGATACCACGGCCGCACCAACCTGACCATGGCCCTGACGGCCAAGAACATGCCCTACAAGCACTCCTTCGGGCCGTTCGCCCCCGAGGTCTACCGGGTGCCGCTGAGCTACCCGTTCCGCGACGGCCTCAGCGGGCCGCAGGCGGCGCGCCGCGCCATCACCCGGATCGACAAGGAGGTCGGCTCGGACAACGTCGCAGCGATCATCATCGAGCCGATCGCCGGCGAGGGTGGCTTCGTGGTGCCCGCGGAGGGCTTCCTCCCTGAGCTGGTCGAGTACGCCCGCGCCAACGGCATCGTGTTCATCGCCGACGAGATCCAGACCGGCTTCTGCCGCACCGGTGACTGGTTCGCCTGCGACCACGAGGGCGTCGTCCCCGACCTCATCACCACCGCCAAGGGCATCGCGGGCGGGCTGCCGCTGGCCGCCGTGACCGGGCGTGCCGAGATCATGGACTCGGTGCACGTGGGCGGGCTGGGCGGCACCTACGGCGGCAACCCCGTGGCGTGCGAGGCGGCCCTTGGGGCCCTCGCGGAGATGCGCGAGCACGACCTTGCCGCCGCCGCGCGCCGGATCGGCGACGTGATGCTCCCGAGGCTTCGTGCCCTGGCTGAGCGGACGGGTCGTCTCGGTGACGTGCGGGGCCGCGGCGCGATGGTGGCCGTCGAGCTCGTGACCCCCGGCACGGACGAGCCGGATGCGACCAGCACGGCCGCCGTCGCCAGGGCCTGCCACGCCGAGGGCGTGGTCGTGCTCACTGCCGGTACCTACGGCAACGTGCTGCGCTTCCTGCCGCCGCTGGCCATGCCCGAGCACCTGCTGGTCGAGGCCCTCGACGTCATCGAGGCGGCGTTCCTGGCCCTGTAGGCCCGCCGTCGTCACCCGAGCGCGACCGCCTCATGCCGGGCTCTGGCGCGGCTCGCGCTCCTGCACCACCCACTGCTGGCCGTAGCCGTCCCGCAGCAGCTCGAGGAACGGCAACGGCGGGAACGACTCCGGGCCGAGCACGCCCGAGCCCGACCAGGCCCCCGTCGCCAGCAGCTCGAGGGCCACCACCGGGTTCATCGCCGTCTGCCAGACGACCGCCTGGGCGCCATACTCACGCATCGTCCAGTCGTTGTCGGCGACGTGGTAGAGGTAGACCTCGCGAGGCTGGCCGTCCCTGCCGGTGCCCGTCACCCACACCCCTGCGCACGTCTTGCCGGTCATCCGGTCGCCCAGGGTCAGCGGGTCGGGCAGGCAGGCCGCCACGACATCGCGCGGCGCGACCCGGTGCCCGCGCACCGTCACGGGCTCCGTGCGGTCCAGCCCCAGCTTGCGCAGCGTCTTGAGCACCTCGATGAACTCGTCGCCCAGGCCGAACTTGAACGTCACCCGCCTGGCGTCGATCACGCGGGGCATGAGCACGACCTCCTCGTGCTCGACGTTCACGCACTCGACGGGCCCGATCCCCTCGGGGAACTCGAAGACCTCGGGCTCGCTGAACGGCTCCGTGGTGTGGAAGCCCCGATCGCGCTCCCAGATCAGCGGTGGGTTCAGGCACTCCTCGATGACGGTCCAGATCGAGAACGAGGGGGCGAAGTCGTACCCGGAGACCACGAGGTTCGAGGCATCGCGCACGCCGAGCTCGTCGATCTCGCTGAACAGCTCGTCGGCCGCGTAGCGGGCGAACACGTCGGCCAGCCCCGGCTCGACGCCCATCCCCACGAGCGCCAGCTGGCCCGTCTCCTCCCACATGGTGTGCTGCGCGAACTGCTCCTCGCCCAGCAGCACGCCGGGCAGCTCGTAGGGGCGCTCGGGGTGCTTCGAGGACAGGCTCATCGCGGTGTCGAGGTAGTGCGCGCCCGACAGGAACGCACCCGAGAAGATGCTCAGCACGTAGCGCGGGTCCACCGCGTTGAGCACGTGGGTGACGCGATGCTCCCGGCACAGGGCCGCGATGGCGTGGGCGTCCCCGGCGTCGAGCTGGGCGGCGGCGAAGCGGGCATCGGCGAGGCGCTCCACCAGGCCCTGCGCCCGGCGCTGGTCGTAGTCGGCGATGACGATCGACTCGAAGAAGTCCCGGCGGGCGGCGATGAGTGCGGCTGAGGAGCCGACGCCGCCGGCGCCGACGATGAGGATGCGCATACGTGCCTCCGGGTGTCTGGACGGATGGGCGGACGCTAGCGCGTAAGCTGCTTACGTATGAGGTAAGCGGCTTATAGAGCGTAGCCTCGGGGCATGCCCGCCGCTGCTGACCGCCGCTACACCGCCAACCTGCTCGGGACGCTCGCCCAGACCATCGTCGATCGGCAGTCGATCGGGATGGATGCCGTCGCCGGCCACGGCGGCACCGCGCCCGCTGCCCTCATCACGGTGCGCTTCTACCCGGGCCGGTCGATCGGGTTCCTCGCGCACCGGCTGCGGATCAGCCACCCAGGCGCGGTGCAGCTGGTGGACCGACTCGCCGGCTCCGATCTCGTGCAGCGGGTGCCCGCCCCGGACGGGCGCAGCCGCAACCTCGAGCTGACCGAGCAGGGCGAGCGCATCGCCGAGGCGGTGCTGCGCCAGCGGATGCTCGTGCTGGAGACAGCGACGGCCGCCCTGGACGACCGCGCCTGTCGGCGGCTGGCCGAGGTCATGGAGCAGATGCTCGAGGCACTCACCGACGACCTGCTCACCAGTGAGTTCATGTGCCGGATGTGCGACGAGCTGGCCTGCCCCGACGACCGGTGCCCCGTGGAGCGGGCCGAGCCGACCCCACCCGCGCGCCGGGGCCTGGGGTTCGGCGTGCGGTGGCCGAGCTGATCGACCGAGCACCAGCCGCGCTCTGGCCCCCGGCGGGTCCGCCGCGGACCCCCAGCTCGGGCGAGCTGGCCCACCGTCGGCTCCGCCGCCGCCGCGACTCCCCCGCCGCCGCGACTCCCCCGCCGCCGCGACTCCCACGCCACGGGCGGCAAGGCTTGGTCGCGCCCCGCACGCCCCGAGGCAGGGAGGAGTCCGATGCCTGGCCAGGCCTCGTCGTCGCCCGTCGCAGCTGTCGCCCCAGGCCCGCGACGTGCTGCCGCAGGCTGGGCAACCGCGGTGCTCGTGCTCACGTGGGGCACGTACCTGGCGGTGCGCCTGCTGCAGCCCGGGGTGCCGCTCGAGCGGGTGCTCAAGGGGCTGCTCATGCCCGCGCTGCTGGTCTGGGTGCTCGCCCGCGTCAGCGGCCCAGCCCCGAAGGGGCTCGTCCTGGGCCTCGTGCTGGCCACGGTCGGCGACATCGCCATCGACGTCAACTTCATCGCCGGCATGCTCGGGTTCCTCGGGATGCAGCTGTGCTATATCGCGGGATTCGTGGGACTCGGCGCTGCTGGCGCGCTGCGCCGGCGGTGGCCGATCGCGTTGGCCTACGCCGGGATCTGGGCGGGGGCCAACCTCGTGCTGGGGCCGGCGCTCGGAGACCTGAGACTGCCAGTGCTGGTCTACAGCCTCGCGATCTGCGTCATGGCCGCGCTGGGGTGCGGGGTGAACGCCACGGTGGGTCTCGGCGCCGCCCTGTTCCTGATCTCGGACGCGCTCATCGCGGTCGACCGGGCGGGCCTCGACCTGCCCCTCGGGTCGGCCCTGGTGATGCCGACGTACCTCGCGGGCCAGTACTGGATCGCCTCGGGCTGGGTACGCGCGCTTGCCACCGGGGGCCTCGGCGGGCGGGCCCGGGCCTCGGCACTTCCAGCAGCGTGAGGAACTTCACAGCGGGCCCGGGTTCGGCCGTGGCCTGCGCTGGGCATCACTGGGTCACGGGCCGCTGGCCCCGGATGTACGAGGGGTGATCCGGGTCGAGCGGCCCGTCGCCGTCCCCGGGTACCGCCTCACCGACGCCGGGGCCTCACCGCCCGCCCCGACCGTGCCCCGTCAGGGCTTGGTCGCGATGCGCGACTCCCACCACGAGCGCTCCTCGAGGTGCAGGTCGTCACCGTCGAACTCCATGCAGCAGGAGCCGACGATGCCGTGGCACTCCTCGCACAGCCACGTCGTCCCGAAGCCGTAGCGCGCGTCGTCGGCATGGCAGCGCGCGCACCGATGGGCCATGTGCATGCCAACCACCTCCTGATCCAACGCCCAGCCCGATGGTGGCAGCCGGCGTGGGCACCGGCAAGGCCATGGCGGCCATCGCGCCCTGCGCGTGCACGAGACCGTCGGGCGCGTGGCAACGCCGTCCCAGGTGGACCCGGGCTACCCTGCCGCCTGAGCAGCCGGCCCGGGGAGGGACGATGACTGGAAGCAGGCACCGGAAGGGCCTGATCGTCGCGGCAGCGAGTGCCGCGGCGCTGGCAAGTGCCGTGGCTGCGGCACCGGGCATGGGCCTCGGGCAGGCACGGATCGAGCCTGCGGCCGCGCTGCCCGGCCGGTTCGCGCCGGCCGTCGCGCCAGCGCCCGCGTCCGAGCTGCCCGGCGGGGGGACCCGGGTCTTCGACGACAAGGTCTACGTCGCCCTCTACGGCCACCCGGGCGCTGCTGCCCTGGGCGTCCTGGGCGAGCAGGGCAGGGCCGCCACGATCGCGCGAGCGAAGCGGACGGCGGCCAAGTACGAGGGCCACACCGCCCGCACCGTCGTCCCTGCGCTGGAGGTCATCGCCACGATCGCCACGAAGGGTGCCGGGGCCGACGGCGACTACTCCAGCGAGACCAGCGTCGCGGCGCTGCGGCCGCTCGTCGACGCTGCCGGGGCGGCGGGGGTCTACGTCGTGCTGGACCTGCAGCCGGGTCGGTCGACGTTCCTGAGCCAGGCCAAGCGCTACCGGGACCTGCTCGAGCTGCCCCACGTCGGCCTGGCGCTGGACCCCGAGTGGCGGCTCAAGCCCGGGCAACGGCACCTGCGCCAGATCGGGTCGGTCTCGGCCGCCGAGATCAATGACGTGATCGACTGGCTGGCCGGGGTGACCCGGGAGGCACGATCGCCGCAGAAGATGCTGCTGCTGCACCAGTTCCGGCCGTCGATGATCCGCAAGCGGAGCACCCTGGACCTCTCCCGCCCCGAGATCGCGGCAGTCGTGCAGATGGACGGCCTGGGCTCACAGGGCGCCAAGCGCGGGACGTGGGCCGCGATCCGCCGCAACGCGCCCGAGGGCCTGCGCTTCGGCTGGAAGAACTTCATCGACGAGGACAGGCCGATGCTCTCGCCGAGGGCCACCATGCGCGTCAGGCCGCAGCCGGTCTGGGTCTCGTACCAGTAGGTCGCGGGGCCGTGCCCCGGCGCCAGCAGGGACGGGGCCGCCGGCACATGCCGATGGCCGCCGGCCCCGCCATCCGGCTCAGGTGTGCGTCGGGAAGCCCAGGTTGATGCCACCGTGGCTCGGGTCCAGCCACCGGGAGGTCACCACCTTGCCGCGGGTGAAGAAGTGCACCCCTTCGGTGCCGTGGGCGTGGGTGTCGCCGAACAGCGAGGCCTTCCAGCCACCGAACGAGTAGTACGCCATCGGCACCGGGATCGGCACGTTGATGCCGATCATGCCGACCTCGACCTCGTCCTGGTAGCGCCGGGCAGCGCCCCCGTCGTTGGTGAAGATCGCCGTGCCGTTGCCGTACGGGTGCGCGTTCACCAGGGCCAGCGCCTGCTCGTAGGTGTCGACGCGCACGACCGAGAGCACCGGGCCGAAGATCTCGTCGGTGTAGATCGACATCGCCGGGGTGACGTGGTCGAAGAGCGTGGGCCCGAGCCAGAAGCCGCCCTCCTCGCCGTCGACGACGGGATCGCGGCCGTCCACCACCAGTGTCGCGCCGGCACCCTCGCCGGCGTCGATGTAGGAGGCGACCCGGTCGCGGTGCGCCCCGGTCACCAGGGGGCCCATGTCGCAGCCGCGCCGGCCGTCCCCCGTGCGCAGGCCGGCCATCCGCGCCGCGATGGCCTCGACCAACGGGTCGGCCACGTCACCGACCGCGACGAGCGCCGAGATCGCCATGCACCGCTCACCGGCGCTGCCGAAGCCGGCGTTCACGGCTGCGTCGGCCGCGAGGTCGAGGTCGGCATCGGGCAGCACCACCATGTGGTTCTTCGCGCCGCCGAGGGCCTGCACCCGCTTGCCGTGCTTGGTGCCCGTCTCGTAGACGTACTTGGCGATGGGAGTCGAGCCGACGAACGAGATGGACTTCACGTCCGGGTGGGTGAGCAGCGCGTCGACTGCGGCCTTGTCGCCGTGCACCACGTTGAACACGCCGTCGGGCAGCCCGGCCTCCTTCCACAGCTCGGCGATGAAGTTCTGGGCGCTGGGGTCCTTCTCCGAGGGCTTCACCACCACGGTGTTGCCGGCCGCGATCGCGATGGGGAAGAACCACATCGGCACCATCGCCGGGAAGTTGAACGGCGAGATGATCCCGACCACGCCCAGGGGCTGACGCATGGAGTACACGTCGACGTTCGTCGACACCCCCGAGGAGTAGCCGCCCTTGAGCAGGTGCGGGATGCCGCAGGCGAACTCCACGACCTCCAGGCCACGGGTCACCTCGCCGAGGGCATCGGAGAGCACCTTGCCGTGCTCCTCGGTGATGATCGCCGCGAGCTCGCCCTTGCGGGCGTTGAGCAGCTCGCGGAACGCGAACAGCACCTGTGCGCGACGGGTCAGTGACGAGCGGCCCCACTCGGCGAACGCGGCCTTGGCCGCCGCCACCGCCTCATCCATGATGCGCACGGAGGCGAAGTCGACGGTGCCCGTCACCTGACCGGTTGCCGGGTCGTAGAGGTCGCCCGAGCGTTCCGGGTCGATGAGGTCGGCCGCGCGGTCGCGCAGTGCGGTGAGGCCAGCGGCGAGCCGATCGGTCGGCACCTCCCCCGCGAGGTGGACGTAGGGGCTGCCGTTGATCCAGTGGGTCACGTGCTTCATGGGTGGGAGTCTCTTCCATCGATCGTGGTGTGCGGTGGGTGGGGTGCGTGCGAGGAGGGCGGTCCGCTGGTCGCGGCAGATCGGGAGGTCAGGAGTCGAACCCCAGGCCCAGCCGGTCCAGGGTGCGCAGCCAGGCGTTGCGTCGGCCCTGGCGGTTGTCGGCGCGATCCAGCGACCACCGTGTGAGCGCCACCGCCGGCGAGCGCACGGGCTCGGGAGGGAACGGGATCGGCTTGCTGCGCACCATCTCGAGGCGCGTGCGCTCGGTCTGCCGCTCGGCGAGCAGGTCGAGCATCACCCTGGCGCCGTAGCGGGTGGCGGCCACCCCCAGGCCGGTGTAGCCCAGGCTGTAGGCGACGCGGCCGGCCATCGCCGTGCCCCAGAAGGCGCTGAACCGCGAGCACGTGTCGATCGCGCCACCCCACGCGTGGGTGAAGCGCAGGCCCTCGAGCTGCGGGAACGTGGTGAAGAAGTTCTCGGCGAGGACCGCGTAGGTGCGGTCGTCACGCTCGAGGTCGCGCCCGATCCGGCTGCCGTAGTGGTACACCGCCTCGAAGCCGCCCCACAGGATCCGGCCGTCCGCGGTGGGCCGGGTGTAGTGGAACTGGTTGTTCGAGTCCCCGACGCCGCCGCCGAAGCCCCAGCCGACGGACGCCCACTGCTCGCTGCTGAGCGGCTCCGTCATGAGCACGTAGTCGTAGACGGGGATCACGTAGGGCCGCACGCGGCGCAGCAGGTTGGGGAAGGCGCTCGTGCCCAGGGCGGCCTGCCGGGCGTGCACCGATCCGTGCTCGGTGCGGACCTGCACGCCGTGCTCCGTGCGCTCGATGCCCAGCGCGGCGGAGTGCTCGTGGATCCGCACGCCCCGGCTGCGGGCGACCCGGGCCAGCTCCCAGCTCAGCCGCGCGGGATCGACCAGGGCGACCCCGGTGCGGTCGTACAGCCCAGCGCGGTAGAGCGGCGAGTCGACCATCCGCCGGGTCGCGGCGCCGTCGAGCAGCTCCAGCTTCTCGCCGTGCTCGGCGGCCGTGGCCGCCAGGGTGGCGAACTCGGCCACCTGGTAGTCCTCGGTGGCCACGTCCAGCTCGCCGGTGCGGCTCCAGTCCACCTGCAGGCCCAGCTGCAGGATCGTCGCCTCGAGCTCGTCGAGGTTCTCGTGACCCTGGCGCAGCAGCTCGGGGAGCTCGTTGGGCCAGCGCGACAGGCCGTTGCCGAAGCCGTGGGTGATCGACGCGGCCACGAACCCGCCATTGCGCCCGGACGCCCCCTCGGCGACCCGGTCGGCCTCGAGGATGACGACGTCCAGGCCGGGGCGTTCGTCGGTGGCCAGCAGGGCCGTCCACAGGCCCGTGAAGCCGCCCCCGACGATCACGAGGTCGGCACTCGTCGGCCCCACCAGGGCAGGCTGCGGATCCGGCCGCTCTGGACGGTCCAGCCAGTAGGGCGCGTGCGCGACCTCGCGCAGCGAGGCTCTCGACGAGGTCCTGATACGGGTACGCGAATACGGCATCGGAGTATCGCTGCTCCAGGTCAGCCGCCCCGGGTCCTCCGGACGATACGGCCGCGCGGTCGGTGGGTCGGCGCCCACGCGCTGGACCGCGTCGCCCGTATGGTAGCCGGCGCACCGGGTCCTCGCACGCAGGTCCGCGCCCCGATTCGTGCCACCGGCTAGAGTGGCCGGGAGCCTCGCGCCGGCGATCGGTCGCCGGGCCTCCGCCGCTGGCCCTGGCCGGCCGGGTATCCAGACGCAGCACGCCAGGAGGTGGCGATGGCCGAGCCCAGCATCGGCTCGCCGCTGTCGATGCACGACCCCCGCCAGGTGGGGCCCTGGCAGATCCACTCCCGGCTGGGCGCTGGCGGCATGGGCGTGGTCTTCTACGCGACCTCCGCGGGCCGGGCCGCCGCGATCAAGGTCATCCGTCCGGGCCTGCTCGACGCCCCGGCGACCCGGGATCGGTTCCGCCGCGAGGTGGGCATCCTGCGCGCGGTCCGCGACGTGCACATCTGCCACTACGTCGACGCGGACCTGGAGTCCGAGCCCGCGTGGCTCGCGCTGGAGTACCTCAGCGGGCCAGTGCTGCGCGACGAGGTGCAGTCGAACGGTCCGTTGGCCGACGAGGACTGGTGGGAGCTCGCGCGCGGCCTGGCGCAGGCGCTGGCGGTGCTCGAGCTGCACCGGGTCACGCACCGCGACCTCAAGCCCGGCAACGTGATCCTCAACGAGCGTGGGCCGGTGCTCATCGACTTCGGCATCGCGCATCCGGAGGACGCGACCTCGCTGACCGCAACTGGACTCGTGACGGGCAGCCCCGCGTGGCTCTCCCCCGAGCAGGCGAACCTCGACCCCACCGGCCCGGCCACGGACATCTTCACGCTGGGCTCGCTGCTGGCGTTCGCGGCGACCGGCCGGCCACCGTTCGGCGAGGGCGCCTCGGTCGCCGTGCTCATGTCCATCATCAAGCGCGACCCTGACCTGGTGGGCATCGATCCGGTCCGCACGGCCCTGCTGGGGCGGATGCTGCAGAAGGATCCGGCGCTGCGGCCCAGCGCCCGGCAGGTGCTCGACCTGGCCCGCGTCGGCGAGGCCGGGCAGGACATCCGACCCATGCTCGCCGCGCTGGGAGGCACTGAGGTGGGCGGGGTGGCAGGTGCTTCCAGCCCCGATGCCCTCGACCGCACCCGCGTCGACCAAGCTGTGCCGAGTGAGGGACCCGGAAGCCCGGGGCCGATCCGGTCGGGGCCCGGCGCGTCCGAGCCGGGGGCGACGATGCCCGGCGGCGCAGGGGCTGCGCCAGCGACCGATGGACCCCACGCGGCACCGCCGCCGGCCGATGAGGCCGAGTCCTGGTCCGTGGCGCCAAGCCCCACAGACTCCGGATCGAGCACGCAGCCCGACGCGGCGCCCCCGGATCTCGTGCAGGCACCGGCCGCCGGCGCCGCCGGTGCGGCGCCCTGGCCGGCCCCGACACAGCCGGCACCCGTCCCGCACCTGGTGTCGACACCACCGCCCATGACGCCTGGTGCGCGGACCGTGCGCCCACGCAGCGCGCCACCCGCTCGGCGCTCCGGAGGGCGGCGATGGCTGTGGGCCCTCCTGGTCGTCGCCCTGCTGGCGCTGGTTGGTTGGTGGGCGGTGACCTCCCTGGGTGGCACCGGGGCCCCGGGCGAAGGTGACTCGGGATCGTCCACCACTGGCCCACCCTCGAGCGGCGACGCACCGCCCGCACCGAGCTCGGACCAGCTCCGCAGCGGCGACTGGCTGCTGGAGTCCTACCGGCTGGACAACACCGCCGACGGCCTGGTCGTCTCGGGCACCGTGCGCAACCGCGGGACGTCCACCGCCTCCGCGAATCTCACCGTCTGGGTGTACGTGGGTGGCACCTCCTTGGGCTCCGTGACCGGCGAGGTCAGCGACGTGGCCGCCGGAGCGGCGGTGCCCGTCACCCTGCGCGGGGACGCCATCTGGAAGCCCGGGCAGAAGGTCGTGCTGCTCGAAGCCCGCTGACTGCCGCGTGAGGCGGCCTCGGCGTCTGCGCCGCGCCTCGGCTGCCCAGCGGAGACCCGATGCTGGGCCAGCCCACTGCCGGACTCCCGGGCACCGCGGCCGCTCCGGGGACCTGTTCGTGCGCCAGGCGCCCCGGAGATGCTCCCCGCGCCCACGGATGATGCCGGACGATGCTCCCGGTACCGCAGGATGCTCCCGTCAGGACGGGAGCATCTGCACGTGACGGGAGCGACGCGCTGGCCCAGTGGGTCGCTCCCTCGCCGAGTCGGTCGGGCCCGCACCCGCCGGACGCCGAGGAGGAGCTGGTACTCGCCCGGCACGACCCGGCAGGCAGCGGCGGGCCACCGCCGACGCTCAGCTGGGCCGGCGCGCGAGTTCCTCGGCTGCCACGGGGGCGGTGCCGGCCGCGCCGGACGCGACAGATCCGGTACCGCGGGCCACGACGCGACGGCGCCGCGCGCCGAGCACCTGCGCGAGCAGCACGATCGCCAGCGCCCCGAAGAACATGATCGAGGCGATCACGTTGACCTGCGGCGGGATGCCGCGCTGCGCCGCGCCCCAGATGTACATCGGGAACGTGACCGTGGAGCCGGAGTTGAAGTTCGTGATGATGAAGTCGTCGAAGGACAGCGAGAACGCCAGCAGTGCGGCACCCATGATGCCTGGGGCGACCAGCGGCAGCGTGACGTAGCGGAACGTCGCCTTCTCGTCGGCGTAGAGGTCCATCGCGGCCTGCTCCAGCCGCGGGTCGAGCCCGGCCAGCCGCGCCTTGACCGTGACCACCACGAACGAGATCACGAACATGATGTGCGCGATCAGGATCGTCCAGAAGCCCAGCGGCATCTGCCAGTTGCCCCAGTACATGTTGAGGAACAGCGCCAGCAGCGAGGAGCCCAGGACGACCTCGGGCGTGGCCATCGGCAGGAAGATCAACAGGTTCGTCGAGGCGCGCCCACGGAACCGGTGGCGCACCAGCGCGAAGGAGATCATCGTGCCCAGGATCGTGCCCACGATGGTCGCCACCAGGGCGATGCTCACGCTCACTCCCACCGAGCGGCAGATCGTGGGGTCCTTGCAGATGTTGGTCCAGGCGTCGAGCGAGAACTCGTTCCATCGCGTGTTCTGCCGGCCCGCCGGGTCGTTGAAGGAGAAGAGCACGACGACGGCGACGGGCAGGAACATGTACACCAGCGCCAGAGCGGAGTAGAGCGCCAGGGTGTGCTCCCGAACCCAGCGCACGCTGCGCTGCACGCCGGACTCCCGCGCCGGGGGCGCGGCGAGCAGGGCTGGGTCCAGCGTCGTGCTGGCCAGGCGGGGCTCTCGCGGCCCCGGGACCACCGGGGTCGAGGTCGGGTCGGCCATCAGAGCAGGTCCTCCGTCCCGGCGCGCCGGACGTAGATCGTGACGAGGATCAGGATCGTCGCCATGAGCAGGAAGCTCAGCGCCGAGGCGATCGGGTAGTCGCGCACGATGATGAACTGGCTGTCGATGACCGAGCCGATCATCCGATCGTTCGTGGAACCCAGGAGCCTGGCGTTGATGTAGTCGCCCGCCGCGGGGATGAAGGTGAGCAGCGTGCCTGCGACGACGCCTGGCATGGACAGCGGCCAGATGACCTTGCGGAACGTCGTGAGGGGCTTGGCGTACAGATCCGCGCCTGCCTCCGCGAGCCGTGGGTCGATCTTGTCCAGCGACGCATAGAGCGGCAGGATCATGAACGGCAGGAAGTTGTACGTGATGCCCGTGACCACGGCCAGCGGCGTGTTGAGCACACGGTCCTGCGGCAGGAGGTTCAGCGCGTTGAGCAGGTCGACGACGAATCCCTCGTCGGCCAGGATCGTCCGCCACGCGTAGGTGCGGATCAGGAACGAGGCGAAGAACGGCGCCACCACCAGCACGAGCAGCAGCGCCTTCCACCGCCCGGCCTTGAACGCGATGAAGTACGCCAGCGGGTAGGCGATCGCCAGCGCCAGCAGGGTTGCCAGCCCGGCGAAGACGAATGAGCGCACGTACTGCTCGCCGTACCGGCTCAACGCCTCGGAGTAGTTGGAGAAGTCCCAGTTGAAGTAGTAGCCGTCGTCGGGGTTGTCACTCACCGGTGACTGCAGCGAGGTCGCGAAGAGCGAGACCAGCGGCACGACGAAGAAGACCGTGAGCCACAGCATGCCGGGCAGCAGCAGCCAGTACGGCACCGCCCGCCCCCTGGTCAGCCCCGGGGCTGGGGCGGCAGGGGTTGGCACGCCGGCGACATCGATCGCGGGGCTCGACGCTGGGATCTGCATGATCAGCCGCCCGGGACGGTGGCGGGCGCCGGGACGAGTCCCGCCTCCACGTCGGCGGCCGTGTAGTGCCCGACCTCGAGCAGGTCGTCGTCGATGCCCGCGTTGAGGTCGTCGCTGCCGTCGAGGCCGAAGCTGTGGGCCGGCTCCCACGAGACGGTCACCGTCTCCCCCACGCCCGGACGCTCGGCGGAGCCCATGTTCTGCTCGAACGCGATGAGCTCCTGGCCCCACGGCGTGGCCACCAGGTACTGGGTGGAGACGCCGACGAACGAGGCGTCGGTGACGACGCCGGTCAGGGTGTTGCGGCCCTCCGGCACGGCTCCGCCCGCACGGTGCAGGTGCAGCTTCTCCGGCCGCACCCCGACGATCACCCTGTCGGAGTCGGTGCTCAGCTTGGTCGCGGGCAGCAGGACCTGCTGGCCGAAGGCGCGGATCTGCACCGACTGCGCGTCGCGGGCCACGACCTGACCGGGGAACAGGTTCGACTGGCCCAGGAAATTCGCGGCGAACGCGGTGCGAGGGGTGTCGTAGAGCTCCTGCGGGGCGCCCAGCTGCTCGATCCGCCCGGCGTTCATGACCGCGACGGTGTCGGCCATGGTCATGGCCTCCTCCTGGTCGTGGGTGACGTGCACGAACGTGATCCCCACCTCGGTCTGGATGCGCTTGAGCTCGATCTGCATCTGGCGGCGCAGCTTGAGGTCCAGCGCCCCCAACGGCTCGTCGAGCAGCAGCACGTCGGGCCGGTTGATCAGGGCCCGCGCGACGGCGACGCGCTGCTGCTGGCCACCGGACATCTGGGCGGGCTTGCGCCGAGCCATGGGGGTCAGCTCGACCAGCTCGAGCATCTCGTTGACGCGGGCCTCGATGTTCTTCTCGCCGCGACGGCGCAGGCCGAACGCGACGTTCTCGAAGATGTCCATGTGCGGGAACAGCGCATAGGACTGGAACACGGTGTTGACGGGCCGCTTGTAGGGCCGCAGCGCGGTGATGTCCTGCTCGCCGATGCGGATCATGCCCGCGGTGGGGACCTCCAGGCCGGCGACCATGCGCAGGGTGGTGGTCTTGCCGCAGCCCGACGGCCCGAGCAGCGCGAAGAACGATCCGGCAGGGATCGTCAGGGACAGGTCGTCGACGGCGGCGTGCTCGCCGTACCGCTTCGTGAGGCGGACCAGGTGCAGGTCCTCGACCTGCTTGACGGACTGCGATGCCATCGCTGGGCTCCTTGCGGCGGGTCGGCGGCTAGTTGCCGATGAGGGACTGGAACGCCTGGTCGTACTTGGCCTGCTCGGAGGACGTCAGTGCCTTGAAGATGTGCGTCTGGGCAAGGTCCTCGGCCGTCGGGAAGATCAGCGGATTGTCCACCAGGCTCGGGTCGAGCTTCTCCATGGCCTGCTGGGCACCCTCGACCGGGCAGATGTACTGGACCCACGCGGCGACCTCGGCGGCGACCTTCGGGTCGTAGTAGTAGTCCATGACGCGTTCGGCGTTGTTCCGGTGCCTGGCCATGGCCGGGATGAGCAGGTTGTCCGTCCACAGCATCCCGCCGGACTCCGGCAGGACGAAGTCGAACTCGTACTCCTTGCTCACGATCGAGGCCACGTCACCGGACCATGCGATGGCGGCCACGACGTCGCCGCCCTCCATGCCAGTGATGTAGTCGTTGCCCGACACCTGGCGGATCTGCCCGCTGTCCATCTGCGCCTGGAGCTCGGCGATCGCCGCGTTGTAGTCGTCCTCGGTGAAGTCCGCCGGATCGTTGCCCTGGGCGAGCATGACCAGGCCGACCGAGTCGCGCATCTCGGACAGGATCGTGATCCGGCCCTTCAGCGCGGGGTCCCACAGCTCGGCCACCGTCCTGATCTCGGTCTTCCCGGTCAGCTCCTGCAGCAGGTTCTTGTTGAAGCCCAGCCCCGCGTACCCCGACTGCCAGGGCAGGCTCTGGTCCCGCTCCGGGTCGAAGGGGACTCCCTGCAGGGCAGGCAGGAGGTTGCGTGCGTTGGGGACCCAGGCGCGGTCGTACTTCTGCGCGTAGCCCTTGCGGATCCACTCGGCGGCCTTCCAGTCGGTCAGGACCACGAGGTCGCGACCGATGTCCTGCCCTGCCTCGAGCTGGGGACGCACCTTTGCGTCGAATTCCGCGTTGTCGTTCACGTCCTCCCGGTAGTCGACCTTGATGCCGGTCTGCTCGGTGAACCGGTCGAGAGTGGGCCGCGTGCCGGTCTCCTCGTCGACGTCCATGTACCCGACCCAGGTCGACCAGACCAGCTGCGCCTCGCTCGCCGACTGGTCGGGCTGGGTCTTGGCCGGCACCTCCTCGCCAGCCGTGGAGGCACTCGCCGTGCGCGGCGGCCGGGCGCCACAGGCGGCGGCGAACATGGCGGCGGCACCGACGCCGCCGGCCTGCAGGAGGCGGCGGCGCGGCAGCGGCGCGCCAGAACGAGGGGTGGTCAGACCCGTCATGGTCGGCTGGTCTCCTTCGTGGGGCCCGGTCAGGGTCGGGCGAAGATCGTGCGATGCCACGGCTTGCGGGCCTCGCCGGTGATGTCGGATGAGACGTGCTTGACGTGCGTGTACTCCTCGAAGGAGTAGACGCTCATGTCTTTGCCGAACCCCGAGGCCTTGAAACCACCGTGCGGCATCTCCGACACGATCGGGATGTGGTCGTTGATCCACACGCAGCCCGCCGCGATCTCCCGGGAGGCCCGCTGGGCGCGGAACGTGTTGGTGGTCCACGCCGAGGCCGCCAACCCGTAGGGCGTGTCGTTGGCCAGCGCCAGGCCCTCGTCGTCGCTGTCGAACGGCAGCACGACCAGCACCGGGCCGAACAGCTCCTCCTGCACGATCTCGGCATCCTGCGCCGCCCCCACGACCAGGGTGGGCGGGTAGTAGGAGCCCGAGGCCAGGGCCCCGCCGGGCACCTCGCCGCCGCGCACCACCTTCGCCCCGGCGGCCACCGCCCGCTCCACGTAGCCATGCACCCGGTCGCGCTGCTGCATCGAGATCAGCGGCCCCTGGTCGGTGGCCTCGTCGGCTGGCGCGCCGAGCTGCACCCGGTCGAACAGCGCGGCGACCTGCTCGACGAACGCGTCGAGGTGCGGACGCTGGACGTACGCGCGCGTCGCCGCGGTGCAGTCCTGGCCGGTGTTGATCAGCGCCCCAGCGACGGCGCCGTGCGCCGCGGCCTCGAGGTCGGCGTCGTCGAACACCAGGAACGGCGCCTTGCCGCCGAGCTCCAGGTGCACCCGCTTGATGGTGCCCGTGGCCAGCTCCATGACCCGTCGACCCACCGGGGTCGAGCCGGTGAACGACACCATCGCCACGTCCGGGTGGCTGATGAGTGCCTCGCCGACCGTGCGCCCGGGCCCGGTCAGCACGTTGATCACGCCCGCCGGGATGCCTGCGGCGGCGGCATCCTCGGCGACCATGAGCGAGGTCAGGGGGGTCAGCTCGGCCGGCTTGAGCACGATCGTGTTGCCGGCGGCCACGGCCGGCAGGATCTTCCACATGGCCATCTGCAGCGGGTAGTTCCAAGGTGCGATCGAGCCGACGACGCCGATGGGCTCGCGGCGGATCGACGAGGTGTGCGTGCCGTCGTACTCGGCCTGGGCCATGCCCGTGAGCACGCGCGCAGCGCCGGCGAAGAAGCGGACGTTGTCGATCGAGCCCGGCACGTCGAACTCGCGGCACAGCCGGATCGGCTTGCCGGTCTGGGCGGTCTCGACCTGCGCGTACTGCTCGGCGCGTCCCTCCATGCGCTCAGCCAGCGCGAGGAGCCCCGCCGCCCGCTCGCCGGGGGTCATCCGCGACCAGATCGGGAAGGCCCGGGCAGCGGCTGCCACCGCCAGGTCGACGTCGGCGGCGGTCGCCTCGGTGAGTGTCGCGACCGTCGAGCCGTCCGCCGGATTGGCCACAACCAGGGGCTCCCCGCTGCCGTGGCCATGCGCCCCGTCGATGAACTGGCCGAGAAGGGTCACTGTGCTCCTTCGCAGTGGATCGGGAATGGGGCAATGCTTTTCGTGTGCATTGCGTCCGAATCCTTCGGATTCCGTGCCGCATCCGCGGATGCCGCACGATAGCCCACCACCCAGCCCGGGACAACACGGAGCGCGCCCGATCATGCGCGCGCGATCAGCCGGGGCCGCCCGTCAGGCGCGCCAGCCCCCCTCGCGCGGGTCAGGCGGTGACGATCCGCTCGGCCTCCGGCTGCTCGCCCTTCGAGAACGCGATCACGTTCTCCGTGGTCACCCGGGCGATCTCGTTGAGCGCCTCCTTGGTCAGGAAGGCCTGGTGCGCGGTGATGATCACGTTCGGGAAGGTCATGAGCCGCGCGAGGACGTCGTCGGTCATGATCTCTCCGGAGAGGTCCTCGAAGAACTTGCCCTCCTCCTCCTCGTAGACGTCCAGGCCGACCCCGCCGACCTGACCGGTCTTGAGGGCCTCGATGAGGGCGACGGTGTCCACCAGGGCGCCGCGGCTGACGTTGATGAGGATGACGCCGGGCTTGAGCGCGGCGAGCACGAGGTCGTTGATGATGTGGTGCGTCTCGGGGAACAGCGGCACGTGCAGCGAGACGATGTCGGCCTCCCGGCCGATCTCGCTGAGCGTCACGTACTCCAGGCCCTCGCGCTCGGCCCAGGCATGGTCGGGGTACGGGTCCCACATGATGACGCGGGTGCCGAAGCCCTTGAAGATCTGCCCGGCGATCTTGCCGATCTTGCCGGTGCCGATGAGGCCGACGGTCTTGCCGTGCAGGTCGAAGCCGACCAGGCCGTCGAGCGTGAAGTTCATGTCGCGGACCCGCCGGTTGGCCTGCGGCAGCCGCCGGATCAGGGCCAGCGCCAGCGCCACCGCGTGCTCGGCCACCGCGTACGGCGAGTAGGCAGGCACCCTTGCCACGAGGATGCCGTGCTCGGCGGCCGCCGCGAGGTCGACGCCGTTGAAGCCAGCGCATCGCAGCGCGATCATCTTCACGCCCTTGGCGGCAAGGCCCTCGATCACCTCGCGCGTGACCTTGTCGTTGACGAACACGCACACCACGTCGGTGCCCTCGGTGACGGTGTCCACCGTGTCCGGGCCCAACCGGTACTCCCGGAACTTCACTTCCAGGCCAGCGGCGAGCATCGCCTCGCCGACGTGGTCGCGGTCGTACTTCTTGGTGTCGAACATGGTCACGGTGGTCATGGCAGGAACGCTAGTGGCGCTCCGGGTCGATTGCCCGTCAACCGGGGGACCATCTGCCTGAGGTACCGCGGGGGGTATGTGCGATCGTCCTGCCATGACCGCCGCTCGCGTTGCCGCCGCGCTGGCAGCCGTGGCGATGCTCGCCCCTGGGCTGGTCGGGTGCGCGAACCCGGTCACCTCCCCCGTGACGAGCCGGCCGCCGACCCAGCCGCTGGCGATCCCGCCGCTGGACGAGGGGGTCGCCGCGCCCGGTGGCCGGCGCTTCGACCTGACCGTGGACGAGTCGACGACCGACTTCGGGCTCGACGGGCCGACGCCGACGCTCGGGGTCAACCAGTCGTACCTCGGCCCCACGCTGCGGATGCGCCGCGGCGAGGAGGTGCAGGTGGACCTCACCAACGCCCTGGCCGAGTCCACCACCATGCACTGGCACGGCATGCGGGTGCCGGCGCGCATGGACGGCGGGCCGCACCAGCTCGTCGAGCCCGGTGCCACCTGGTCGCCGCGCTGGACGGTGGACCAGCCCGCGGCGACCCTCTGGTACCACGCCCACCCGCACGGGCGGACCGCCGAGCACGTGTACCGGGGGGTGGCCGGGATGATCCTCGTCGACGACCCGAACGAGCCCGCCACAGCGGTGCTGCCCCACGAGTACGGCGTCGACGACGTGCCGGTCATCGTCCAGGACAAGCGCTTCGACCGCGACGGTCAGCTCGTGTTCGACCAGCAGGGGCCGAGCTCGACGGGGTTCCTCGGAGACACGATCATGGTGAACGGCACGATCGGGCCCTACCTCGACGTCTCGGCCGTGCGGACCCGGCTGCGGCTGGTCAACGCCTCCACCGCGCGCATCTACCGCCTGGGCTTCGCCGACGGCCGGCAGTTCGACCTCGTCGCCACCGACGGCGGGCTGCTCACGGCCCCGGTCCGCCTCGACCACGTGCAGCTCTCACCCGGGGAGCGCGCCGAGGTGGTCGTGACGATGGCACCCGGCGAACGCGTCATGCTGCGCAACACCTCCCCGGACTTCGGCGGGCGGGTGGGGCCGAACTCCCGGTTCGGCACCGGGGACTTCGACGTCCTCGAGCTGCGGGCCGGAGCCGAGCTCGCCGCCTCACCCGAGGTGCCCAGCGCACTGGCGTCGTTCCAGCGGCTGGATCCCGCGTCCGCGAGCACGACCCGGACGTTCACGATCGACGCCCAGATCATCAACCGCAAGCCGGCCGACCTCGGTCGCATCGACGAGGTCGTGCCCGTAGGGGCGACTGAGGTCTGGGTGCTGCGCAACCGCGATCCGCAGCCGCACAACTTCCACGTGCACACGGTGCAGTTCCAGGTGCTGGACCTCGACGGCACGCCGCCCCCGCCGGAGCTGGCCGGCTGGAAGGACACCGTGTACCTGGCGCCCGGGTCCGAGGTGCGCATCATCGCGACGTTCCCCGAGAGCGCCGACCCGACGTGGCCCTACATGTACCACTGCCACCTGCTGTACCACGAGGACTCGGGCCTCATGGGCCAGTTCGTCGTGGTCGCGCCGGGGCAGGCGGTGGTACCACCGCCCGACCCCATGGACGCCCACTGACGGCACGCGCGCCGCCCGCAGGTGCGCCCGACCGCCCCGCCTGACTACCCCTCGTCGAGGCTGATCATCACGTGCTTGATGCGCGTGTAGTCCTCGAGGCCGTACATCGACAGGTCCTTGCCGTAGCCGGAGTGCTTGAACCCGCCGTGCGGCATCTCGGCGACCAGCGGGATGTGGGTGTTGATCCAGACCGCGCCGAAGTCCAGGTGCTTGGCCATGCGCATGCCGCGCGCGAGGTCCTTGGTCCACACCGACGAGGCGAGGCCGTACTTCACGCCGTTGGCCCACTCGAGGGCCTTTGCCTCGTCGTTGAAGGACTGCACGGTCATGACGGGGCCGAAGATCTCGTGCTGCACCATCTCGTCGTCCTGGCGCAGGCCCGACACGACCGTCGGGGGCACGTAGTAGCCGCGATCGCCGAGCCGGCTGCCACCCACCACGATCTCCGCGTGCGCCGGGGTGCGCTCGAGGAACCCGAGCACCTGGTCGAGCTGGCGCTCGTTGTTCAGCGGCGGCACCAGCACGTCCTCGCCCTCCGGGCCGGTCTCGAAGGCGGTGACCGTCGCGGCTGCCTGCTCGGCCAGCGCCGCGACGAAGTCGTCATGGATCGCATCGGCGACCAGCACCCGGGTGGCGGCCGTGCAGTCCTGGCCGGCGTTGAAGTAGCCGGCGACTGCGAGCCACTCAGCCGCAGTGGCGATGTCGGCATCGTCGAACACGATCACCGGCGCCTTGCCGCCCAGCTCCAGATGCACCTTCTTCACGTCAGCGGCCGCGGTGCCGGCCACCGCCATGCCTGCCCGGACCGAGCCGGTGATCGAGACCATGTCCGGGCGGGGGTGCTCGACGAGCAGCTGCCCCGTGGAACGGTCGCCGGTCACCACGTTGAGCACCCCGGGCGGCAGGACGTCGGCGAACAGCTCGGCCATCCGCACGGTGGTGACAGGCGTGGTGTCCGACGGCTTGAGCACCACCGTGTTGCCGGCCGCCAGTGCCGGGGCGAACTTCCAGACGGCCATCATCATCGGGTAGTTCCACGGGGTCACCTGGCCGATCACGCCGATGGGCTCCCGACGGATCATGGAGGTGTAGCCCTTCATGTACTCACCGGTGGAGCGGCCCTCCAGCACGCGCGCGGCGCCGGCGAAGAAGCGGATCTGGTCGACCATCGGCGGGATCTCCTCGCTCCTGGTCACCGCCAGCGGCTTGCCCGTGTTCTCTGCCTCCAGCGCGATGAGCTCCTCGGCGTGGGCCTCGACGATGTCGGCGACCTTGAGCAGCGCCGCCTGCCGCTCGGAGGGCGTGGTCTGGCTCCACGACTCGAAGGCGTCCGAGGCCGCGTGGTAGGCGCGATCCACGTCCTCGGCGCCGGAGACCACGGCCTGCGCGAACACCTCCCCGGTGTGCGGGTTCACCAGGTCGGTCGTGGCGTCGGACGCGGCGTCGACGGGCTCGCCGTTGATGAAGTTGCGGATGATGCGGCTCACGCGTGCTCCTGATGGGTGCTGGATGAGGGCGGACCAGTGCTGCAGACGATGCCGGCGGCGGCCGCCGGGTGCGGCGAGTCTAGCCGACCGACGGTGGAGCGGGCAGGTGCTTGACGGTGCTATTCGTAGCGTCCGCCCGCTGCTGTTGCGCATTCCGACGAGAACTGCACGAATCGCCACCGTTTTCGCTTGCCATCGTGCCGAGGGTGGGGTTCCATTGCGCCATGCTCCCCGCCTCCCGGCACCGCCCCCCGCCGCTGGACGACGCCGCGAAGGCGATCATCGAGCAGCTGCAGCAGGACGGCCGCCGGCCCTACGCGACCATCGGCCGTGCCGTGGGCCTGTCCGAGGCGGCCGTGCGCCAGCGCGTGCAGCGCCTGGTGGAGTCGGGGGTCATCCAGGTCGTCGCGGTCACCGACCCCATGCAGGTGGGGTTCCCGCGCGCCGCCATGCTCGGCATCCGGGTCGACGGCGACATCACGGAGGTGGCCGACCGGCTGGCCGAGCTCGACGAGGTCGACTACGTGGTGATCACGGCCGGCGGGTTCGACATCCTCGCCGAGATCGTGTGCGAGGACGACGACCACCTGCTGGAGATCATGAACAGCAAGATCCGTTCGATCCCCGGCGTGCGCAGCACGGAGACCTTCGTCTACCTCAAGCTCCGCAAGCAGATCTACACCTGGGGTGCCCGATGACCACCAGCTCGCTGTCCTTCACCGAGCCCGGCGACGATGCGCTGGCCGACCTGGCGCGCGACCGGCTCTGGATGCACTTCACGCGGCACTCGGTCTACGCCGCCGGCGGCCACGTGCCGGTCATCGTGCGCGGCGAGGGGGCGCGCATCTGGGACGACCAGGGTCGCTCCTACCTCGACGGCCTGGCCGGGCTGTTCGTGGTGCAGGTCGGCCACGGCCGCCAGGAGCTCGCCCAGGCCGCGGCCAAGCAGGCCGAGACGCTGGCGTTCTTCCCGCTGTGGTCGTACGCCCACCCGACTGCCATCGAGCTGGCCGACCGCCTGGCCCAGCTCGCTCCCGCGGACATCAACCGCACGTTCTTCACCACCGGGGGCGGTGAGGCCGTCGAGTCGGCCTGGAAGCTGGCCAAGCAGTACTTCAAGCTGACCGGCAAGCCCACCAAGCACAAGGTCATCAGCCGCGCGGTGGCCTACCACGGCACGCCGCAGGGCGCCCTGAGCATCACCGGCATCCCGGCGGCCAAGGCCGCGTTCGAGCCCCTGGTCCCGGGCGCGCACAAGGTGCCCAACACCAACTTCTACCGCGCCCAGGCGCACGCCGACGACCTCCCGGCCTTCGGCCGTTGGGCCGCCGACCGCATCGCCGAGGCCATCGAGTTCGAGGGCCCGGACACCGTTGCCGCGGTGTTCCTCGAGCCCGTGCAGAACTCCGGCGGCTGCTTCCCCCCGCCGCCGGGCTACCTCGAGCGCGTCCGCGAGATCTGCGACACCTACGACGTGCTCCTGGTCGCCGACGAGACCATCTGCGCCATGGGCCGCATCGGCGACTGGTTCGCGATGAACCGGTTCGGCGTGCAGCCCGACATCATCACGTTCGCGAAGGGCCTGACCTCCGGGTACGCCCCGCTCGGCGCGATGATGGTCCACGACCGCCTGTTCGAGCCGTTCAGCAGGGGCACGAACACGTTCCTGCACGGGTACACCTGGGGCGGCCATCCGGTCTCGTGCGCGGTGGCGCTGGCCAACCTCGACATCTTCGAGCGCGAGGGCCTCAACGCGCACGTGCGGGCCAACGAGGGCGCGTTCCGCACCACGCTCGAGCGGCTGCTCGACCTGCCGATCGTCGGTGACGTGCGCGGCGCCGGGTACTTCTACGGCATCGAGCTGGTGAAGGACAAGGCCACGAGGCAGACGTTCGACGACGCCGAGTCCGAGCGGCTGCTGCGCGGGTTCCTCTCCAAGGCCCTGTTCGACGCCGGGCTGTACTGCCGCGCCGACGATCGGGGCGACCCGGTCATCCAGCTGGCGCCGCCACTGATCGTGGGGCAGGCGGAGTTCGACGAGATCGAGCAGATCCTGCGCGCGGTGCTCACCGAGGGCATGGAGCTGCTCTAGATGACCGGGCGCACCGCGTTCACGCGCAAGGCCGACCGCGGCTCGCACGACCGGCTGGCGGCCGACGCGATCCTCGCCGAGGCCCTGGTCGGGCACCTCGGCTTCGCGGACGCCACCGGCGCCCCGATGGTGCTGCCCGTGGCGATCGCCCGGGACGGCGACCGGGTGCTGTTCCACGGCTCCACCGGCTCCCGGCTGTTCCGGACCCTGGCCACGGGGGTACCGGCCTGCTTGACCGTGACCCTGCTTGACGGGCTGGTGCTGGCCCGCAGCGCCTTCGAGTCGAGCATGAACTACCGCAGCCTGGTCGTGGTCGGCTCGTGCGAGGTGGTGTCCGGTGACGACCAGTGGCATGCCCTGCAGGTGATCACCGAGCACCTCACGCCCGGCCGGTGGGCCCAGCTGCGGCCCATGACGGCCAAGGAGGTCGCGGCCACGATGGTGCTCGCGCTGCCGCTCACCGAGTTCTCGGTGAAGGCCAGGACCGGTGGCACGGACGAGCCGCTGGAGGACCGCGACTGGCCGACCTGGGCAGGTCAGCTCCCCGTCGTGGTGGGCACCGCCACCCCGATCCCCCAGCCGGACCTCCCCGCGGGTGTCCCGGCCCCGATCGCACCGCGCGGGCTCGGCGGCCCGGGGGCGCTGTGAGTCCAGCTGACCCGCGCGGACTCTCGCTCTGGTGGGACTCCCTCGGTGCACCGCCCCCGCCGCGCGCTGCGCTCGACGGCGATCTCGACGTCGACGTGGCGATCGTCGGCGCCGGGTACACCGGCCTGTGGACCGCGCACGCCCTGAGCATGGCGGCACCCGGCACCCGCATCGCGGTACTCGAGGCCGAGGTCGCCGGCTTCGGGGCCAGCGGCCGCAACGGTGGCTGGTGCTCGGCGCTGTTCCCTGCCTCGATGGAGGCCATCGCGCGCCGGTCCTCCCGGGCCGCCGCACTGGCCATGCAGCACGCGATGCACGACACGGTCGACGAGGTGGGCCGCACGGCGGCCGTCGAGGGCCTGGCCATCGACTGGGCCAAGGGCGGCACGGTCACCCTGGCCCGCACCCCGGTGCAGCTGGCCCGGCTACGGGCCCAGGTCGAGCACTGGCGCTCGTGGGGCTTCGGCGCCGACGACTACCGGCTGCTCGACGCCGCGGAGGCCTCCGCCCGGGTCGGCGCGAGCGACGTGCTCGGGGCGCTGGTCACCCCGCACTGTGCGGCGATCCAGCCGGCGAAGCTGGTGCGCGGCCTGGCTGAGGCCCTGGAACGCCGTGGCGTGCGGGTGTACGAGCACTCGCCGGCGACCTCGATCGAGCCTGGCGTGGTGCGGACCCCCCGCGGCGATGTCCGGGCGCCCTACGTGGTGCGCGCGACGGAGGCCTTCACCGCCCGGCTGCGCGGGCACCGCCGGACGCTGATGCCGGTCTACTCGCTCATGCTCGCCACGGAGCCGCTGCCCGCGGACGTATGGGATGCGGTTGGCCTGGCGCAGCGCGAGACGTTCAACGACGCCCGGCACCTGATCATCTACGGCCAGCGCACCGCCGACGACCGCCTGGCGTTCGGCGGCCGCGGTGCCCCCTACCACTTCGGCTCGCGCATCGAGCCCCACTTCGACCGGGTGCCCGCCGTGCACGAGGCCCTCTGGCGGACGCTCGTGGAGCTGTTCCCCACCGTCGCGCCCTACCGGGTCACTCACCGGTGGGGTGGCCCGCTCGGAATCCCCCGCGACTGGTACGCCTCGTGCGGGCTGGACCGGCGCACCGGCCTGGCGTGGGCCGGTGGGTACGTCGGCGACGGCGTCGGCACGTCGAACCTGGCCGGGCGCACCCTGGCCGACCTGATCGTGGGCCGGCGCACGGAGCTCACCACCTTGCCCTGGGTGCAGCACCGCTCCCGCCGGTGGGAGCCCGAACCGGTGCGCTGGTTCGGCGCCAACGGCGGGCTGGCCGTCATGAGCTCGGCCGACGCCGCCGAAGCCAGGACCGGGCGCCCGGCGCGGCGGGCCGAGCTGTTCGGGCGGTTCCTCGGCCACTGAGCGCAAACCCACGGCCATCCTGCCGCCAACCGCGGGCGAATCGACATTGCCACTGGTCCCCAGCCCGGGTGCCGGCCGACCCGCAGGCGCATTCCACCCAAGATCGGGAGCCCCGACCCAGGGATGGTGGGAAGCCCCTGCGACTGCTCGTTGCGCCGGCGCCGTGGCCGCCGGACATGTCGATTCCCCCCGCTGGTCCGCTTCACGCCAGGCCGGGCCGGCATGGCTCCGACCACGCGGGCGAGCAGGTGGCGCCCCCGCATTGAGTCAGCCCAGTCCCGGGACCACGATGGTCACCGTGAACACCAGCGCCATGCCGCCCGCCCCTGCCGAGCTCCTCGCTCCCCTTCCCGATGCCGATCGCGTCGTCGATCGCGCGGTGGGCCGTGCCTCACGCTGGATGACCGAGGCCGAGGGGCTGCGCACCCGCCGCGAGAAGGCCAACCGGCGCCGTCTCACCAGGCTGCTGCGCGACCCAGCCGGCCTGCCGGTGACGATGGCGCTCACCGACGAGGTGATGCGGATCTCGGCGTCATCGCGCGCCGCGGCCACGCTGCGCGACGCCGCGGCCTCGTCGAACCCCCGGGCGCTCGGCGTGCGCGATCACGTGGGCCTGCGCGCCCTGGCCCCGATCTCGAAGCTGGCCCCGGGGCCCTCGATGCAGCTCGTCCACTGGCAGATCCGCGACGCCTCCAAGGGGATCATCCTGCCCGCGGAGCGCGAGCCGCTGCGCAAGCACCTGGCCCGGCGCGCCAAGGACGGCGCGCGCCTGAACATCAACGTGCTCGGCGAGGCGGTGCTCGGCGAGGACGAGGCCCACCACCGCCTCGAGCGGGTCATCGAGATGCTCACCCGGCCCGAGGTCAGCTACATCAGCGTGAAGATCTCGGCCATCGCCGCCCAACTCAGCACCTATGACCATGCCGGGTCGGTGGACCGGGTGTCGCAGCGGCTGCGCCAGCTGTACCGCGCTGCCGCGGCGACCACCCCGCGCACCTTCGTCAACCTCGACATGGAGGAGTACCGCGACCTCACCCTGACCATCGACGCCTTCACCCGGGTGCTCGACGAGCCGGACTTCCGTGATGTCGAGGCCGGCATCGTGCTGCAGGCCTACCTGCCGGAGTGCCACGCCGAGTTCGAGGGCCTGGTGGCGTGGGCGCAGCGACGCCGTGCTGCCGGTGGGGCGCCGATCAAGATCCGCATCGTGAAGGGCGCCAACCTCGCGATGGAGTCCTGCGAGGCGCAGCTGCACGGCTGGTCGGCGGCACCGTACGGCTCGAAGGCGGACGTCGACGCCTCCTGGAAGCGCGTCGTCGACGTCGCGCTGCGCCCCGAGCACGCTGACGCCGTGCGCATCGGCATCGCCAGCCACAACCTGTTCGACCTCGCCTGGGCCCTGGAGGTGGCCGCGGAGCGCGGCGTGTCGGACCAGGTCGACATCGAGATGCTCGAGGGCATGGCCAACGCCGAAGCCCTGGCGATCATCCACGACATCGGCTCGGTGCTGCTCTACGCGCCGGTCACCGCGCACGACGACTTCGCCTCGGCGGTCGCGTACCTCGTCCGCCGGCTCGACGAGAACACCGCACCCGAGAACTTCCTGCGCGCGTCGTTCAGCCTCACCGTCGGCTCGCCGACATTCGCCGAGCAGGAGCGCCGGTTCCGTGAGGCCGTGGCGGCGCGCCACGCGGTCGGCACGGAGTCCCGCCGGCACGGCCCGCCGGCGCCGGCGGCCTCGGCCCCCCAGCCCGAGGCCCCCTTCCACAACGCGCCGGAGACCGACATCACCCGGCCCGAGGAGCGCGCCGAGATCCTCACCGCCCTGCAGCGCCACACGCCGGGCTGGGGCCGGGCCATCCCCGTGGTGGTCGACGGGGTCGAGCACGACGATGGCATCGTCGACGGGCGCAACCCGAGCGCGGACGGCGCGGTCTGGTACTCCACCACGGTGGCCACCCATGCGGCGGTCGACGAGGCCGTGGCCGTCGGCGCCGCGGCGGTCCCCGGCTGGGACGGCCGCGGCCCGCGTGAGCGCGCCCGGCTGCTGTGGGAGGCGGCCCGGATCATGGGTGAGCAGCGCCACGACACCCTGGCGGTCATGGCCCTCGACGCGGGCAAGACCATCGACCAGGGGATCCCGGAGATCTCCGAGGCGATCGACTTCGCCCGCTTCTACGCCACGTCCGCGATCCGAACGCTGGAGTCCGGCGCCGCGAGCAGCCCGGTCGGCGTGGTGGTCGTCGTCCCGCCGTGGAACTTCCCGTACGCGATCCCGGCCGGCGGGGTGCTGGCCGCCCTGGCGGCCGGCAACGCCGTGATCCTCAAGCCCGCCCCCGAGACCGTCGCGACGGCGTGGCTGCTGGTCCAGCAACTGTGGCAGGCCGGCGTGCCCCGCGACGTGCTGCAGTTCGTGCCCACCCGAGATGACGAGGTGGGCCAGCATCTGGTGACCCATCCGGGCGTTGCCGCGGTGGTGCTCACCGGGTCGTTCGCGACGGCCCGGTTGTTCACCTCCTGGAAGCCGGAGATCCGGCTCATGGCCGAGACGTCGGGCAAGAACGCATTGCTCATCTCGGCGACGGCCGACCTCGACGCGGCGGTGAAGGACCTCGTCGCCTCCGCGTTCGGCCACGCGGGCCAGAAGTGCTCCGCGGCGAGCCTGGCGATCGTCGAGGCCTCGGTGTACGACAACCCGGCGTTCTTCCGGCAGCTGCGTGACGCCGTGACCACCGAGCACGTCGGCGGCGGGCCTGACCCGGCCACCGTCATCGGCCCGCTCATCCGCCCCGCGGAGGGCCCGCTGCAGCGCGCGCTCACGACGCTCGACGCCGGCGAGTCCTGGCTGGTGACCCCGCGCCAGCTCGACGAGACCGGGCACCTGTGGAGCCCGGGCGTGAAGATCGGGGTGCAGCCGGGCTCCTGGAGCCACCGCACCGAGTGGTTCGGCCCGGTGCTCGGGGTCATGCGGGCGCCCGACCTCGACACCGCCATCACCTGGCAGAACGCCGTCGAGTACGGCCTCACCGCGGGCCTGCATGCCCTCGACACCCACGAGTGCGAGACCTGGCTCGAGCGCATCGAGGCGGGCAACGTCTACGTCAACCGGGGCACGACCGGCGCGATCGTCAACCGCCAGCCCTTCGGCGGCTGGAAGAAGTCGGCGGTCGGTCCGACGGCGAAGGCCGGCGGCGAGCAGTACGTGGCGTGCCTGCGCGACTGGGCGCCCAGCGACTGCGGGCTGTCGGTCGAGGACGTGGCGGCGTGGTGGGAGGCGATCGGCTCGCGGGCCAGGGACCTCACGGGCCTGAGCGTCGAGCGCAACCTCGTACGCTTCCGCCCGCTGCCCAAGCCGGTGCTGGTGCGGGTGGACGAGGCCACCCGCGCCGAGTACCTGGCCTCGGTGCGGATGCTCGCCGCGCGGACCGGCACCCCGATCGTGCTCAGCGCGGCGACCTCGCGTGGGGCCGACACCGTCGTGGAGTCCCTGGCGGCCGCGCGGGCGCGCGTGGCGTCCGGGTCGGTGAGCCGCGTGCGCTGGCTCTCGGGCGAGGACCCCGGCGACCTGGTGCTGGTTGCCCTGGACGCCGGGATCAGCGTCGACCGGCGAGCGGTTGCCGGCAGCGTGGCCGTCGAGGCCCCCCGGTGGCTGCACGAGCAGAGCGTGTGCATCACCGCCCACCGCTACGGCAACGTGGGCGCCGGCCCACAGCCCCGCGTGCCCGGGGAGCAGTGAGCGCAGGACGCTCGTGGACCGGGGGCCGAGGCCCGCGGGTTTCGCGGTGGCTCGACCCGGGTAGACCGTCGTGATGCAGGCCTTCGTCGCGATCTTCCGCCATCCCGGCACCCGCGCGATGACGGCCTCGGCGTTCGTGGGTCGCTTCCCCATGGCCATGCTCGGCCTGGCGATGACCATGCTCGTGGTCGCCCAGACCGGCTCCTACGGCCGTGCCGGCGCCGTCGCCGCGTCCATCACCCTCGCCGGTGCGATCGGTGGTCCGATCGGCGCGAGGCTGGCCGACCGCTACGGCCAGCACCGGGCGATCCCCCCGCTCATCACCGTCCACATCCTCGCCGTGGCCAGCCTCACAGTGGCGGTCATGGCCGGCACCCCGATGCCGCTGTGGCTGGCCCTCGGCGTGCTCGCGGGCCTCACCGGCCCGAACCTCGGGGCGATGGTGCGCACCCGGTGGGCCGGCATCGCCGACGGCCCCGACGAGCTCACCTCAGCGTTCGCCCTGGAGTCCACGCTGGACGAGGTCGCCTTCGTGCTCGGTCCGCCGCTGGCCACCGCCCTGGCCGTGGCCGTCGCGCCGTGGTCGGCCATCGCCACCGGCCTGCTGCTGGCCGCCGCGGGGGCGTCGACCCTCGCCGCACAGCGGCGCACCGAGCCCCCGGCGGCCCGGCCCGCCGCCGCTGCGGGCCCGGGCATCTGGCGCTCCGGGACCTTGCAGGTGCTCACGCTGCTCATGGTCCTCATGGGCGCGATCTTCGGCGCCCTCGAGGTCGCCACCGTGGCCTTCGCGCAGGAGCGCGACGCGGTGGGCACGACCGGGGTGCTGCTGGGCATCTTCGCGCTGTCGAGCGGGCTCACGGGCCTGTACCTGGGGGCGCGACCCGGCGGCTGGCGCCTCTCCAGCCAGATCCTGGTCGGCACCGGGATGCTCGCCGTGGCAGCGGTCGTGCTGCCCTTCGCCCAGGGCCTGGCCGCCTACGCGGCCGGGATGTTCGCCGCGGGCCTGGGCGTCTCGGCGGTGATGATCGGCTCGATGCAGGTGATCGAACGCGCGCTGCCGCGCGCCCGGCTCACCGAGGCCCTCGCGCTGGCCATCTCCGGCGTGCTGGTGGGGTCGGCGGCTGCCGTGGCCCTGGCTGGCGCGCTGATCGACCTCGGCGGGTCAGCCTCGGGCATCGCGGTCGGATCCGTCGCGGCCCTCGTGGGCCTGCTGCTGGCGATCCTCACGCGGGCGCACCTGCGCCGCGCCGAGCAGCTGCCGCAGGCCGCCGACGCCCCGGACGACGCAGGGTCGGCACGCGAAGCTGCGCTGGACCAGCCAGCCGGCCACCGGGTCCGCTGAGCCCTCGCCTCAGGAACGCCCGAGCGGCTGGCCGGGGGTGGCAGCCTGCCGGAACAGGCCCTCCTGGGTGACCGAGACGAGCAGGTCACCAGTGGCATCGAACATCCGGCCCCGGGCGAACCCGAGGCCCCGATCAGCCGCCGGCGACTGCGTCACGTACAGCGTCCACTCGTCGGCGCGGTAGGGCCGGTGGAACCACATGGCGTGGTCGAGGCTGGCCACCTCCAGGTGCCCCGACCCCGACCAGTACCCGTGCCGGCGCTGCACCGCGTCGATGAGCGTGGCGTCCGACAGGTAGGTCGCGACGCACAGGTGCAGCAGGGGGTCCTCCGGCATGTCGCCGTCGGCCCGGAACCACAGGACGTCCTCGCCGGGGTAGTCCCCGCCGCCCTGCTGGGTCGGGTGGTCGACCAGCGCGTCGCCCCACCAGCTGACGATCCGCTCGGCGAACCCGCGCACCGGTCGGATGTCCAGCGGCATCGTGACGTCGCGCATGATCGCGGGCACCTCCTCGGTGGGGTGCGGGTCCATGAGCTCGCGCAGCGAGGGCAGGTCGTCCGCATGCGGCACCTGGGGGGCGCGGGTCGTGTGCACCACCAGGGCCGCCTCGGGCACGTGGAACGACGCCGACATCGCGAACGTGACCTTCCCGTGCTGGTGGGCCAGCACCCGGCGCACGCTGAACCCGCGGCCGTCGCGCATGCGCTCGACCCGGAACTCGACCGGCGCGGCGGGGTCGCCGGGCCGCAGGAAGTAGGCGTGCAGGGAGTGGACGTAGCGCTCGGGGTCCACCGTGCGGCCGGCGGCGACCAGGGCCTGCGCGGCAACCTGGCCGCCGAAGATCCGCGTGTAGGCGACCTCGCGGCTGGCACCCACGAAGACGTCGCCGGACCGCCGCTCGAGGTCCAGCAGGTCGAGCAGGCCGTCGATGGGTTGCCCGGTCATGGCGGGATCGTGACAGGTCCGGGGGCGCCGCTCGACTCCGCCCGGCCGCCCTGCGCTCGCCGCACCCAGGTCACCGCCTCGACGGCGACGCCGGATATTGGATCCAATCTGCTAGCGTGGCGCAACCCGACCACCGAGGTGTTCCCATGACCATCCAGTCCGCCACGGAGCTCTACGCGATCGACACCCTGCTCACCGCCGAGCAGCGTGGGATCCGCGACACCGTCCGCCGCTTCGCCGACGAGCGCCTGCGCCCGAACCTCGCCGCATGGTTCGAGTCGGGCCAGGTGCCAGCGCGCGAGCTGGCGCGCGAGCTGGGGGCCCTCGGCGTGCTGGGCATGCATCTCGAGGGCTACGGATGTGCCGGCACGGACGCCACGTCCTACGGCCTGGCCTGCCTCGAGCTCGAGGCGGCCGATTCCGGGATCCGGTCCCTGGTGAGCGTCCAGGGCTCGCTGGCGATGTTCGCGATCCACGCCCTCGGCTCGCAGGAGCAGCGGGAGCGCTGGCTGCCCGGCATGGCCACGGGCGAGCTGGTGGGGTGCTTCGGCCTCACCGAGCCCGACGCCGGCTCGGATCCCGGGTCGATGCGCACGACCGCCGTCCGCGACGGCGACGACTGGGTCCTCACCGGCACGAAGATGTGGATCACGAACGGCTCCGTGGCTGACGTGGCGATCGTCTGGGCGCGCGCCGAGGACACCATCCGCGGCTTCGTGGTGCCGGCGGACTCCCCCGGCTTCACCGCGCGCAGCATCCCGCGCAAGCTGAGCCTGCGCGCCTCGGTGACCTCCGAGCTCGTGCTCGACGGCGTCCGGCTGCCGGCCGATGCCATGCTGCCGGGCGCCCGCGGCCTGTCCGCGCCGCTGGGCTGCCTGGCCGAGGCGCGGTACGGCATCGTGTTCGGCGCGATGGGCGCCGCGCGGGACTGCCTGGAGACCGCCATCGACTACGCGGGCACCCGGGAGCAGTTCGGCCGGCCGATCGCGGCCTTCCAGCTCACCCAGCGCAAGCTGGCCGAGATGGCCGTCGCAGTCGGCAACGGGCACCTGCTGGCCCTGCACCTGGGCCGGCTCAAGGACGCGCACGCGCTCACGCCGCAGCAGGTCAGCGTGGGGAAGTTCAGCAACGTGTCGGCGGCGCTGCAGGTGGCACGCGAGGCCCGGGCGATCCTCGGTGGCAACGGCATCTCGCTGGAGTACCCGGTGATCCGGCACATGAACAACCTGGAGAGCGTGTACACCTACGAGGGCACCCACGACATCCACACGCTGGTCATCGGCCAGGCGCTCACCGGGATCGCCGCCTACCGATGAGCAGCCCGGGGCAGGATCCGCGCGGCGCCGGGTCGGGTTCCGAGCCGTCCCCGCAGCCGCACGCCCTGCTGTGGCACGACACCGGAGGTGACCCGGCCGGAGCGCTGGCGGGGCTGCGGGTCGCCGACTTCAGCCGCGTGCTGGCCGGTCCCTACGCCTCGATGATGCTCGGCGACCTGGGAGCCGACGTCGTCAAGGTGGAGCGGCCGCCGTACGGGGACGACACCCGCGCCTGGGCTCCCCCGCACGCCCCAGACGGCACCGCCACCTACTTCCAATCGGTGAACCGCAACAAGCGCACGGCCTGGCTGGACCTGACCGACAGGGCCGACCGCGCAGCCGCGCTCGGGTTGGCCACGTCTGCCGACGTGCTCATCGAGAACTTCGCGCCGGGCACCATGGCCCGCTTCGGCCTGGACTTCGCCTCCGTCTCGGCGGCCAACCCGCGCATCGTCTACGCGTCGATCACAGGGTTCGGCGCGGGACCGGGCGCGGGGATGCCCGGGTACGACCTGCTCGTCCAGGCGATGGGTGGCCTCATGAGCATCACCGGGCCCTCGCCCGACCAGCCCTCGAAGGTCGGGGTGGCCCTCGTCGACGTCATCACGGGACTGCACGCGACGGTCGGGATCCTCGCTGCGCTGGCCGAGCGTGCGGGCAGCGGGCGCGGCCAGCACGTCGAGGTGAACCTGCTGAGCTCGACGCTCTCAGCCCTGGTCAACCAGGCGCAGGGCGTGCTCACCGGCGGCCACATGCCCCGTGCCATGGGCAACGCGCACCCGAGCATCGCCCCGTACGAGACGCTGCCCACCGGCGACGGGACGCTCGCTCTGGCCGTGGGCAACGATCGGCAGTTCGCCTCCCTCTGCGCGGTCCTGGGCCTGCACCTGGCCGACGACCCGGACTTCGCGACCAATCCGGCGCGGGTGGCCCACCGTGCGTCGCTCATCCCGACGCTGGCCGCGGTCCTGCGGACCCAGCCGACCTCGCACTGGGTCGCCGCGCTCAGGGCGGCCGGCGTGCCGGCAGGCCCCGTGAACGACATCGCCGGGGCGCTGGCGCTGGCCACCGAGCTCGGCCTCGACCCGGTCGCGCTGAGCGACGGCGTCCCGGGCGTCGCCAACCCGATCACGCTGTCACGCACGCCGGTGGGCTATCGGCTGGCCCCGCCGGCCTCCCGACCGGGCGGCGGCCCGTGACGGCGTTCCAGCGCCCGCCCACGGCCCAGGAGGCCGTGCTGGTCGAGCTGCGGGCGCGGATCCTGCGCGGGGAGCTGCCACCGGGGACGGCGCTGCGGCAGGAGGTCCTCGCCGCATCCCTGGGGGTGAGCCGCGTCCCGGTCCGGGAGGCCCTGCGGATGCTCGAGTCCGAGGGGCACGTCGCCTATGCCGCGCACCGCGGGTACCGCGTCGCGGAGCTGAGCCTCGCCGACCTCGAGGAGCTCTACGCCCTGCGCGGGCTCCTCGAGGACCATCTGGCCCGGTTGGCGATGGCGAGGATGGCCATGGACGACCGTGCGCGGGTGCGTCGGGCGCACGCCGAGCTCGAGGCAGCCGAGGCGGCCGCCGTGCCGAGCCGGACGGCGCCCGCATCGCCCGCGGCGGGCCGCCGCTCCCGCACCGCCACCGCACCTGCGCCGCCCCGCGGCGCTGCACCCGCGGAATCCCAGGCCGCCCTCGCCGCGGCCAACCGTGCCTTCCACTGGGCGATCCTGCGACCGACGCCCCGCGCCGAGCGCATGCTCACGACGCTGTGGGACGCCTCCGACGCCTACCGGGCACGCTGGTTCGCCGACCCGGCCAACGTGGCACGCGGGGCCGAGGACCACCGCGCCATCCTCGCGGCCGTCGAGGCGGGCGACGGCCCACGGGTGGTGTCCCTGCTGGCGGCGCATCGGGACGCGGCCATCAGCGCGCTGCGCGCCACCCTGCCCCGCTGAGCAGCGATCGGGCTACGACCCCGCGTGGCGCTGCAGCAGCGGCGTGAGCAGTTCGAGCACCCGGGGGTCCTCGATGGTCGAGGGCACCGGCTCCGGGCGGCCGTCGGCGATGCCGCGCATCGTGCGGCGCAGGATCTTGCCCGAGCGCGTCTTCGGCAGCGCGGGCACGATCTCGACCTCCTTGAGCGCAGCCACGGGGCCGACGTGCTTGCGCACGTCGGCGACCACCTGCCGGGTCAGCTCCTCCGGGTCGATCGCGACGCCGGACTTGAGCACGACGAACGCGCGGGGCGCCTGGCCCTTGAGCTCGTCGGCCACGCCGATGACGGCGCACTCCGCCACCGCCGGGTGGGCGGCCACGACGGCTTCCATCACCCCGGTCGACAGCCGGTGGCCGGCCACGTTGATCACGTCGTCGGTACGGCCGAGCACGTACAGGTACCCGTCGTCATCGACGTACCCACCGTCGCCGGTGGTGTAGAAGCCCGGGAACGCGCTGAGGTAGGAGGTGCGGTAGCGCTCGTCGTCGCGCCAGAGCGTGGGCAGGGTGCCCGGTGGCAGCGGCAGCCTGATGACGATGTTGCCCTCGGTGCCCGGCGCCACCTCCTCGCCGCCGCCGTCGACCACGCACACGTCGTATCCGGGCACCGCGACCGATGGGGAGCCGTCCTTGAGGGGCAGCGGCTCGAGGCCTCGCGGGTTGGCGGCGATGGGCCAGCCGGTCTCGGTCTGCCACCAGTTGTCGACCACGGGCACGCCCAGCACCCGGCTGGCCCAGTGGAACGTGTCCGGGTCCAGCCGCTCACCGGCCTGGAACAACGTCTGGAAGCACGAGAGGTCGTACTGACCGACCAGGGCTCCCTCCGGGTCCTCACGGCGCACCGCACGGATCGCGGTCGGTGCGGTGAACATGGCCTTGACGCCGTGCTCGCTGATGACCCGCCAGAACGCGCCCGCGTCGGGGGTGCCGACCGGCTTGCCCTCGTAGACGATCGTCGTGGCCCCCACGATGAGGGGCGCGTACACGATGTAGGAGTGCCCGACGACCCAGCCGACGTCCGAGGCCGCCCACCACACGTCGCCCGGGCCGATGTCGTAGATGTTCGCCATGGACCAGGCAAGTGCCACCGCGTGGCCGCCGTTGTCGCGCACGATGCCCTTGGGGCGGCCGGTCGTGCCCGAGGTGTAGAGGATGTACAGCGGGTCGGTGGCCGCGACAGCGGTGCAGCCCACGGGGGCGGCGGCGGCGACCAGGCTCGCCCAGTCGTGGTCGCGCTGCCCCATCTCGGCAACGAGCTGGGGGCGCTGCAGGATGACGCACGCATCCGGCTGGTGCTTGGCGATCGACAGCGCCTCGTCGAGCAACGGCTTGTACGCCACGACACGGTTGGGCTCGATGCCGCAGGAGGCGCTGAGGATCACCTTCGGCTGGGCGTCGTCGATGCGCACCGCGAGCTCCTCGGCGGCGAACCCGCCGAACACGACCGAGTGCACGGCCCCGAGCCGGGCGCAGGCCAGCATGCCGATGACGGCCTCCGGCACCATCGGCATGCTCAGCACCACGCGGTCGCCGGCTCCGATGCCCAGGTCGGCCAGCACCCCCGCGAACCGCGCCACGGCGTCGGTGAGCTCGGCGTACGTGAACCGCTGCTGGGTGCCCGTGATGGGGCTGTCGTGGATGAGCGCCAGGCGATCGCCGTGGCCGGCCTCGACGTGCCGGTCCAGGGCGTTGTAGCAGGTGTTGAGCCGGCCGTCTGTGAACCAGCGGTACAGCGGGGCGTCACGGGCGTCGCAACCCACCGTCGGCGGCGTGCTCCAGCTGATGGCCTGGGCGGCGGCCCCCCAGAACGCGTCCGGGTCCGCCATGCTCGCGGCGTATGCCTCCGCGTACCTGCCCATGCCTGCCTCCTCGATGATCGCCAGCCCGTCGCGGGGACGTTCCTACTCCTGTCGCGCGTCCCACGACGGGTCGACGATGCCGCGCTCGACCAACGGCTGCGGCCCTGCGACGAGCGGGATGCCGCCTCGGACGTCGACCACGTGGCGCCGCCGCAGCAGCCACCCGGCGGTGGGAGTGCACCGCAGCATGGTGGCGGGCGCCGGTATTGGGTGGATCCAGCCCGCGCGGTGGTGAGCATCCTCGGGGGCCCAGGGGCTCGGGGGCCCGGCGCTCGACCGTGCTGGGGGTGCAGCCGTGCCCGGCGCTCGGCCAGCCTCGAGGGCCGGCCGGGTCAGCGTCGCCGCGACCAGGTGGGAGGAGCCATCCCCTCGTGCGCGTAGAGCGCCGCGACGAGTGGTGCGTGGTCCCCGGTCGCGAACGCCTCGAAGGGGCGGGGCGCGTACCGCACGAGATCCTCGAAGGGCAGGTGGCACAGCGCACGCAGGGCGAGGAGCTCGTCCGGGGGGAACGCGACCGGATCGGTGGCCGCGCCCGCTCCCCCGCTGGCGAACCGGACCGGGGGACGGGTGTTCGGGACGCCGGGCAGCGCGAGGGTGTCATGGTGCTCCCGCGTCGCATCCGCTCCCGTCGACTCCGTTCCCGTCGCATCCGTCCCGGACGTGCCCGCGCCGTCCGTCGTCGTGAGCCCCGGTGCCAGGGCGTACGGCCTCGGCGCCGGCACCGCAGTGAGCACCCGGTAGCCGGCGTCCCAGCCCCGGGCGCGGTCCAGCCGGCGGGGCAGCCACAGCACGAGCAGGACGGCCGCGGGCGCGAGGAACGTGACGAGGGCCAGGACGTTGGCGGCCGTCGTCACCGCGTTCGTGACGGTCTGGCCGGTCTGGGCGGCGGTGCCGAACGTCGCGGACCCGAGGTCCTCGAACGTCTGCTGGAGCTGGCCGCCGACGAACGGGATGCCAGCCAGGGCTTCCCCGACCCCACCCCACGTCTCCTGCGCCCCGGCGGCGCCGGAGGTGAAGCCCTCGCTGATGGCGGTCAGGGCCATCACCGCCGAGCGCACCGCCCACGCCAGCACCGCGAAGAGCACCAGGGCGAGCAGGACGAGCACGTCGCGCACGACCTGGCGGGAGCGGAGTTCGGCGAGCTGCGGGTAGAGGCGCACGGGGCCGATCCTCACACGCCGCGGGCCGCGATTCGCCGAGGCCGTGTGCCTGCAGTGCTCGTTCCTGGTCGTACGGGCCCTCGACGCGCGGCGATCGGGGCCCCGGGCCCCGCACCCTGCGGGTCAGTCGCGGACCGTCGCCGCCAGCTGCCCGCACGCCCCGTCGATCTCCCGGCCCCGGGTGTCGCGGATCGTGGTCGGGATGCCGCGCGCCTCCAGCGCGGCAACGAAGGCCCGCTCGACCGCCGGGTCGCTGGCGGTCCACTTCGAGCCCGGAGTGGGGTTCAGCGGGATCGGGTTGACGTGCACCCAGCCGCGGCCCCGGGCGTTCAGCAGCTTGCCCAGCAGGTCGGCGCGCCAGGCCTGGTCGTTGATGTCTCGGATCAGCGCGTACTCGATCGAGACCCGCCGGCCGGTCGCCTGGGAGTAGGCGAACGCGGCGTCGATCGCCTCGCCGACCTTGTGGCGGGTGTTGATCGGCACCAGCTCGTCGCGCAGCTCGTCGTCCGGGGCGTGCAGGCTCAGAGCGAGGGTGACCGGGATGCCCTCCGCGGCGAGCCGTCGCATCGCCGGCACGAGCCCGACGGTCGAGACCGTGACGCCGCGGGCCGACATGCCCAGGCCCTCAGGACTCGGATCCACGAGCCGACGGACCGCGCCAAGGACGACGCCATAGTTGGCCAGCGGCTCCCCCATGCCCATGAACACCACGTTGGAGACGCGTCCCGGCCCGCCGGCGACCTCCCCGCGGGCCAGCGCCCGTGCCCCGGCCAGGACCTGCTCCACGATCTCGGCGGTCGACAGGTTGCGCTGCAGGCCGCCCTGCCCCGTCGCGCAGAACGGGCAGTTCATGCCGCAGCCGGCCTGCGAGGAGACGCACATCGTCACGCGCTCGCGCGAGTGCGCGGTCGCCGGATAGCGCATGAGCACCGACTCGACCATCGCCCCGTCGTGCAGCCGCCACACCGACTTCACGGTGAGCCCACCGTCGCAGGTGATGTCGCGCACGGGGGCCAGCAGCGGCGGGCAGAGGCTCGCGGCGAGCGGCGCGCGCAGCGCGGCGGGGACGTCGGTCCACTGGGCGGGATCGTCCACGAGGCGGGCGAACCAGTGGGTGCTCACCTGGTCGGCGCGGAACCTGGGCAACCCGGCGGCGACCACGGCCTCGCGCCGCTCGGCCAGGGTCATGTCGGCCAGGTGCCGTGGTGGCTTGCCACGGCGGGGTGCCTCCAGGACGAGCAGGCCGGGGGGCTGGTTCACGTCACCACAGGCCGAGCGTCACGGCGAACAACGCGTACGCCACGACGGTGTTCGGGATGATGCTGTCGAGCCGGTCCATGAGCCCGCCGTGCCCGGGCAGCAGGTTGGACATGTCCTTGATGCCCAGGTCGCGCTTGATCGCCGACTCGACGAAGTCGCCGAGCGTCGCCGTGACCGTCATGATCGCCCCGACGATCGCGCCCATCCACCACGGCGCCTCGAGGAGCCACACGAACAGCGCGGCGCCGAGCACCACCTGCAACGTCAGCGAGCCGGCGAAGCCCTCCCAGGACTTCTTGGGGCTGATGTGCGGGGCCATCGGATGCTTGCCCCACAGCACGCCCGTCGCGTACCCACCGATGTCGCTGGCCACCGAGAGCACCACGAAGACCACGACGCGATCCGCGCCGTCCGGGCTGGTCGCGATGAGGGCGGCGAACCCGCCCATGAGCGGTGCGTAGCCCAGCACGAAGGCGCTGGCCGTGGCGTCGCGGACGAAGTGCGCCACCCCGTAGCGCAGCAGCCGCCAGAACAGCGTGAACAGGAACATGAGGCCGAACGCCACGACCAGCGCGATGGGCCCGTTGCGTGGCCCGAACACGAAGGCCACGATCGGCAGCAGCCCCGCGGCCAGCAGCAGCGGCATCTTGGCCAGCGTGATGCCTCGGCCGGCCAGGGCCTCGGACAGCTCGTTCGCCCCGATGATGATGGCCGCCAGGATCACGACCAGGAACAGCGGCGTCCAGAAGTACAGCGAGGCCAGGGCGATCCCGCCCATGAGCAGGCCGACCGCGATGGCCGCCGGCAGGTTGCGCCCGGCACGCGACTTCGCCGGTGCCGGCACGCTCACGGCCGTGGCAGCGTCGGCGGGCGCTGCGGCGGCGCCGTCGGGGCTGGGCGCGTCGGGCGGCGGGGCTCCCGGGCTGGCCGACATCCGGCACCCTCCTCGGTCGTGGTCAGGGGTCGAGCAGGGGCGAGACCTCAGATCTCGAGCAGCTCGGCTTCCTTGTGCTTGAGCAGGTCCTCGACGAGACCGGTGTGCTTCGCCGTGAGCCCGTCGAGCTCCTTCTCGGCGCGGCGCACGTCGTCCTCACCGGCCTCGCCGTCCTTGGCCAGCTTGTCGAGGTGGTCCTTGGTGTGGCGACGGATGTTGCGGATCGCGACCTTGGACTCCTCGGCCTTGTGCCGCGCCTGCTTGATGTACTCCTTGCGGCGCTCCTCGGTGAGCACCGGCAGCACGACCCGGATGATCTGGCCGTCGTCGACCGGGTTCACGCCCAGGTCGGAGTCACGGATTGCCTTCTCGATGGCGTGCATCGAGCCCTTGTCGAACGGCGAGATGAGGATCATCCGCGCCTCGGGGGTCTGGAAGGAGGCGAGCTGGTTGATCGGCGTCGGCGCCCCGTAGTAGTCCACGAGGATCTTGTTGAACATCTGGGGGGTCGCGCGACCGGTGCGGATCGTCGCGAAGTCCTCCTTGGCCACGGCGATGGCCTTGTCCATCTTCTCCTCGGCCTCGAACAGCGCCTCGTCGATCATGCGGAGCTCCTACCAGTGGCTGCCCGGCCGGTCGACCGGTGCGATCAGGGTGCCGATTCTCTCACCTGCGACCGCACGGGCGATGTTGCCATGCACGAGCAGGTTGAAGACCACGATCGGCAGGGCGTTGTCGGAGCACAGCGAGATCGCGGTCGCGTCGGCGACCTTGAGGTTGCGCGCGAGCACCTCGGCATAGTCGAGGTGCTCGAAGCGCCTGGCGTCCGGGTGGGTGCGGGGATCTGCGTCGTACACCCCGTCGACGCCCTTGGCCATGAGCACCACCTGTGCGCCGACCTCGAGCGCCCGCTGGGCGGCACACGTGTCGGTGGAGAAGAACGGCACGCCGAGGCCGGCCCCGAAGATCACCACCCGGCCCTTCTCGAGGTGGCGCACCGCCCTGCGCGGGATGTAGGCCTCGGCGACCTGGCTCATCGGGATGGCGGTCTGGACGCGGGTGTCGATGCCCTGCTTCTCCAGGAAGTCCTGCAGCGCCAGGCAGTTCATGACCGTGCCGAGCATGCCCATGTAGTCGGCGCGCGAGCGGTCCATGCCGCGCTCGTGCAGCTGGGCGCCGCGGAAGTAGTTGCCCCCGCCGATCACGACCGCCACCTGCGCGCCCGTCCGCACGACGTCGGCCACCTGCTTGGCGATGCTGTGCACCACGTCCGGGTCCACGCCCAGGCCGCCGCCGCCGGCGAACGCCTCGCCCGAGAGCTTGAGCAGCACGCGGTGCCAGCCGCGCTCCGGTGCCTCCGGCCAACGCTCGACGGTTCCCTCGAGGGTGGGCTGGTCGGGGAGCAGCATCACGGGGAGCAGTCTGCCCTATCGCGACACGCCGACGCCCCCGGGCAGTCAGGGCCTCGGGGGCGTCGGGGAGCTGCGGCGGCGGGCCCCCGGGGCGGCCTGAGCCGTCGGGACAGCCCCGCCGGGACGGGTGGGGTCAGCCGCCGATCTCGAGGCGGGCGAAGCCGGTGATCGAGGCACCGTGCTCGGTGGCGAAGGCCCTGACCGTCTTCTTGCTGTCCTGCACCGAGGACTGCTCGAGCAGGACGCGGTCCTTGAAGAACCCGTTCACCCGGCCCTCCACGATCTTGGGCAGCGCCCCCTCGGGCTTGCCCTCCTCCCGCGCGGTCGCCTCGGCGATGCGCCGCTCGTCGGCGACCACGTCGGCGGGCACGTCCTCGCGGGTCAGGTAGTCCGGGCGCATGGCCGCGATCTGCATGCCGATCGCGCGCGCCGTGTCCTCGTCGCCGTCATAGGCCACGAGCACGCCCACCTGCGGGGGCAGGTCGGCGGCGCGGCGATGCATGTAGGTGGCGATGGTGCCCTCGATCCGGGCCACCCGGCCCAGCTCGAGCTTCTCGCCGATGACGCCGGACATCGACGAGATCGCGTCCGTCACGGTCTCGCCGGAGGGCAGCGTCGCGGCGGCCAGCGCGTCACGGTCGGCGATCGCGCCGGCGTCGGCGACGGCGACGATCTGGTCGGCCAGGGCCTGGAAGTCGGCATTCTTCGCCACGAAGTCGGTCTCGCACAGCAGCTCGACGAGCGAGCCGCCCCGGGATGCGACCAAGCCGTTGCTGGCAGTGCGCTCGGCACCGCGCTTGGCGGCCTTGGCGGCCCCGGAGATCCGCAGGATCTCGACGGCGGCGTCGAAGTCGCCGTCGGCCTCGGTGAGGGCCCGCTTGCACTCCATCATGCCGGCGGAGGTGAGGTCGCGGAGCTTCTTGACGTCCGCGGCGGTGATCGCAGCCATGGGGCTGTCCTTTCGGGTCGGGGCGCGAACGGCGCCCCCTGGGGGTTGCACGTGGATGCTCCGGTGGCGCCTGCTCGCGCTGGCGCCACCGGAGGGGCCGGCACGGTGGCCGGCGTGGGACTACTCGGCGGTGCGCTCGTCAGCCTCGGCCTCGACGGCGGCGGCGACGTCCTCCGCCACGACGGCCTCGATGACGGCTTCCTCGGCCACGGCCTCCGCGACGACAGCCTCGGCCACGGCCTCCTCGGCCACGGCCTCCGCGACGAGGGCCTCAGCCACGGCCTCCTCGGCGATGACCTCGTCGGCGGCGGCGACATCCACGGCGGCCTGGGCCTCCTCGGCCGAGACGTAGCCAGCCGCTGCCTCTGCGAGCTCCGCGTCGGCCACGGCCTCGGCGACGACAGCCTCGGCCACGGCCTCCTCAGCGACGGCCTCAGCAGCCACGGCCTCGATGACGGCCTCCTCGGCGACGACGTCGGCGACGACAGCCTCGGCCACCGCCTCGACCGCGACGACCTCGGCGGCCTGCTCAGCCTGGTGGGCGGCCAGGAGCTCGGCCTCCCACTCGGCGAGCGGCTCGGCGGCGACGGTGCCGCCGCTGGCGCGCGCCACGAGACCCTCGGCGACCGCGTCGGCGATCACCCGGGTCAGCAGCGCCACCGCGCGGATGGCGTCGTCGTTGCCCGGGATCGGGAAGTCGACCACGTCGGGGTCGCAGTTCGAGTCCAGGATCGCGATGACCGGGATGCCCAGCTTGCGGGCCTCGCCGACGGCGATGGCCTCCTTGTTGGTGTCCACCACCCACACGGCCGACGGGGTGCGCGCCATGTCGCGGATGCCGCCGAGGGTGCGCTCGAGCTTGTCCTTCTCGCGACGCAGGACGAGCAGCTCCTTCTTCGTCATGCCGGAGCCGGCCACGTCGTCGAAGTCGATCTGCTCGAGCTCCTTGAGCCGCTGCAGCCGCTTGTGCACGGTCTGGAAGTTGGTGAGCATGCCGCCCAGCCAGCGCTCGTTCACGTAGGGCATCCCGACGCGGGTGGCCTGCTCGGCCACGGCCTCCTGGGCCTGCTTCTTGGTGCCCACGAACATGACGGTGCCGCCGCGGGAGACGGTGTCCTTGACGTAGGAGTAGGCGCGGTCGATCGCGGTGAGCGACTGCGTGAGGTCGATGATGTAGATGCCGTTGCGCTCGGTGAGGATGAAGCGCTTCATCTTGGGGTTCCAGCGCCGGGTCTGATGCCCGAAGTGGACACCGCTCTCGAGCATCTGGCGCATCGTCACGACGGCCATGGGGTCCTCTCTCGTGCGCGGGCGGGCCGCGCGGTCGGTTGTCACGTCGCCACCTGGTGGTGGCACGTCCTGATGTCCCGCGGGGTCGGGCTGCCGCAGCAGACCGGTCCGGCCCCGCACGTACTGGGACATGCGAATTCGGGCCCGAGTCGGACCCGTGGGCGTGATTGTACGTGCAGGCGCGAGCAGCCAGGAAATCGCCCGGGCCGGCGGCCGCGCCAGTCATCCACAGATGGCTGGCGCCACGGGTGCAGCCCGGCGATCCTGCGCCACGATGCGGCCATGTCGCGCCGCCTGCCCCGCCCTGTCCTGCTGACCCCTGCCGGTGGCCGGCCCCTCGGTTGGGCGTGGGCCGGGGCCCTGGGCGTGGCGCTGCTGCTCGGTCTGTCGACACCGCCGGCGGCTGCGGGCGCACTGGTGATCGGGGCGGGCGACACGCGCGCCGACACGCGCGCCACCACGCCGTCCCGGCCACCCGGGAGTTGGGCAGCTGCCACGGCCTCCGCCACCGCGCCCGGGCTCGATGCGTCCCGCTGGCGGCTGCCCCTGTGGCCGACCCGGGTCACCAGGGCGTTCGCCAACCCGCCGCACAACTGGCTGCCGGGGCACCGCGGCGTCGACCTGCGGGGCGTCCCGGGCGAGCCGGTGCGAGCGGCGGGCGCTGGTCGCGTCACGTTCGCAGCGAGGCTGGCGGGTCGTGGCGTCGTGGTGGTCGACCACGGCGAGCTGCGGACCACCTACGAGCCCGTCGAGGCGATCGTGCTGCCCGGGCAGCACGTGCGGCGCGGCGCG
>DASVBK010000026.1:0-13623 GCA_036375875.1 Candidatus Nanopelagicales bacterium
GAGCGCGATGCGCAGGTGCTGGGCGCGCTCCGGGGGCGTGAGCCCGAGCGCGCGCTCAGCCCCCACGGCGACCCCGATCTCGGAGCAGAACGCCGAGAGCCAGTCGTGCCGGTCGACCAGCATGAGGATCTGGCGGTAGTCACGGGACTCGAAGAGCTTCTCCGCTCCCCGGTGCACGGTTCCCGGGATCCACGCGGCCGCGGTGACCACGCCGTCGCGGGCCTCGACGGCCATCGTCGGCAGCCCATCGAGGGTCGGATGGTCGGGGCCCAGCGCGATGTCCCCGGGGCGCTGCGCGTACGGCACGATCCGGCGCTCCACCATCACCGCCTCGCTGTGCACGAGCGCCAAGGGTAGGCCGATCCGCTCCCGTGCCGGACCCGCCCGCCTACGCTGTGGCCATGGCCGATCCGGAGCTGACCGTCGAGGACGCCTTCGCCCCACCCGGCGAGCCGTGGCGCCCGGTCTCGCCCAAGCTCGCCACCGCCCGGCGCCTGACCCTGGCCCTGGTGATGGTCCCGCTGCTGCTGCTCTTCCTTGCCGTGGCCGCCCTGGTCCCCGAGGCGCGCCTCGTCGTGGCCCTGCTGGTCGTCGGCTGGGCCGTGGTGGCGGTCTGGCTGACGTGGCTCATCGGCCGGCGGGTGCGCTCCTTCGGGTACGCGGAGCGTGCCGACGACCTGCTCGTGACCAGCGGCATCATGTTCCGTCGGCTCGTCGTGGTGCCCTACGGCCGCATGCAGCTGGTCGACATCACCGCCGGCCCGATCGACCGGATGCTGGGTGTGGCCACGGTCCAGCTGCACACCGCGGCAGCCTCGACGAACGCCACGATCCCCGGCCTCCCACCGGACGAGGCCGCCGGCCTGCGGGATCGGCTCGCCGCGCGTGGGGAGCTGCGGAGCGCCGGCCTGTGACCGAGCCCGCAGGACCGAGCGGGTTCCCGGCCCCTGGCAGCCCGGCCGGGTTCCCGGCCCGGAGCACGCCGCCGGCCGGGTCCCCGGCACCCGGCCCCGTGGGCTCGGCAGGCGCCACCCCGCGGCGCCGCACCCACCCGCTGACCCCGGTGGTGGAGGCGATCCGCTCCCTCGGCCTGCTGGTTGGCGCGATCCTCGTGTTCGGCTCCCAGGGGCTGCGCGACGCCGCCACGGCCGTCGGGGGCGTCCTCGGTGCGCTGCTCCTGGTGACCGTGGTCGGCCTCATGGTGCTGCTCATCCTGGGGCTGTTCGTGCTCGGCTGGAGCCGTCGGGAGTTCTTCTTCGACGACGCCGGCGACTTCCGGCTCGACGAGGGCGTGGTCCAGCGCAAGGAGCGCCGCGTGGCGCTCTCGCGGCTGCAGAGCGTCGACGTGGTGCGCCCGCTGCTCGGGCGCATCGTCGGCCTGGCGCAGGTGCGCATCGAGGTGGCCGGCGGCGGCGACTCGCGCGTGGTCCTGTCCTACCTCACGGAGGCCGAGGCGCAGGCGCTGCGCGCCGAGCTGATCGCCCGGGCCGCCGGGGTGCACCCGCAGGCCGGTGAAGCACCTGAGGTGGTGCTCACCGCGGTGCCGACCAACGACCTGGTGGTGAGCCTGCTGCTGCGCTCCGAGACGATGATCCTCATCGGCATCTCGCTGCTGGTGGTGGTGGCCGTGGTGGCCACCGAGGGGCCCGCGGGCCTCGGGCTGCTGCTGCTCACCGGCGGCCTGCCGATCGTGACGGTGTTCACCCAGTTCAGCCGCTTCTTCGGCTTCACGGTGGCCGACTCCCCCGACGGCCTCCGGCTGCGACACGGGCTGGTCAGCGTCGAGAGCCAGACGGTCCCACCGGGCCGGGTGCAGGCCCTGGAGATCGAGGAGCCGCTGCTGTGGCGCCGGCGGGGCTGGGTTCGGGTGAACCTCAACGTCGCGGGCCTGCAGACCGGCGACCAGGAGGGCCGCGCCGAGCACGTGCTGCTGCCCGTGGCACCCCGCGAGGTCGCCCAGGGCATCGTCGCTCGCGTGCTCCCGGGGGTGGACCTGCGCGCCGTGGCCCTGGCGCCCGCCCCGGCGCGGGCGCGGCGCCGCGCGTGGCTGCAGTGGCGCAACCTCGGCGTCGGCCACGACGAGCGGGTCATGGTCACCAGCCGGGGCTTCCTGACCCGCAAGGTGGCCGTGATCCCGCATGCGCGCACGCAGTCGGTCCACGTCAGCCAGGGACCCTGGCAGCGTCGCCTCGGCCTGGCCAGCGTCCAGGTCGACAGCACCCCGGGCCCTGTCACGGTCGTGGCGCTGCACCGCGAGGCCGGGCAGGCGCGGGCCATCGCCGAGGCCCAGCTGCTGCGTGCGGCATCGGCCCGGGGCAGCGCGCCGCAGGAGCGGTGGATGGCAGGACCACGCCCGACGCTCGCAGCCTCCGAGGCAACCGGCGCCCCGCCAGCGGTGGACTCCGCGCCCCCCGGCCAGCCGGCCTGAGCCTCCGCCGCCGGGCCGCGCTCACCGGGGTGCGCGGACCGGCCGGGACCGCGCGGAGACCCAGCCGTGCACCCGGCGGGCAGCCGCCCGTCCTTGGATGGCAGGCTCGGCCCATGGTGGCTCGCGCGGCGGCGCCCCGACTCTCGGTCGGGGTCATCGGCGTGGGCCGCGCCGGGGCCCCGATGGCTGCCGCCCTCGCGCGCGCCGGCCATCCGCTGGTCGGCGCCCACGCGGTCTCGGCCCGCTCGCGCCGCCGCGTCGCGGAGCTGCTCCCCGGCACGCCGCTGCTCACCGCTGCCGAGGTCATGGACGCCGCCGACCTGGTGCTGCTCACCGTGCCCGACGACGTGCTGGGCGGGCTGGTGACCGGTCTGGCTGAGACCGGGGCGGTGACCCCGGGCCAGTTCCTCGTGCACGCCTCGGGTCGCTATGGCGTGGGCGTGCTGGAGCCCGCGACGCGCGTGGGGGCCCTGCCCATGGCGCTGCACCCGGTCATGACCTTCACCGGCTCCAGCGCCGACCGGGAGCGGCTGTCCGGCTGCCCCTTCGGGGTGACCGCGCCGCCGGTGCTGCGGCCCGTGGCCGAGGCGCTCGTCGTGGAGATGGGCGGCGACCCGGTGTGGGTGCCCGAGGAGGCCCGGCCGCTCTACCACGCCGCCCTGGCCAACGGTGCGAACCACCTCGTCACGCTCGTGGCCCAGACCCTCGACCTGCTCGGCACGGCCGGCATCGAGGAGCCCGCGGCCCTCGTGCGCCCGCTGCTCACCGCGGCGCTGGACAACGTGCTGCGCCTGGGCGACGAGGCGTTGACCGGCCCGGTCGCCCGCGGCGACGCGCGGACCGTCGAGGCGCACCTGGAGGCCCTCTCCGAGGCCGCGCCCGAGGCGCGAGCGGCCTACGTCGCCCTCGCCCGGCTCACCGCGGATCGCGCCCTCGCCGCCGGGCGCCTCGATCTCGCCGCCGCCGAGGCCCTGCTCGACGTGCTGCGCTGACCCCTGACCTGCCTCGCACGCTCGGCGGATCGCTGCGACGGGCCAACCACCACCCCACCCCGGCCGCCCCGCCACCCGACCCGCTCGGGCCTGCGCCCGGGCGCGCTGCACGGCGGGTCCGAGCATTAGGGTCGGGGCGCGAATGAGGAGGCAGCGGACATGACCGGCACGGAGGCACCCGTGGGGCCACCCCCGGTGATGCGCGTCGTGCGCACGCGGGAGTCCCTCGAGGAGGCGTACGCCGCGCTGCGCCCGCCGCCGGTCCGCTCGGCGCGGGCCTCGCGCGCCGCGGTCTACACGATGGGCGCGCTGCACGAGGGGCACCTGGCCCTGATCCGCGCGGCGCGCAGCGAGGTCGGGCCGCGCGGTCACGTCACGGTCACGATCTTCGTCAACCCGCTGCAGTTCGGCCCGGGCGAGGACCTCGCGCGCTACCCCCGCACCCTCAAGGACGACGTGGAGCTGTGCGCCGCGGAGGACGTCGACCTGGTGTTCGCCCCACCCCGCGAGGTGCTCTACCCAGGCGGCGACCCCGAGGTGCGGGTCGACCCCGGCGCCCTCGGCTCGATCCTCGAGGGGTCGGTGCGTCCGGGCCACTTCTCGGGCGTGCTCACCGTGGTGTGCAAGCTGCTGCACCTCACGAAGCCGGAGGCCACGTTCTTCGGCGAGAAGGACTTCCAGCAGCTGACCCTCATCCGCCGCATGGTCAGCGACCTCGACCTGCCGGTGCGCGTCCACGCGGTGCCCACCGTCCGGGAGGCCGACGGCCTGGCCCGCTCGAGCCGCAACCGCTACCTCAGCCCCCAGGAGCGCGAGCTCGCCTCAGCCGTGCCGGCCGCGCTGGCAGCTGGGGTGACCGCCGCCGACCTGGGTCGCTCGGCCGACGCGGTGGTGGGGGCTGCGGAGCTCGAGCTCATGCGCGTGGGCCTCACGCCGGACTACGTCGCACTCACGGACCCCGAGCTGGGCCCGGCGCCCGACGAGGGCTCCGCCCGGCTGCTCCTGGCGACCCGGGTCGGGCGCACCCGGCTCATCGACAACACGCCGCTCACCCTGCACCGATGAGCAGCGACCCGGCCCAGCCTTCCGCGGCGCTGCCACCCGGTCCGCTGATCATCCCCACCACCCTGGCCGCACCGGAGCCCGGCTGGACGACCAGCGCTGACGTCATCGTCATCGGCTCCGGCGTCGCGGGGCTGTCGCTGGCGCTCAACATCCGCCGGCTCGGCCACCGGGTCCTCATCGTCACCAAGTCCTACGTCGAGGAGGGTTCGACCCGGTGGGCGCAGGGCGGGATCGCGGCCGCGCTGGCCGCCGACGACTCGCCCGCGGACCACGAGCGCGACACCCTCGTCGCCGGCGCGGGCCTGTGCGACCCGGCGGCGGTCCACGTGCTGTGCACCAGCGGGCCCGCCTCGGTGCGCAACCTGATCCGCGTCGGCGCCCGGTTCGACCACGACACCTCCGGAGACATCGCGCTGACCCGCGAGGGCGGGCACCTGCGCGACCGGATCGCGCACGCCGGCGGGGATGCCACCGGTGCCGAGATCTTCCGCGCGCTGGTGGCCGCGATCGCCGACGACCCGGGCATCGAGCTGGTCGAGCACGCGCTGGCCCTGGACCTGCTCCTCGACGAGCGCGGCGCGGTGCAGGGGATCACGCTCCACGTGATCGGCGAGGGCCAGCGCGACGGCGTCGGGGCCGTGCTCGCCCCGGTCGTGGTGCTGGCCACCGGTGGCCTCGGCCAGGTCTTCGCCCAGACCACGAACCCAGCGGTGGCCACCGGTGACGGCGTCGCGCTGGCACTGCGTGCGGGTGCGGACGTGGCGGACCTGGAGTTCGTGCAGTTCCACCCGACGGTGATGTACCTCGGGCCGGACTCGATGGGCCAGCAGCCGCTGGTGAGCGAGGCGGTCCGCGGCGAGGGGGCGTTCCTCGTCGACGACGCCGGCGTGCGGTTCATGCTGGGCCAGCACCCGCTGGCCGACCTCGCCCCGCGCGACGTGGTCGCCAAGGCGATCATGCGCCGGATGCGCGAGCAGGGCCGGCCGCACATGTGGCTCGACGCCCGGGCCCTCGGCGAGCGCTGGCAGACCCGCTTCCCCACCATCCTGGAGTCCTGCCGCCGGCACGGCATCGACCCAGCCCGGGACCTGATCCCGGTCGCCCCCGCCCAGCACTACGCCTCGGGTGGCGTGCGCACCGACCTGGACGGCCGGGCCAGCATCACCGGGCTCTACGCCGCCGGCGAGGTCGCCTGCACAGGGGTGCACGGAGCCAACCGGCTGGCCTCGAACTCGCTGCTCGAGGGCCTGGTGTTCCCGGAGCGGATCGTGGCGGCCATCGCCGCGGGCCTGCCCGAGCGCCGCGAGCCGGTCGCCCGGCCGGCGCATCCGGGGCTGGTCGCCGCGGCCGACCGACGGCCGATGCAGCAGCTGATGACCGACGGGGTGGGCGTGCTGCGCAGTGCGGCGTCCATGCGGCAGGCCATCGCAGGCCTGCACCGGCTCGTGGTCGGCGACCTGCCGCACGGCCGCAGCACCGAGGACTGGGAGGCGACGAACCTGCACGCCGTCGCCTCGGTGCTCGCCGCCCACGCCCTGGCTCGCGAGGAGACCCGGGGGTCACACTGGCGCGAGGACTTCCCCAAGGTCGACGATGCCCGCTGGCGGGTGCGCCTGGTCGCCAGCGCCGATGCCGACGGCACCATCCGCACCCGCCAGGAGCCCGTGCCCCCGCACGACTCCCGCACGCCCGGCACCTGAGGCCCCGACCGTTCCGCCCCAACCCCATCCCAACGCCCCCATCCCACCCGCCGACCAGGAGCTCCGCATGGCACTCGACGAGGCGCTCACCGCAGCCGGCCTCGATCCGGCCGCCGTCGACGCACTCATCCGCGCGACCCTCGCCGAGGACCTCGGCGGTGGCGTCGACGTCACCTCCGTGGCCACCGTGCCCGAGGCACAGCGAGCGACCCTCGACCTCGTGGCCCGGGCGCCGGGCGTGATCGCCGGGGTGCCGGTCGCCGGTCGCGTCTTCGAGCTGGCCGCCGACGGGCAGTGCGCCGTCACCATCCCGCAACCTGACGGCGCCCACGTCCGGCGCGGTGACGTCGTGCTCACGGTGACCGGCCCCACCCGCGCCCTGCTGGTCGGCGAGCGCACGGCGCTGAACCTGCTGTGCCACCTGTCGGGCGTGGCCACCGCGACCGCGGCGTGGGCGCAGGCGCTGGCCGGCACCGGCGCGCGGGTGCGCGACACCCGCAAGACCACCCCGGGCCTGCGGGCACTTGAGAAGTACGCGGTGCGCTGCGGCGGCGGGGTGAACCACCGCATGGGCCTGTGGGACGCGGCCCTGGTCAAGGACAACCACGTGGTGGCCGCCGGCGGCGTCGCGCAGGCGTTCCGGGCGGTGCGCGAGCGGTTCCCCGGCGTCCCCGTCGAGGTCGAGGTGGACTCGCTGGCGCAGCTGGCCGAGGTCGTCGGGGCCGGTGCCGACCTCGTGCTGCTGGACAACTTCAGCCCCGAGCAGACCGCTGCGGCCGTCGCGCTGGTGGCCGGGCGCTGCCAGCTGGAGTCCTCCGGCGGCCTGTCGCTGCCCGTGGCGCGCTCGTACGCCGAGACCGGCGTGGACTTCCTGGCCGTCGGCGCACTCACCCACTCGGCGGCCATCCTCGACCTCGGCGCCGACCTGCGACCCGTGGAGGGCTGACCCATGCTGCTGGCCGTCGACGTCGGCAACACCAACACCGTGCTGGGCCTCTTCGAGGACCACGTCCTGGCCCACTCGTGGCGGATCACGACGCATGCGCGGGGCACCGCTGACGAGATGGCGCTGACCTTCCGCGGCCTGCTCACCGAGGTCCCGGAGGTCACCGGCATCGCGCTGTGCTCGACGGTGCCCTCCGTGCTGCGCGAGATGCGCGCGATGTTCGCCCGGTACTGGAGCCACGTCCCGACGGTCATCGTCGAGCCGGGCGTGAAGACCGGGGTGCCGCTGCTCACCGACAACCCCAAGGAGGTGGGTGCTGACCGCATCGTGAACACGCTGGCGACCCACCACCTGTTCGGGGGCCCGGCCATCGTCGTGGACTTCGGCACCTCGACGAACCTCGACGTGGTGAGCGCCAGGGGTGAGTTCCTGGGCGGCGCGCTGGCGCCCGGCATCGAGATCTCGCTGGACGCGCTGGCCTCACGCGCGGCCCAGCTGCGCAAGGTGGAGCTCGTGCGGCCGCGCTCGGTGATCGGCAAGAACACCGTGGAGGCGCTGCAGTCCGGCGCGCTGTACGGGTTCGCCGGCCAGGTGGACGGCCTCGTCACGCGGATCATCGCCGAGCTCGGCGGCTCGGTGACGGCGGTCGTCGCCACCGGGGGCCTGGCTCCGATCGTGATCGCGGAATCAGCGACGATCACCCACCACGAGCCCGACCTGACCCTCATCGGGCTGGACCTCATCCACGCGAAGAACGCCCCCGCCTGAGGCTCGCCCCTGCGAGACATCGCCTGCCGGCGTACCGCCCACGGTCGGACGGTGCGATCGCGCTGTGGGCGGTCAGCGGGCAGCCCGCCTCGCTCCTGCCGGGTCGTTGCCCCTGCGGAGTTGCAACCGTTCGGTACCCTCCGGTCGACAAGGAGGCCGAGCATGGGCAAGAAGAGCGGCGGTGACCGCAAGAAGGTCCGGGCAGCATCCGTGGAGAACTCCTCAGCACCGAGGTGGGGCGTGGACCGCGAGGGCGCCACCGAGCACTGGGAGCTGGGCCGGGCGGCGCGCGACCGGATGCCACGCGAGCAGCTGGGCGCGTGGGAGCCCGCGGCCGACCGGCGTGATCCGGTGGACATCCTCGTGGGGCAGGAGCACAGCCGGGTCCCCGAGCTGGTGCCGCTGCGCCACGAGCGGATGGCGGTCTCGCCGTTCACGTTCTACCGCGGAGCGGCCGCGATCATGGCCGAGGACCTGGGCACCAGGCCGAACACCGGCCTCATCGCGCAGCTCGCCGGTGACGCGCACCTGGCGAACTTCGGGGGCTTCGCCTCGGCTGAGCGAAACCTGGTCTTCGACCTCAACGACTTCGACGAGACGCTGCCGGGCCCGTTCGAGTGGGACGTCAAGCGCCTCGTGGCCAGCTTCGAGATCGCCGGCCGCCACAACGGGTTCACGCCCGCGCAGCGGCGCACCGTCGTCGGGCTGGTCGCCAGCACCTACGCCTCGGCCATGTCGGGCTTCTCCCGCATGGGGCGGCTCGAGGTCTGGTACGCGCGCATCGAGGCCGGCGAGATCATCCAGCGCTGGGGCTCGACCGTGGAGCCGGCGCGGGTGGAGAGGTTCCGCCGTCTCATGGACAAGGGCCGCACCAAGACCAGCGCCCGAGCCGTCTCGCGATACACCCGGGTGGCCGCCAACGGCGAACTGGCGATCGTGAGCCAACCCCCGTTCGTGGTGCCGGCCCACGAGCTGACCGGGATGCCGGAGGAGCTGATCCGCGAGTTCTCGGAGCGCGTGTTCGCCTCATACCGCACGACCCTCAGCGACGACCGCCAGCTGCTGCTGTCTGGCTACCGGATCGTGGACGTGGCCCGCAAGGTGGTGGGCGTGGGGTCCGTGGGCACGCGGTGCTGGATCGTGCTGCTCGTGGCCAAGGACGACCCGTCCGACGACCTCGTGCTCCAGCTCAAGGAGGCCGCACCCTCGGTGCTGGCCTCGGTGACCGAGCCGAGCCGCTACGACCAGCACGGCCAGCGCGTGGTGGAGGGGCAGCGGCTCATGCAGGCGGCCAGCGACCCGCTGCTGGGCTGGACGCGGGCCACTGGGCTCGACGGCGTCGACCGGGACTTCTACGTGCGCCAGATGTGGGACTGGAAGACGTCCGCCGACCTCGACCGGATGGACGACATCGGCATGGGCATGTACGCGCGGATGTGCGGCTGGACCCTTGCGCGCGCCCATGCCCGCAGCAGCGACCGGCACGCCATCGCCGCGTACATCGGCGGTGGCGGTGCCTTCGGCCGGGCGATGGAGGAGTTCGCCGTGACCTACGCCGACCAGAACGAGCGCGACTACGCGGCCTTCGTCGCCGCGATCGACGAGGGCAGGATCGAGCAATCCCACCTGGAGGGCGGGGGCGCCAGCCGCAGCGTCACCGAGGAGGGCATCGCATGAAGCTGTTCGACGGCCTGAGGCACATGAACCCGCGGTACGACATCATCGCGGGCATCACGGTGGCCGCCATCTGCATCCCGGAGAGCCTCGGCTACGCGAAGATCGCCGGGATGCCGATCCAGGCGGGCCTGTACTGCGCCCTGCTGCCGGCGCTGCTGTTCGCGCTCATCGGCTCCTCGCGCCAGCTGGTGGTGGGCGCCGACTCGGCGACCGCGGCGCTCGTGGCGGCCGGTGCGGGAGCGGTCGCGACGGCCGGCAGCACCCAGTACATGTCCGCGGTGGGGGTGCTGGGCATCCTCACCGCGCTGTTCCTGCTGCTCATCGTGCTGCTGCGACTGGACTTCCTCGCCGACCTGATCTCCACGCCGGTGCTCGCCGGGTTCCTCTCCGGCGTCGGCGTCTCGCTCATCATCGGCAACCTGCCCTCGATGCTCGGCATCTCGGCCAGCGGCACCACGTGGGACAAGCTCACCGAGACCGTGACCAACCTGGGGTCGACGAACACCACCTCGGCTGCCCTCGGCTTCGGCACGGTCATCGTCATGCTGCTCGTTGAGAAGAAGCTCCCCAAGCTGCCCGCGGCCCTGGTGGCCCTCGTGCTGCTCAGCGTGGTCGGCGTGCTCATCGATGCCTCGAGCAAGGGCGTGGCCATGGTCGGCAGCATCCCTGCCGGCCTGCCGTCGTTCACGGTGCCGACGTTCGCCTCCGGCGAGATCGCCCGCATGGCGGGCACCGCCGCCTCGATCGCCATCGTGATCCTCGCCCAGAGCGCCGCCGTCGCCCGCAGCTTCTCCCTGAAGAACCACTACCCGGTGAGCGTGCGCCAGGACATGGCGGGCTTGTCCATGGCCAACCTCGGCAGCGCCTTCACCGGTGGGTTCGCGATCAACGGCTCACCGCCGCGCACCGCGGCGGGCGACGGTGCGCACAGCAGCTCGCAGCTGATCAACATCGTGATGGCCGTCGTCGTCGGCCTGGTGCTGCTGTTCCTCACGGGGCTGTTCGAGTACATCCCCTCGGCTGTGCTCGACGCCGTGGTCTTCACCATCGGCATCCTGCTCATCAAGTGGGCCACCCTGCAGGAGGTGCGCCGTTCCAGCATGCCGGAGTTCCTGGTCGCGATGCTCACGCTCCTCGTGGTCGCGTTCGTGGGCGTGGAGCAGGGCATCCTGCTGGCGATCGTCGTGGCGCTCATCGACCGGTTGCGACGGCAGTACCACCCGCACTCCGAGGTGCTCGTCGAGAACGGCGACGTCGCCTCGCGGCTGGCGCCCCGGCTCGTGCTCCGGGGCGAGCTGCCGCCGGGCGCACTGGACGACGTGCTGGTGTTCCGGTTCAGCGCGCCGCTGTTCTTCGCCAACGCCACCTATTTCGGCGAGCACGTCCGCGAGCTCCTCGCGCAGGCGACCGCACCGATCCGTGTGCTCGTGCTCGACTGCGCCGCCATGGAGGACATCGACTACACCGGGGCGCAGACGCTGGCCGAGCTCGGCCGCGAGCAGCGGGGCGGCGGCGGCGTGCTGGTGCTCACCGAGCTGTCCGACGACGCGCTGGCGATGGTCCAGGCCACGGGGGTGGCCGAGGACCTCACCATCGTGCCGCGCATCGAGGATGCGGTGCGGGTGCGACCGCCGGCGGCGGCCGCGACGGGCACTGCGGCCGGGTCGACCGGCTCCAGCTGACGCGCGGGGACCACGTCAGCGGGGCCGCCCCGCGGTCACGCAGAAGCGACTGGGGAGGTGCGCTGCCTCAGGCCCCGGTCGTTGAGGTGACCGATGCCGCACCGCTGCTGGGCGCCTGGTCGTCGTCGTCCCACCAGGGACCGCCCGTGCCACCGTGCATGCGTCCGCCCATCATCGAGCCCGGCCCGCCGCCCATGCCTCCCGCGCCCATGCCACCGGGCCCCATGCCACCCGGTCCCATCCCGGCCCCGGGACCGGCCAGCATGCCCAGCAGGCCGCCCCCCGGCCCGCTCGTGTCCCCGGCCAGCCACGCATCGGCCCGCTCACGAGCGCGCGTCACCATGGCATCGGCCTGCGCCTGCGTGAGCCGGCCATCGGCGACGGCATCGGCGCCGTGCTCCTCGACCAGCGCGACCAGGCCGTCGGCGAGCTCGTCAGCCTGATCACCCGCGAGCTCCTTGAGCGTCGTCCCGGCGACCACGGCCGCGCGCACCTCGTCGAGGTCCTTGCCGATCGTGCGCTGCAGCAGCGCGTCCAGCTCGGCACGGTGCTCCGCCGCACGCGCCTGGAGCTCCGCGCGATCCCCGGCTCGCGCCTCGGCGAGGGCTCGCCCGACGGAGTCTGCCTGCTCCTGGGTGATGGTGCCCTGGTCCACGAGCTGGCCCAGCACCTGCGCCAGGCGACCCCCGGGGCCGGCATCGGTCGCCGCTGCTGCCATCCCGAGTCCCACGGCGCCGGCGAGGGTGACGCCGCCGAGCACCGCTGCCATCGTCCGCCGCATGGCGTCGCCTCCTTCACCCGTCCCCGTCAGCCGATGCCAGCATCATCCTCCCGGCGGGCAGGGCCGAAGGTCCCGCGGATGTTCGGGAAGGGTCAAGTCGGGCTGCCCCTGCGGCACCGCGGTCGCCGGCTCGACTCCCCGCCCCCGCCTTGGAAGGGTGCAGGCATGGAGTACCACGTGGAGCGCATCGAGCTGGAGCCGCAGGCCGTCGCCATCGTCCGCGGGGAGGTGGCACACGATGGCATCGCCGGGTTCCTCGGCGGCGCCTTCGGGGAGGTGATGGGCACCATCGGCGCCCAGGGCGTGCAGCCCGCCGGTCCTCCCATCGCCCGCTACGAGCCGATGGAGGACGGCTTCCGCATCGAGGCAGGCTTCCCGGTCACCGGGCCGGTCCGTCCGATCGGTCGCGTGGAGGTGGCCGAGCTGCCCGGTGGCCCCGTCCTCACGGTGCTGCACCGCGGCCCGTACGACCAGGTCGCGGCCGCGTACCACGCCGCGGAGGCGTGGCTCGCCGAGCACGACTGGGAATTCGCCGCACCGCCGTGGGAGGCCTACCTCGACGGGCCCGAGGTGGCCGAGCCGCGGACGATCGTGCACGTGCCAGCCCGTCCTCGGTAGCCGCGCGTAGGGTTCGGCGTCGTGGACCTGCTGATCCGCCCTGCCCGGACCTCCGACGTGGCGCGGATCCGCGCGCTGGTCGACCTGTACGCGGCGCGGCGGATCATCCTGTCGAAGGCGACGGTGACCCTCTACGAGGACGTCCCGGACTTCCTGGTGGCGGAGGTTGACGGCGTCGTGGTCGGCTGTGGGGCCCTGCACGTGCTGTGGGAGGACCTCGGTGAGCTGCGCACGCTGGCGGTGGACCCTGCGGTGACGGGCGCGGGGATCGGCCGGGCGATGGTCGAGGCGCTGCTGGAGCGGGCACGCGCGCTGGGCGTCGCCCGGGTGTTCTGCCTGACGTTCGAGACGAACTTCTTCGCGGGCTCGGGCTTCGTGGAGATCGACGGCGCCCCCGTGACGCCCGAGGTGTACGCACAGCTGCTGCAGTCCTACGACGAGGGCGTCGCGGAGTTCCTGGACCTCGAACGGGTCAAGCCCAACACGCTGGGCAACCACCGGATGCTGCGTGTGCTCGACCCGGGCGTCCCGGGGGCGTGAGGAGCCGCCTCAGCCCTCGACGCGCCGCGCCACCGCGTCGAGCACCCGCGGCGCTGCCTCGCCGCAGGCCACGCCGGTGAGCGTGCCGACCAGCACGTCCCCCGGGTAGTGCACGCCGGCGTGCACCCGCGAGTAGGCCACGGTGACCGCCGCCAGTCGGAGCGCCGCCCCCAGGGCTGGCTGCGTGTGCCCGACCCCCTGGGCGAAGGCGAAGGCCGAGGCGGAGTGCCCCGACGGGAACGACGTGGAGGTGGGCATCGGCACCCGGCGCGCCTCGGGGACGAGCGCTGAGTCCCGGTCCGGCCGGCGGCGGCGGGTGAGGCGCTTGAGCGGCTGGTTCGCCAGCGCGGAGGCCATGGCGATGGAGGCCACCCCGTGCAGGGCCGCCCGACGCCCGGAGCTGCCCCCCACGAGGGCCATGACACC
>DASVBK010000249.1:0-7001 GCA_036375875.1 Candidatus Nanopelagicales bacterium
GGGGCGAGCACCTCGCCACCGCGGGCCAGGCGGGCGACCCAGTACGGGAACCGGGCAGTGTGGTCGTAGGGGCCCACGATGAAGGTCGGGCGCACCACGAGCAGCGCACCGGCGAAGCGCTGGGCCGCGACCTGCTCGCAGCCGACCTTCAGGGCGCCGTAGGTGAGCATGTCGACGGCCGGGGCGGAGCCGTCGAGCCCCGCGGGGGCCACCACTGGCGCCTGCTCGTCCAGGCCGGGCCCCGCGACGTCGGCGTAGACCGAGACGGTGGAGACCAGGGCGTAGCGGCCGCCACGGTCCCCCAGCGCGTCGGCGAGCAGGCTGACCTGCCGCGGGAGGTAGGCGCACGTGTCGACCGTGGCATCCCAGGTGCGCCCGGCCAGCACGCCGAGGTCCGCGTCGCGGTCGGCGTGCAGGTGCTCGACCCCAGCGGCCCCCGTGCACCCCACGCCGCGGTGCAGCACCGTCACCTGGTGGCCGCGCGCGAGCACCGCTGCCACGAGGTGCCGCCCGACGAACCGCGTGCCACCGACGACCAGGATCCGCATGGGCGCCAGCGTGCCACGGCTCACGCCACGGGGGTGGGTGACGGCGGGCCCTGGACGGGGGCACACTGGGTTCACGGGGGCACACCGCGTTCCGACGTGGCCGCTGGACCCACTGCCACGCGCAGCACGCCCGGAGGGAGGGCTCATGGGCTTCCTGCTGGGGATGACGCTGCCGCTGCTGGTGATCGCCCTGTTCGCGCTCGGGATGGTCGAGCTGGCCATGGCCCGGCGCAAGCGCACCCAGCAGCCCGGCGCGATCATGGCCTCGACCGGCTTCGACCTGCTGCAGCAGGCCCTCTACCCCTCGAAGCGCCACGAGCTCGAGCAGCGTGCCCACGAGGCCCTCATGGCCGACCAGGCGGAGGACGGCGCGCCACCGCGCACCCGGATCGACCTCGAGCGCGGCACGGCCCACGTGGTGCCGCCGAGCAGCGGCACCAAGCCGGCGCCCGAGGCTGACGGCCGGAGCTAGCTGCCCCGGCGCGCCCACGCCGGTCGACCGCCGCCCTGCGGTCCCCGCGTGGCGGATCCGCGCAGGACGAGGGCCATTCGACGGACCGGTCGGGGGCGGCTGGGCAGGACGCACGGCGCTGGGACCTCCTGCCCTTGTGGCCGGCGCCCCGCGCAGGACGATGGAACCAGCGGGGCCCCCGGCTGGGCGGCCAGCGACGACGGCGGCCACCGCCGAGGAGGTGGGCGCCATGACCATGACCGCTGCCCCTGTCCGGGGCCCGGGCCACCGGCCCCCCACCTGGGTGTGGATCCTGCTGGCCCTGTCGGTCGCCGTCGTCGCCGGGCTGGCCGTCCTCACGGTCGCCGTCGTGCGCGACCTGACCACCGGCACGCCGGCGTTCCCCTCCCTGGCGCAGTCACCGGACCCGTCGCTGCACGGCACGGTCGCCTACACCGACGGGGCGAACTGCGTGCGCATCCGCGCGGCGGCGGGCCAGCCGGACCGGCAGGTGACCTGCCTGCCGCAGGACACCGTCGCGGTGGTCGAGGCGCTGGGCAAGCAGGCGGGCACAGCCCTGGCCTGGCGCGACGACGGACGCCTCGAGGTCACGGTGCTGCGGATGCCGTGGATCGAGGGTGGTCAGGACGGCAAGAGGCCCGGGGGCGACCTCGTGGTGGCGTCCCAGCTGCTCGTCGACACGCGGACCGGTGAGGTCGAGCAGGTTCCGGCCGCGGAGCTGCCGACGACGCCCCCGGCCGGGACCCGGCCGACGACCAGCCCGAGCGGTGACACCGTGGCTCACACCTCGGACCCGGAGTCCGGCAGGGTCACGGTGACGCTGACGTCGTCCACCGGGGCCGAACGCACCCTCCTGGCGGCTACTGGACCGCACCCCTACAACTACGGCATGCACGCCGCGTTCTGGGCCCCCACGTTCGACTGGATCGCGGCCGACGACGGCCGCCTGCTGGTCGTCACGCCGGGCGATCCGCCGACGACCCGGATCCTGGTCGACCTGAGCACCAGTTCCGACCCGACGATCGCGCGCTTCGCGGTCACGGGCGAGGACCTGCTCACCAGCGGCCCCTGAGGCCGGCGCCGGTCCGCGGCTATGGTGCGATCGCCCCGGCGAACTGCGACTGGTACAGCCGCGCGTACGCGCCGCCGGCAGCGATGAGCTCCTGGTGGTTGCCCTTCTCGACGATGGCGCCGTCCTCCATGACGAGGATGGTGTCCGCGTCGCGGATCGTGCTCAACCGGTGGGCGATCACGAACGAGGTGCGACCCTCGCGCAGCCGGGCCATCGCCTTCTGCACGAGCAGCTCGGTCCGCGTGTCCACGGACGAGGTCGCCTCGTCGAGGATGAGGATCGCGGGGTCGCTCAGGAACGCCCGCGCGATCGTGATCAGCTGCTTCTCGCCGGCCGACACGTTCGACCCCGAGTCGTCGAGCACCGTGTCGTACCCGTCGGGCAGCGTCCGCACGAAATGGTCCACGTACGCCGCCCGCGCGGCCACCATGATCTGCTCCTCGGTGGCATCCGCCGCCCCGTAGGCGATGTTCTCGCGGATGGTGCCGCTGAACAGCCACGTGTCCTGCAGCACCATCCCGAACAGGTCGCGCAACCCGTCGCGGCTCATCGCCCGGGTCTCCACGCCGTCGAGCAGGATGCGCCCGGCGTCGACGTCGTAGAACCGCATGAGCAGGTTGACCAGCGTGGTCTTGCCTGCGCCGGTGGGCCCGACGATGGCGCAGGACTCCCCCGGCTCCACCACCAGGTCGAGGTCGCGGATGAGCGGCTTCTCCGGCACGTACTGGAAGGCGACGTCCTGGAACTCCACGCGGCCGCGCACCGGCTCGGGCATCGCCGCGGGGTCGGGGTCCGGCGACTCGTCCTGCGCGTCGAGGAACTCGAACACGCGCTCGGCGGAGGCCACCCCGGACTGCATGAGGTTGACCACCGCGGCGATCTGCGTGATCGGCATCTGGAACTGCCGCGCGTACTGGATGAACGCCTGCACGTCACCGAGCGGCATGGCGCCCGAGGCCACCTGAAGGCCGCCGATGACGGAGATGAGCACGTAGTTGAGGTTCGAGATGAACATCATCGCCGGCTGGATGATCCCGGAGACGAACTGAGCCCTGAAGCTGGCCTCGTACATGCGCTCGTTGAGCTCGTCGAACTCCGCGACCGCGCGGCCGGAGTGGCCGAACACCTTGACCAGGTCGTGGCCGGTGTACATCTGCTCGACGTGGCCGTTGAGCTGGCCGGTCCACTCCCACTGCGCCACGAACTGCTTCTGCGAGCGCTTGGCGATGAGCATCGTGACGAGGAACGACAGGGGCACCGTGAGCAGGGCGATGACCGCCAGCAGCGGCGACATCCAGAACATGATGCCCAGCACCCCGATGACCGTGAGCACCGACGTGATGAGCGTGGTGAGCACCTGCTGCAGCGTGTTGGAGACGTTGTCGATGTCGTTGGTCACGCGGGAGAGCAGGTCCCCGCGGGGGTGCTGGTCGAAGTACTGCAGCGGCAGGCGGCCGATCTTGCGGTCGACCTCGGCCCGCAGCTCGAAGATCGTGCGCTGGGTGACCCCCGCCATGATGTACGCGGCGGCCCAGCTGAGCATCGACGAGACGAGGTAGAGCACCGTCACGAGGGTGAGCAGCTGCGCCAGGGCGGTGAAGTCCACGCCCTGGCCGGGCACGACGTCCATCGCGCTGAGCATGTCGGCCTGCGCGGTCTGGCCCGAGGCCCGCAGCTCGTCGACGATCACCTGCAGCGGCACCCCGGCGGGCAGCTGGGAGCCGATGTAGCCGTCGAAGACCATGGTGGTCGCGTTGCCCAGGAGCTTGGGGCCGAGCACCGCGAGGAACACCGAGCCGATACTCATCATCACGACGACGACGATCGACAGACGGTCCGGGCGCAGCCGCGCGCCGAGCCGGCGAACCGTGCCGCGGAAGTCCGCGGACTTCTGGGTGGGCACCATGAGCCCGCCCATCGGTCCACCACCGCCCGGGCCACCCGGCCCACCGGGGCGACCCGGTCCGCCGGGCCCTCCGGGACCGCCCGGCCGCCCGCCGGCCATCGCCGCGCCGGCGCTCATGCCGCCTCCTCCGCGGAGAGCTGCGACAGCACGATCTCGGCGTAGGTCGGGCAGTCGGCCATGAGCGCCTCGTGCGTCCCGACCCCGACGAGCTGGCCCTCGTCGAGCACGAGGATCTGATCGGCATGGCGGATCGTGGCGACCCGCTGGGCGACCACGATCACGCACGACTCCCGGGTCGGTCCCCGCAGGGCCGCGCGCAGCCGGGCGTCGGTGGCGTAGTCGAGGGCGGAGAAGGAGTCGTCGAAGATGTAGACCGCCGGCTGGCGCACGAGCGCCCGGGCGATCGCCAGGCGCTGGCGCTGGCCGCCCGAGACGTTCGCGCCGCCCTGCTCGATCGGCGCCTCGAGGCCCTCCGGCAGGGCACGCACGAAGTCCGCCCCCTGGGCGATCTCCAGCGCTCGCCAGAGCTCGTCGTCGCTCGCGTCCGACGCCCCGAACCGCAGGTTGTCCGCGATCGTGCCGGAGAACAGGAACGCCTTCTGCGGCACCAGGCCGATCGAGGCCCACAGGGCGTCGCGCGCCCGGTCGCGCACGTCGACGCCGTCGACGAGCACCGCGCCCCCGGTCACGTCGTACAGCCGAGGCACCAGGTTGATCAGGGTGGACTTGCCCGAGCCGGTCGACCCGATGATCGCGGTGGTCTGGCCAGGCCGGGCCACGAACGAGATGCCGGCGAGCACCGGGTCCGCCGCACCGGGGTAGCGGAACTCGACGTCGCGGAACTCGACGGTGCCCCGCCGCGCGGCCTGGGCGGGCTCGGCGACGGCGGGGTCGTGGATGGCCGGCTCCACGGCGAGCACCTCGTTGATGCGCTCGGACGAGGCTGCGGCCCGCGGCCACATCACCAGCACCATCGTGGCCATCATGACGCTCATGAGCACCTGCATGAGGTAGGCCAGGAACGCCATGAGGTTGCCCACCGGCATCTCCCCGGAGGCGACACGGTGCCCGCCGAACCAGACGACGGCGACGCTGGAGAGGTTCATGACCAGCATGAGCGCCGGCATGAGCAGCGCGAAGATCCGGTTGACCTTCAGGGTCGTCGCCGTGAGGTCGTCGTTGGCGCCGGCGAACCGGGCCTCCTCGTGCTCGGTGCGCACGAACGCCCTGATGACCCGGATGCCGGTGAGGTTCTCCCGCAGGATCAGGTTGATCCGGTCGATCTTGACCTGCATCGCCCGGAACAGCGGCACGGCGCGCACCATGATCGAACCGATGAGCACGATCATCACCGGCACGATGACGAGCAGCAGCAGTGACAGCGGGCCGTCCTGCCGGATCGCCATGAAGAACGCGCCGACCGCCATGAGCGGCGCGGTGATCATGATCGTGAGCGCCACCTGCGCGAACATCTGCACCTGCTGCACGTCGTTGGTGTTGCGCGTGATCAACGAGGGCGCGCCAAGGGTGTTCATCTCGCGCAGCGAGAACGTCTGCACGGTCGTGAAGAGCCGCGAGCGGATGTCGCGACCGACCGACATCGCGGTGCGGGAGGCGTAGTAGACCCCGGCGATGGACGCCGCGGCCACGACCAGCGAGACGAGCAGCATCCAGCCGCCCACGCGGATGATGTAGCCCGTGTCGCCCTTGGCGACCCCGTTGTTGATGATGTCGGCATTGAGCTCGGGCAGGTAGAGGCTGCCCAGCACCTGCACGACGAGCAGGGCGACGACGATCGCCAGGGCGCGGCGGTACGGGGCGAGATGGGTGCGCAGCAGGCCGATCACGAGCGGGACCCTACGCCGGGGGGCCGCCGTCGCGCCGCACTCACGTCGCCCCGCTCGGTGGGGGCTACCAGCGGTTGTGCGCCTCCTCGGCCCACCCGAGCAGGCCGTCGACGGGGACGCGCTCGCGGTTGCCGTCCAGGACCCAGCCGGTGAACCGCCCGAAGCACTGATGGATCTCCGAGGCGACCAGCACCAGGTTGGTGCGCTCCGCGCGCTCGTGGAACGGGGCCATCGTGACCTCCACGCCCGGACCGCGGATCCGCCAGGGGGCGGTCCAGTCAGCACGGTCGTAGGTCCAGGCGAGGTCGTCGTGCAGCTTGTGCAGGCGGCCGTCGACGAACAGCGCGTTCTCGGTCTGGCCCGTCCCGTCGGTCCACCGGCCGCCGAGCTGCAGCCCGATGCGCCGGCCGGCGACCGTGCCCCAGGCAGCGGCCCAGTTCCAGGTGATGTCGTACGGCCACCGGCCGCGACCGTGGTCGAGCACGGCGAACGAGCCGTCGTCTGGGCCGAGCACGAGCAGCTCGTGGCCCAGGCGCAGGGTGCCCGACACGGGCCGGCCGAGGTCCTTCACCGTGTACTGGAACCGCCGGCTCGACCAGGGCACCACCACGCCGAGGCTCTCGGCGCCCGGCGCCACGTCGGCGTGCAGCACCACGCCCGGCGCCTCGGCACTGATCCGGGTGCCCGCCGGCGAGGCCGCGAACGACAGCCGCAGGCCCCCGGCCGTGGCGCGCGCGGTGCCCACGCCGCTGCGGTCGGGCAGCGTGGTGCTGCGGGCCAACGGCTCGATGGCGCTGCGCACCGTCTCGGTGCCGGTGCGCCGGTCGAGGACGTAGATCGAGTGCACGCCGGCGTAGTCCAGCGAGGAGATCGTGAGCCCGATGAACGCCTGTGGCGACATGAGGCCCCAGTACTCCCACCGCTTGGTGCGCCCCCAGCCTCGCAGGTTGGCGGTGTGCAGCGGCCGACGGGACCACCCGACGGCCCCGGGGTTGAGGCGGCCGTTCGCCGTGCACAGGTCGACGGCGGCGATGAGCTCTGGCACGTGGGCAGGGTAGCGGCGGGCTGGGCGCTGGGGGGCGGGGGCAGGGGCGGCGGACGGGGCGGGGGCGGCTGCCGGGAGGGACGGGCCGGGAGAGGGCGGTGCCGGGAGGGA
>DASVBK010000258.1:0-4144 GCA_036375875.1 Candidatus Nanopelagicales bacterium
CATGCAGATGAGGCCGACATCGGCGCTCGCACCCTCACGCAGGGCGAGGTTCGCCAGGATCTCGGCAGTCGCGCAGATGACCGGCGCCTCCGGGTTCACCGCCGCATCCCCGGTCACCATGCCCACCCGCTCGGGGCCCAACAGCTCGCACAGGTCGAAGAACTTCTCCGAGACCAGGGCCTTGATCGGCGCCGTGTAGTAGGTGCGCCGGCCCTGCGCCAGGGCGACGTACATCGCCCCGAAGGCGACCAGGCTCTTGCCGGAGCCGGTTGGGGTTGACAGGATCACGTGCGAGCCCGAGGCGAGTTCGAGCAGCGCATCCTCCTGCGCCGGATACAGGGACCGGCCGCCCTCGGCCGCCCAGGACGCGAACTCCTCGAGGAGGTCCTCCGGGGCTCCGGCAGCAGGCCGCGCCCCGCCGCCGACCTCGAGATGCCGGGCGAGCAACGTCAGGAGCCGGCTGTCGGCCGTGTCCTCGACCGACAGGGTGCTGGGTTCCACGGCGCTGACCCTGCCACGTCGGGCCGACAATCCCGGACCCGCGATGCGCCGGCGTCCACAGACCTGCCACGATCACCCTCGACAACCACTCGTCGAAGGGATCTGGCCATGGCCAAGTACGACCTGTCCACCACCACGCTCGGCTCGCTGCTCGAGGATCCGGAGGTCGTGGCGATCATGGAGAAGCACGCCCCGGGCATCACCTCGAACCCGATGCTCGGGATGGCCAAGGGGATGCCGGCCCAGCAGGCCGTCGGCATGGCCGGCGGGATGATCGGCCAGGACGCGGTCGCCGCGATCACCAGCGACATCGAGGCGCTGTAGTCACGCCCATTCGCTGAGCCCAGTGGGTCGGCGCGCGTCCTGGCAGGGATGCGCGCCGACCCACGTGCATGTCGCCCGGCCTGGGTCAGCAGGGCGCAGGGATTGGTCCGCCTCGACGTCGGCGGCCGTGTAGTGCCCGGTGAACAGCCCGGGTCAGGAAGCCCGGCTGAGGTGGTCGTCGGACCGCAGCGAATCGACCTCGGCGAGGGTGTCGAGCACGTCCAGGCGCCGGCGGGCGCGCATCGCGCGCAGTGTGCTGAGCAGCGTGTGCAGCATGGGTACCTCCAGGGTGAGCGGTGGGGGAAGCCCGACCACTGGCGCGATCCGGGCTCCCCACCTGCATCGGATGCGTCAAGTATGCATTGACCTCCGCGTCAATCCAAACTTGACATGCCGCGATCCGCGTGCTCGTCCGGCTACACTCCCGGCCGTGGCCAAGGCAGCCGTGCCCCGGCGATTCACGAAGGCGGTCGAGTCGCTGTCGGCCATCAAGAGCCCGTTGACGCGCCTGGACACCGTCCGCGCAGCTCGCGAGTCCCTCGAGGCCCTCGAGGCGCAGACGGTGCGCGAGGCCAGGGCCGACGGCGCCACGTGGGGCGACATCGGCGCCATCTACGGCGTCTCCAAGCAGGCAGCCCAGCAGCGGTTCCGCCGCTCGGGCTGACGGTCGCGCCGCTGGCCGGGGCAGCCCCCGGCCCACCACCCAGGCGCCGCGAGGAGCACCATGGCCCCGTGCGAACCCCCCGCAGCACCACAACGCCCAGCCGCGGGTCACGGCGCGGTGTCGCGCTGGCCCTCGGCCTGGCGGCAACCCTGGCCGCCGGGTGTGGGGGCAGCCAGGCACCCACTGCCAGCGCACCGGCACCCTCGGCCCCGCTCACCGGCACGCAGGCGTACCTGCCCGGCCTCGAGGCCGACGTGCTGCTCCCGGATCGCGCGAGGGGCGCTGCGGTCCCTGTCGTGCTGCTCGTCCCGGGTGGCAGCTGGCAGAGCGCCGACCGCACTGGGCTGACCCCCTTGGCGGAGGCCCTGACCGAGGCGGGCATGGTCGCGGTCAACACGACGTACGCCACGACCGGCGACGGCGCCGTCTTCCCCGAGCCCGCCCAGGACGTGGCCTGTGCTGCGCGGTTCGCGGTGGCCGCAGCCGAGCGCAGCGGCTTCGAGCCCGGACCGCTCGTGCTCGTCGGGCACTCCGCGGGCGGCCACCTCGCGGCACTGGCCGCCACCGATGACGGGGACTTCGCGGGCACCTGCCCGTGGCCGCCGGCTCGGGTGGAGGGCCTGGTCGGCCTGGCTGGCGTCTACGACACCGCCGCCTTCGCCGGCGCCATGGTCGAGCTCTTCGGGGTCAGCCGCTCGGAGGACCCAACAGCCTGGGCGGCTGGTGACCCCATCGCCCGAGTCGCCGGCGGCAGGGCGGCCCCTGGCCTGCGCGTCCTGCTCCTGCACGGGGAGGCCGACATCACCGTGCCCCTGGCGCAGTCCCGCGCCTTCGAGGCGGCACTCACCGAGGCCGACATCCCAGTGCAGCTCAGCGTGCTGCCGGCGGTCTCCCACGCCACGGCCTATACCGCGGAGGTCGCCGCCGCCCCGATCATCGCGTGGATCCAGCAGCAGTGGCCCGAGCCGGCGCCCTCCAGCAGCGGCTGACGCGGCCCGCCCCGGAGCCAGGGCCTGCCCGGGCCCCAGGTCACACCGTGAGCACGACCCGGCCCTGCGCGGTGCCGGTCATGAGGTGATCGATCGCCAGCACGGCCTGCTCGAGCGGGAAGCTCCGCTCGTCGACGACGGGCCTGATCCGTCCCGCCGCGAGCAGCTCGACGAGCTCCGCCCAATGCTCGTCCCGAGGACGTGCCGGCCGGATGCCCGGCAGCTGCTTGACCATCGGGGACACGGCCATGAGGGGCAGCATGCGTCCCAGGCTGCCCAGCACCCGACGCCCGGAGCTGCCGTACTGGTCGTGGCCGATCATGACGTACGTCCCGTCCGGCTCCAGCGCGCGGCGCACCCTGGCGAACGGCGCCTGGGAGACGATGTCGAACACCAGGTCGTACCGCGTGCCCAGCTCGGTGAAGTCCTGGCGCGTGTAGTCGATGACCTGATCGGCCCCGAGCTCGCGCAGCAGGTCGAGCTTGGCCGGCGCATCGACGGCTGTCACCTGGGCCCCGAAGACCTTGGCCAGCTGCACCGCCCACACCCCGACCCCGCCCGCCGCACCGTTGACGAGCACGCGCTGGCCGCTGCGGATCCGCGCCTGGTCCCGCAGGTTCATCAGGGCGATCAACGCCGTCGTGGGGACCGCGGCAGCCTGCTCGAAGGACAGGTGGTCGGGGATGCGCGCGAGCAGGCCGGCGTCGACGGCGGCGTACTCGGCGAAGGTGCCGGCATTGGCCCACTGGTTGCGGCTGGTGACCTCGCCGAAGACGCGATCACCGGGCGCGACCCCGGCGGACGCCTGGACCGCCACCACCTCCCCCGCCAGGTCCGTGCCCGGCACGGGCTGCTTCGGCACGCGCACGCCCGAGCCCATGAGCCGCAGGACGAGGGGCACCCCGGTGACCGCGTGCCACACGTCGGCGTGCACCGATGTGGCCCGGACGCGCACGAGCACCTGTCCCGGCCCGGCCACGGGCTGCGGGATCTCACCGGCGCGCAGCACCTGGTGGTGCGGTCCGTACCGCGTCTGGACGATGGCGCGCACGCAGGCCTCCTGGGCTCGGTGGCCGCGAGCCTACGTCGCGTCGGACCGACCAGTCTCTCGCGCCGTCACGCCGGGCGCGCGAGCACCACGATGTTGTCCTCGTACCCACCGGCTTCGGGCAGGTAGCGCCCGCCACAGGTGATGACCACCAGGCGGGGCGCGGAGTCGGGGTCGAAGAGGCGCTGGGTGGGCAGGGCGGCCTTGCTGATGCGCTCGACGGAGGTGACCCGGTAGCGCAGGTCGGTCCCCGTCGCGTCCGTGACCACGATGCGTGCGCCGACCTCGACCGAGGCCAGCCGCGCGAGCGGCCCCACGCCGTAGCGGGTCGAGTCGACGTGCCCGCCCAGCACCACTGAGCCGCGCTCCTCGCCCGGACCGGGGCCGAACCGGTACCAACCGACCTCGCGGGGGTCCTCTGGCAGGTCCATCTGGCCGTCGGCCAGCACGCCGGCGGCCGCGACGGGCATGTCCACTTCGACGCTGGGGATGCTCAGCCGGCGAGGGGGGTCACGCTCGTCCAGCGGCTCGATCCGGGTGGCGTCCCGCAGCGGGATCGAGCCGGCGGGGACCGGCAGCGCGGACCGGGCGACGGGGTCCTCGGCGGCGCCCGGCTGG
>DASVBK010000266.1:0-5701 GCA_036375875.1 Candidatus Nanopelagicales bacterium
CGACGGCAGCAGCCTCGCGCGCGGCCCGCTTCTCCGCCGCGACGCGCTTGGCGGCCTCCTCCGCCGCCAGCCGCTCCCGGCGCCTGCGCTCGCGGCGGGCCTTGCGCTCCTGCTTCTCGATCTCCGGGTCGTACTGCTGCTCGTAGGCGTCGACCACCTCGTTGGCCTCGCCGTCCATGACGACCTGGCCCTTCTCCAGCCAGATCGCGCGGTTGCAGGTCAGCCGCACGACGCCGAGCGAGTGCGAGACCAGGAACACGGTGCCGGCCTCCTCGCGCAGTTGCATGATCCGTTCCTCGCTGCGGCGGCGGAACTCCGCGTCACCGGTGGCCAGCGCCTCATCGATCATGAGGATCTCGTGGCTGGTCGAGGCTGCGATGGCGAACCGCAGGCGCGCGGCCATGCCCGAGGAGTAGGTCGTCATGGGGTACTCGATGAAGTCGCCGAGGTCCGCGAAGTTCACGATCCAGTCGCGGCGGGCGAGGGCCTCCTCGCGGCTCATGCCCATGGCCATGCAGCCCAGCAGGATGTTGTCCTCGCCCGGCAGGTCGCGCATGAGCGCGGCGTTCACGCCGAGCAGGGTGGGTCGGCCGGCCGTGTACACGTGGCCGGACTCCGGGGGCAGCAGGCCGGCGATGGCGCGCAGCAGCGTGGACTTGCCCGAGCCGTTGCGGCCGATGAGGGCGATCGCCTCGCCCTCGCGCGCGACCATGGAGACCCCACGCACCGCATGCACCTTGCGGAACACCATGCCCCCGGACTGGCGGCGCAGCATCCGGCGCAGCGCTTGCGCAGCAGACCCCGCGCCGGTGTGGCCGATGACCCGGTAGACCACGTGCACGTCGTCGCAGATCACCGTCGGTGGGCGCTCGTCGCCGTCGGGCGCGAGGCCCGGCTCGGGGCCAGACGGCGCAAGGGCCAGTGATCGGTCGGGCTGCGCGGGCTCGGGCTGCGCGGGCTCGGGCTGCGCGAGGCGGGGTGCGCCGGGGACCACGGCTGCCGGCTCGACGGGCTCACCCACGGGAGTAGGTCTCCTCGGCGCGGTAGAAGTAGAGGAAGCCGGCCAGCACCGACACGACCGCCCAGGCTGCCCCGACCGCCCACAGCTCCCACGGCGCGCGGTAGGAGCTGATCAGGCAGTGGCGCATCATCTCGATGTAGGCCGTGAGCGGGTTGAGGTACATCACCTTCTCGACCCAGGGGGCGAGGTCGGCGGTGAACACCGGGATGCTGAACATCACGCCGGACAGGTAGCGCCAGGTCTGCATGAGGAACGGCAGCAGCTGCGCGAAGTCCCGGCTGGCGGCGGTGAGCCGCGCCACCGCCATGCACAGCCCCGTGTTGAACATCGTCTGCAGGATCGAGACCGGGAGCACGCCCAGCCAGAGCCAGGTGATCGGCTCGCCGGTGAGCAGCACGATGATCGCCAGGATCCCCAGCGAGACGACCTGCTGCTGGATCTCCTGCCAGATGACCGCCAGCGGCAGCACCGCCCGGGGGAAGTGGATCGCCCGGATGAGCTGCCGGTTGTTGGCCACCGCCTTCGTGCCGCCCGTGACGCAGCGCTGCGTGTAGGTGAATGTGAAGACTCCGACGATGAGGAACGCCGGGTAGTTCTCCACGCCCTTGCTGGTCTGCAGCAGCAGGCCGAAGATCAGGTAGTACACGATGGCGTTGAGGATCGGGGCCAGGACCTGCCAGAGCCGGCCCAGCACGGTGTCGCGGTACTGGCTGCTCTTGCGCCCCGTGGCCATCGCCTTGATGAAGTCGCGTCGCTGCCACAGCTCGCGCAGGTAGCTCGACAGCGGCTGCCGGACCGCGCTGGAGCGCAGGCCCCAGTGCTCGGCGAGGGCGGCGAGGTCGCCGGGCGGTGCCGGGTCGCCGGGCGGCGCCGGCTCGACGGGCGTGGTCGTGCTGGACATCGGGCGCACGCACCTCCCTGGGCCACCGGATTCCGGCGGCCGGGCGCCGCCGCGCCCACGATAGTGCTGCCACGCGCTCGATAGGGTGCTGCCGTGCTCCCCGGATCCGCTGCCGTGCCGGCCGCCGGCGGCAGCCCGGCGCTGGGCTTCCCGGTGGTCGGGATGATCGGTGGGGGGCAGCTCGCGCGGATGACGCAGGAGGCGGCGCTGGCCCTGGGCGTGGGCCTGCGCGTGCTGGCGGCAGGGCCGACGGAGTCCGCGGCGCGCGGCGGTGGCGACCTGCGCTGGGGTGCCCACGACGACCCGGATGCCGTGGCGGCCTTCGCGGTTGGCTGCGACGTCGTCACGTTCGACCACGAGCACGTCCCGCAGCCGATCCTCGCCGCGCTGCTGGAGGCCGGGATCGCGGTGCGGCCCGGGCCCGCCGCCCTCGCCCACGCCCAGGACAAGGTGCACATGCGCGCGGCCATCTCCGCCGCCGGCGTGCCCTGCCCCGCCTGGGCGGTCGTGACCAGCGCGCACGACGTGATCGGCTTCGCCGAGGCGAACGGTGGCTGGCCGGTCGTGGCCAAGGTGTCGCGCGGTGGGTACGACGGCCGCGGCGTCTGGGTGCTCGACGACGCGCCCGCCGCCGTGGCGCTGCTGGCGGGCACCACGCTGGCGCCCGGGGTGCAGTGGCTGGTCGAGCAGTACGTGCCGTTCACCCGGGAGCTCGCCGCGCAGGTGGCGCGCTCCCCCTCGGGGCAGGTGTCGGTCTACCCGGTGGTGCGCACGGTGCAGACCAACGGCATCTGCACCGAGGTCGTCGCGCCCTGCCCCGGCCTGTCCGACGAGCACGCGCTGGCCGCCCAGCAGGTCGCGCTGCGGATCGCCGAGGCGCTCGACGTCGTGGGGATGCTGGCCGTCGAGCTGTTCGACACCCCCGACGGCGTGCTGGTCAACGAGCTGGCGATGCGCCCGCACAACTCGGGGCACTGGAGCATCGAGGGCGCGGTCACCAGCCAGTTCGAGAACCATCTGCGGGCCGTGCTGGACCTGCCGCTGGGCTCGCCCACCGCCCGGGCCCCCCACGTGGTCATGGTGAACGTGCTGGGCGGCGACCATCCGGACCTCTACGCGGCGTACAAGCACGTCATGGCCCGGGATCCGGGCCTGAAGGTCCACCTCTATGGCAAGGACGTCCGGCCGGGGCGCAAGGTTGGCCACGTGACGGCGTACGGCGAGGACCTCGACGCCCTGCTGGCCCGCGCGCACCACGCGGCCGACTACCTCACGGGAGTGATCGATGAGTGAACGGCTGGTCCCCACGCCCCAGGTGGGCGTCGTCATGGGCTCGGACTCCGACTGGGTCGTGATGAGCGACGCGGCCCAGGCGCTGCGCGACTTCGGCATCCCGCACGAGGTTGACGTCGTCTCGGCGCACCGGATGCCCGAGGACATGGTGGAGTACGGCCGCTCGGCGGCCGGTCGAGGCCTCAAGGTGATCATCGCCGGGGCTGGCGGCGCCGCCCACCTGCCCGGGATGCTCGCCTCGGTGACCTCGCTGCCGGTCATCGGCGTGCCGGTCCCCCTGGCCGCGCTGGACGGCATGGACTCGCTGCTGTCGATCGTGCAGATGCCGGCCGGCGTGCCGGTGGCGACGGTGGGCATCGGCCAGGCGCGCAACGCCGGGCTGCTCGCCGCCCGGATCCTCGGGGTGGCCGAGCCCCGGCTGTGGCCCGACATGGACGCCTACCGGGCGGGGCTGCGGGCGGCGGCCCAGGCCAAGGGCGCCGCGCTGCGCCAGCAGGTGGCGGGCGTCGAGGGGTAGGCGGCCACCTCGCTCAGGCGTCGCGACGCCTGAGCGACGTGACCGGTCACGAGGAACCGGATCAGAGCGTACCCACCGAAGACCTCCAGACGATCCCAGCCACCACCGCCCCGGTGGCGCGGCCCTTGGTCATGGAGTGGATCGGACGACGAGAGACATCCAACCGCCACTGGTCAGTCGTCGTGATGACCCCGATGGCCGCGCCACGACCAGTCCCGTTCGGCCCCATCGGAGATCGCGCGCATCACCCTGTTCGCGGTCTTGTGGCCCAGGTAGTAGCCGTCCTCCATCGCGTCCCGGAAGTGCAGTCCACCCCAGATCCGGGCGTTCAGGGCGTCGTGCTCGAGCGCGCTCAGCGTGGCGTAGCTGCGCGTCACGCCACCAACGGTGAGCACGAGCGGGGTGCGATCCCCGAAGGTCCTGCGCATCACCTGGGCGAACGGGGATGTCATCGCAGCGTGGCCGCTCGTGTAGTCCGAGTAGGCCGGGTTGGGCACGAGCGGGGCCCAGGTCGTCGGGTGGGGTTGGGTGGCGTCGTTGTCGTCGGTCGTCGCGGCGGCGATGGCCTGGAACGGCCGCCAGAAGCCGACCTCGTACTTCAGTCGCCAGGTCTGGATCGCCACGGTGGCTACGGCGGCGTCGATCCGGGCGAAGAGCCGGGTCGTGGCCAGCAGGCCGATCGGATCCGCCGCGAGCATGTTGCACACCGCTTCGCGGTACATCGTCACCGATGCAGCCGCGAAGAACTTCGCGATGTCGGTCTGCTCCTGGCTTCGATCCGTCAGGGGCGCGTTGAGCTCTCCGACCTTGCGCACCTCCTCGTAGTCCCGCGCGTACTTCCAGCTGGTGAGTGGGTCGGGGCCGTCGAGCACGACTGGCTTGATGTCGATGACAGGGTCGACGAATCCGAGCCAGTACAGGGCCATGCCGGTCGCCGGGGGCTGCCAGACCCCTGGAGCAGGGGCCTTGGCGTAGGGGGACACGGGCGGCCCATCGGCGACGTTGTTGCGACCGTCGTTCACGCGCGAGGCGATCATCTTGTCGGCTGCCTTGGCGCCGATGGCGACCCCGAGTGCCTTCTTCTTCCCGTCGGGAACCATGGCGAGGCTGGCGGCCAGGTCCGCGGCGAGCTTCGCACCGCCCGCGGGGAAGTACTCCAGAAGGACGTCATGGGCTGCCGTGGCGACCGCGGCGGCAGCCGCAGGCGAGCCGTGCCGGTTGGCGTCGACAGCAGCGTCGTGCACCGCCAGCGAGGTGAACGCGAGGTACAGCGCCCCATCCGGGGGTGCCTTGGCCCCATCGGTGTAGATGGTGCGGATGGCCGAACGCTGCCAGGCGACCGCGGTCGACGCGGCGAGGTCGGAGTCGTCCCCGCCCCAACCACGGGCGGCGGCGGGTCCAGCGAGAGGGACGACCAGGAGCGGGGCCAACAGCACAGCTGCGGCCGTGCGGTGACGTGCGCGCATGACGAAGCACCTTTCGACGTGGGGGCGGCCAGTCGGCGGGGCGTCGGCCAGTCGGCAGGGGATCGCCGGGACGCCTTCCCCCGCCACGCGCATGGCCCTGCACAGGGAAGTTAGGCTGCCCTGGCCGCGCCTGTCTAGGGGTGCGGTTCCGCCACGGGGGCACTCCCGCCAGGTGGAACCGAGGGTGTTCACCTGCGTGGCGCGGTGGGGCCCGACCGGAGGACCCCCACCCACCGACGGGGGCATCTTCCCTCTATCTCGTCGCCCCCCCGGCACGAGCCGGGTGGTCATCGCCTGCGCCCCAGCCGCAGCCGCAACACCGCACCCCCCGCCGGCTCGCACCGCGACCACAGCCATGGGATACGAGCCCTCCCGATGGGTCGCCGGAGTGCCGGGGTTGTGGGCCCGCGACCTGCTCTGATCAGCCGGCCGCCCGGGCGTCAGGCGTTGGGCCGGCCCAGGCCGCGGTACTGCCAGCCGGCGCCACGCCAGCGCCCGGCGTC
>DASVBK010000272.1:0-19565 GCA_036375875.1 Candidatus Nanopelagicales bacterium
GCCTGGGTGCGAGCGTCGGGCTCGAAGCGCGCCCGGACCCCCACGCTCGCTGCGGCCCCATCCAGCGTCGGGAACCAGCCGGCACCCCAGGCCGCCACGAGCGCGGCGCCGATCGCCCCGGCGTACGCCGCGTGCTCGACCGCCTCGACCGGTCGCCCCGTCACGTCGGCGAGCACCCTCGAGGTCGCGTCGGTGACCGCCCCCCCGCCGGCGAACCGCAGCACCGGTGCGGTGCGGAGCTTGCGCTCCTGCGCCTCGAGCAGCAGGCGCTTGTTGTAGGCGATGCCCTCCACCACGGCGCGGATCAGCTGGCGCTTGCCGGTGTCCAGCCCGATGTTGAGGAACATCCCGCGCACGTGGGGATCCTCGAACGGCGAACGGCTGCCGTGCAGCCAGGGCGCGAACAGCACCCCGCCCGAGCCGGCGGGCACGTCGGCGATGGTCCGGGTCAGGTAGTCGACGAGGCTGCTGGCCTCGTCGGCCGCGCCGAAGGGTCGCTCGGTGGTGGCCAGGTAGGCACCCACCTCGTCGAGGGCGAGGTGATCGCGCACCCACTCCAGGCACTTGCCGGAGGTCTCCTGCTCGCCGAAGTACGTGTACCGACCCGGCTGCGCGCTGGGCACCGTCGCCATCATCGTGCGCGTGTCGACGATCCGATGGTCGCTCACGGTGGCCACCCAGCCGCTCGTGCCGACGTAGACATGCGTGCTGCCCACGGCAGTGGCCCCCGCGCCGACGCCGATCAGGGAGGCGTCACCGCCGCCGGCGTACACCGGCGTGCCGGGGAGGAGTCCCAGCTCGGCGGCCGCCCCGGCCGTCAGCGGCCCGACCTGCTCGGCCATGCCCACGATCTCCGGCAGGTGCCGCGGATCGACCCCGAGCCGCTCGACCAGCCAGGGGCTCCAGGCGCACCGGCCGTGCCGCGTGTCGGCCAGGAACGTGGCGAACGCCGAGTCGGTGCTCATCGTGAAGCGCCCGGTGGCCCGCGCGGTGAGGTAGTCCTTGGCGTCGAGCCAGCGGTGGGCACGGGCGAAGGCAGCAGGTTCCTCGTCGGCCACGCGCAGGTACTTCCACACCGGGTCCTTGGCGCTCGCGGCCACCCCCCCGGCGACGTGCAACCACGGGCCAGCGAGGCCCGCCCCGATGCCGGCCACGCGCGGACCGCCCCGGGTGAGCGCAGGCATGCGCTGGGTCGGGCGCTGGTCCAGATAGCTCAGCGCTGGGCGCACCGGCAGGCCGGCGCGGTCGACGAGCACGAGGCACTGCATCTGCGCGCACCAGGTGAGGCCCGCGACGTCGGCGGGGGTGGCGCCGGCCTTCGCGAGCAGCTCGGGCACCGCCGAGGCCAGGGCCGCCCACCACTGCTGCGGGTCCTGCTCCGCGGCGCCGGCAGGGCCGATCGTGAGGCTGATCGGCCGGGCGACCGCCGCGCGCAACGCCAGATGGCCGCCGACCTCGACGAGGCACGCCTTGAGGCTCGTGGTGCCCAGGTCGACGGCCAGCAGCAGGTGTCCCACGGGTGGGCAGTATCCACGCTCGCCCGCGCCGTCGGCGCGAGGTCGGGGACGGCGCCGGATCCCGTACCGCCCGGTGCGAGGATTGGGGGCATTCCGCGTCGCAGGAGGAGCCATGCCCGGCGGCTACGCCATCAGCGAGTACCCCGACGTCCCACAGGTCCTGGCCGACCTCGACGCCCTCATCAGCCAGCCGATCCGCCGGCTGCGCCCCGACGCGCTCGATGCGTACTTCGAGGACCACTTCGAGAAGCGGTGCCAGTCCTCGAAGGCGATGACCAGCGCCGCCAAGGAGTACATCCCCGGTGGCGTGCAGCACAACCTGGCGTTCAACATGCCGTTCCCGCTGGTGATCACGAAGGCGTCGGGCTGTCACCTCTACGACCTCGACGGCAACGAGTACCTCGACTTCCTGCAGGCCGGTGGCCCGACCGTGCTCGGCTCCAACCCGCCGGAGGTGCTCGAGCAGGTCATCGCCCTGCTGCGCGACTGCGGGCCGTCCACCGGCCTGTTCCATGAGTACGAGCTGAAGCTGGCCCGGTTCATCGCCGACCACATGCCGGCCGTGCCGATGTTCCGGATGCTCGGCTCGGGCACCGAGGGCTGCATGGCCGCGATCCGGGTGGCTCGCTTGGCCACCGGCAACAAGAACGTGATCAAGCTCGGCGGGGCCTACCACGGCTGGTCGGACCAACTGGCGTACGGCCTGCGGATCCCCGGCACCCGGCACCACGAGGCGCACGGCGTGCCCAAGTTCGTGTTCAAGCACACGCAGGAGGTGTTCCCGGGCGACCTCGGCGCGCTGGAGCGCACGCTGCGGCTCAACCGGGCTCGTGGTGGCACGGCCGCGGTGCTCATCGAGCCGGTCGGGCCGGAGAGCGGTACCCGCCCGGTGGCCCGCGACTACAACGCGGGCGTGCGCGAGCTGTGCGACCGCTTCGGCGCGCTGCTGGTCTTCGACGAGGTGGTGACGGGCTTCCGCATGGGGCTCGGTGGGGCGCAGGGCTACTTCGGGGTCGAGCCCGACCTCACGGTCTTCGGCAAGGTGGTGGCCGGCGGCTACCCGAGCGCCGGGGGGCTCGGCGGCAAGCGGGCGCCCATGCAGTACCTGGCAGCGGGCATCGAGGCCGGATCGGGCACGAAGAAGGCGCTCGTCGGCGGCACGATGGCGGCGAATCCGCTCTCCAGCGCGGCGGGCTACTTCACCCTCGTCGAGATCGAGCGCCAGGGCGCGGCGGAGCGCGCGGGTGCCATGGGCGACCGGCTCACCGCGGGCCTGCGGGCGGCCATCGCCCGACGGGACCTGCCGTTCGTGGCGTACAACCAGGGCTCGATCGTGCACCTGCAGACCGTGGGCACGATGCACTTCACCGTCGACTTCAACCGCATCTGGGAGATCCCCGGCAAGCTCAAGGAGATCAAGGCGCGCAAGACCGTGATGGAGCAGATGGGCGCGGCGTACACCGCCGAGGGGATCATCACGCTGGCGGGCTCACGGCTCTACACCTCGGCGGCGCACACCGAGGCCACGATCGACCAGGCGATCGCCGGGTTCGACCGGGTGTTCGCCAACATCGAGGGGGCGCGGGCGTGAGCACGCGTGCCGAGGCGGCGGCTCGGCAGGCCCTGGTCGAGCACGGTCGGCGGCTGCTCGCCGAGGGGCTCGTGGCACGCACGTGGGGCAACCTGAGCGTGCGGCTCGACGAGGCCACCATGCTCGTCACGCCCAGCGGCATCGCCTATCCGGACCTCGAGCCGGCCATGATGGTGCAGGTCGACCTCGCCACGGACGCCTGGGAGGGCCCGTTCAAGCCCACCAGCGAGCGCAAGGTCCACAGCGAGACCTACCGCCGCCGGCCCGACGTGCACGCCATCGTGCACACGCACCAGGCTGCCGCCTCGATCTGCGCCGCCGCGCGCGTCCCGGTGTCTACGCCGTTCGGCGAGATCCCGTGCGCCCCCTACGCGCTGCCGGGGACGAAGAAGATCACCCAGGCCACGGTCGGGGCGCTGGGGGAGGGCCCCGCGGTGCTCATGGCCAACCACGGGGTGGTCGCGGTGGGCAGCACGCTCGACGATGCCTTCGAGCGCGTGGAGCAGCTCGAGCGGGCCTGTGCGCAGTATGTGGTGGTCTCGCGACCGCGGGAGGGGTCGCACCCGCCGGCCGCCCCGGACGCGCCCTGGGACCCGGGCTGCCTGCAGCCGGTCAGCCTCGGGGACGGCTCCGCGGCGTGGATGTCCACCGCCCCCTACACGGTCCGGTTCTCGACGCTGCGCCGGCCGCTGCCCCCGGTGCTCGACGACCTGGCGCAGCTGACGGGCCGACGGGTGGGCGTGCTGCGCTCCACGCCCAAGCGCCGGCCGCGTGCTGATGCGGTCCTGGTGCCCGGCCGCGGTGCGCTGGTGTGCGGCGAGGACCACGAGGCGGTCGCCATGGTCGTGGAGAAGGCGGCGCGCGCCTGGATCGGCGGGCAGGGGCTCGGCGGGCCCAAGCCGCTGCCGGCATGGGAGGCCCTGCTCATGCACGTCGTGTACCGGCGCTCCTACTCCAAGCAGGCAGCCGCGGGCCACGCCGCGCATGACGCGAACAGGTCCGTCGGCAGCTGACCCCACCCCCTGCGACCACGTCGGCAGCGCCCCGCCCACCGCGCAGGTATCGTGCCATCCATGGATCTGCTGTTCATCCTTCTACTCATCGGCGCCGTCGTGCTGCTCATGCGCTCGCTGCGGCCGCAGCAGGGCGCCATGCGCGGTGGCCAGCAGCGCCGCCAGCTGCCGGGCGCCGAGCACAACAAGGAGCTCGCCGAGCGACGCTGGGCCGCCGTCCGCCGGGTCGCCGAGGAGGACGTGACGCAGCTCGGCCAGCAGATCGCCGCCACGCCGGTGACCGACTCGCTCGAGCCGGAGGCCGCGCAGGACTTCGACGAGGCGCTCAACGCCTACGAGCGGGCCAAGGATGCGCTCGAGGTCTCGACCCATCCCGACGACCTGCAGTGGGTCACGCGCTCCCTCGACGACGGCCGGTTCGCGCTGGCCAAGCTCGAGGCACGCCGGGCCGGCAGGGAGCTGCCCAACCGCAGGCCGCCGTGCTTCTTCGACCAGCGGCACGGCCAGTCCATCGGCGAGGCGCAGTGGGCGCCGCCCGGCGGCGCCATGCGCGACGTCCCCGTCTGCGCCGCCTGCGATGCCCGGATCAAGGACGGCCTGGACCCCCAGGCCCGCCTGGTGGCCACCGCGTCAGGGGAGCAGCGCCCCTACTACGACGCGGGGCCCGAGTACGCGCCCTACATGCGAGGCTGGTACGCCGCCTCGGGGCTGTACATGATGAGCAACATGCTCATGGGCACGATGCTGCTCAACGCGATGTACATGCCCCCGGGTGCGGACTACTTCGGTGCCGACGGTGGGGACGGCGGTGACGCCGGTGCGGATGGCGGCGACGCGGGTGGGGACTCGGGTGGCGACTTCGGGGGCGGGGACATGGGCGGCGGGGACATGGGCGGTGGCGACTTCGGCGGGTTCGACTTCGGCGGGTTCTGAGGCGCCGAGGCTCCACCGCGTCCATTCGCCCGAGCCACGAGCGCAGAACTGATTACGCAGGCACCTTCGGCTGGGCGGCGGCGCGGGCCTCGGCCCCCGGCTCCGGCAGCCGTGCCGCGATCACGGCCGCGACCACCAGCAGCGCGAGCGCCAGCAGCAACGAGCGCGTGAAGGAGCCGTCGGGCGTCCGCAGCGCGGACATCACGTAGACGAACACCACCGCGCCCTGGCCGAACAGCTGCATCAGCCCGTTCGAGGTGCCCTCCGGCGTGGGGCGCGTCACCTCCGCGGCGTACTGGAACCCGATGGGCAGCGCCGAGACCAGGAAGAACCCCAGGACGGCCGCAGAGATCAGCAGCACCGGCAGCGAGCGCGCGAACGTCAGGCCCAGCAGGCCGGGCACCGCGCCCGCGAAGGCGAGCACCAGGAACGGGGCCCTCTGCCGTCGCCGATCGGACAGCGCGGGCAGCACGACGGCCCCCACCAGCCCGCCGAGCAGCAGCACCGCGCCGAGCGTGCCGGCGTCCGATGGCGTGAACCCACGCGGCCGGATCATCGCCTCGACCCACGTGGTCAGCCCGTTGAACACCCCGAGCCCGACGAACGCGATCGCCAGCACCGCCCAGAACGCGGGCACCCGCAGGGCGTGGCGCAGGCCGTCGAGCACGAGGGCGCGCGGTTGCTCGACGTCGGCGTCCGGGGGCGCCGCCGGACGCTCGCGCGCCAGCAGCACGAACAGCGCCGCGGACACCGCGGCTGCAGCCCCGTACAGCAGCTGGACTCGGGCGATCGACATCGACTCGATCAGGATCGGGCTCAGGACCATCCCCGCCGCGGTCCCCACGAGGTTGCCCAATGTGATGACCCCGACCGCCGTGGCTCGCTGCTGTCGGGGGAACCACTTCGCCGGCATGGTCGTCCACGCGTTGAGCAGCAGGGGCTGGGCGGCGGCGATCCCGAGGGTCGCGACCAGCGCCAGGGGATAGGAGTCGCCGACGAGGCCGCGGGCCACCCCGCAGGCGCCCATCACGACCGAGCCGAGCCCGACCGCGAAGCGGAACCCGCGGGTGTCGATGAGCCATGAGGCGGGCAGCGACAGCGGGATGAACGCGAGCATGAACGACATGGCGAACAGCCCGATCGCCACGTCCCCGACGCCGTAGTACGCCGCGGCGGGCCCGGTGATGGGCGCATAGCCGATCCAGAGCATCTGGATGGTCACGTTGACCAGGGCGGTGACCGCGAGCACGACCCAGCGATACGCGGTCGGGCGCCGGTGGCTCACAGCCGGTGAGTCTGGCATCCCGGCCGGGCAGGTGGCGGAACGACCAGGGCCTCCCGACGGGGCACGCCACGTGCACCCGACACGCCTGACCGCCCGGTCACCGGGAGTTGGGCCCATCGGCGGGGTAGGGGATGATCCTGCCCATGATGGATCCCAAGAGCATGAAGATCATCGCCCTCATCCTCGTCGCGTCCATGATCGGGATGATCTTCATCGGCCTGCTGTAGGCGCGGTCCCCGGAACGCGCAGATGGCCGGCCCGAGGGCCGGCCATCCACGTTCGATCGGGCGATCAGTCAGCCAGGTCCGCGCCGACGACGTTGATCATGTCGACGACCTTGTTGCTGTAGCCCCACTCGTTGTCGTACCACGCCACGAGCTTCACGAACGTCGGGTCCAGCGCGATGCCGGCCTCGGCGTCGAAGACCGAGGTCTGCGCCTCACCCACGAAGTCGGTCGAGACGACCTTCTCCTCGGTGTAGCCCAGCACGCCCTTGAGCGGGCCCTCGGACGCGGCCTTGATGGCCGCCTTGATCTCGTCGTAGGACGCCGGGTTCTCCAGCTCCACGGTCAGGTCGACCACCGACACGTCGGAGGTCGGCACGCGGAACGCCATGCCCGTGAGCTTGCCGTTGAGCTCGGGCAGTACCTTGCCCACGGCCTTCGCCGCACCGGTCGAGGACGGGATGATGTTCTCGAGGATGCCGCGGCCGCCGCGCCAGTCCTTCATCGACGGGCCGTCGACCGTCTTCTGGGTCGCGGTCGCCGCGTGCACCGTGGTCATGAGGCCACGCTTGATGCCGAAGCTGTCGTTGATCACCTTGGCCAGCGGGGCCAGGCAGTTGGTCGTGCAGGAGGCGTTGGAGATGATCGCCTCGCCGGCGTACTTGTCGGAGTTGACGCCGAAGACGAACATCGGGGTGTCGTCCTTCGACGGCGCCGACAGGATGACCTTCTTGGCGCCCGCGTCGAGGTGCTTCTGTGCGGTCTCCTTGGTCAGGAACAGCCCGGTGGACTCCACGACCACCTCGGCGCCCACGGCGTCCCAGGCCAGGGCAGCGGGATCGCGCTCGGCGGTGAGGCGGATCGTGTTGCCGTTGACGACCAGGTTGTTGCCGTCGACCGAGACGTCGCCCTTGAAGCGGCCATGCACCGAGTCGAACTTGAGCATGTAGGCCAGGTACGGCGGATCGAGCAGGTCGTTGATGCCCACGACCTGGATCGTGTCCGGGTAGTTCTGGACGGCGGCGCGGAACACCATCCGGCCGATGCGGCCGAATCCGTTGATACCGACCTTGATTGGCATGTGCATCCCTTCCATCGGGGTACAGGGGGGCCTGTGCGAGCACCGCCACCCTACTCGTCGGGGCATGGGCTCGCCTGCTGATGGGAGGGGCCGAGCAGGGCACCCGGGGGTGCCCAGGGGGTCCTCAGGCGGGGCGGCTCGGGTAGTACTGCTGGTAGTCCGAGCGGCGGTTGTAGCCGCCGAAGTACGAGCCCATGTCGATGAAGAACGCGAGCACCACGAAGAACCACAGGAAGCCCGTGACGCCGCCCTGCCACCAGGCCAGCAGCACGTAGGTCAGCGTCGTGTAGGGCAGCAGGAACCACCCGATGAGCGGGATCACCCAGGACCCGTCGAAGGCCTTGGTGATCTCGTCGTTGAAGATCGCCATGAGGAACAGGGCCAGGCGCGGGGCGAACGCGCCCAGCAGCAGGACGAAGCAACCGCACATGGTCATCCACTCCTTCTCGGGTGGGCACACCGTAGTGCCGCGAGCCTCGCGCACGTGGTACTGACCCGCGCGGTAGCGTGCCCCGGCACCCCGCGCCCGGTCCGGGCGCCCCGCCCGAGAGGACTGCGATGGCCGACCTGACGTTCCGCAGCGACATCACCGTGGAGCTGGTGAAGCATGCCGCGAGCGACGCGGACGTGATCTGGGCCGCGCGCGTCTCGACCAAGGGCGAGCAGTCGCTGGAGGACATCGACGCCGATCCGGCCAAGTCCGCCGGACTCATCAACTACCTCATGCGCGACCGGCATGGCTCGCCGTTCGAGCACTCCTCCATGACGTTCTTCGTCCAGGGGCCGATCTTCATGTGGCGCGAGCACTTCCGGCACCGGATCGCCTCGTACAACGAGGAGTCGGGCCGCTACAAGGTGCTCGAGCCGGTGTTCTACGTGCCCGGGCCGGAGCGCCGCCTGGTGCAGGTGGGCAAGGCTGGCGCGTACGACTTCGAGCCGGGCACCGCCCAGCAGCACGAGGTGGTCCGGGCCGAGACGGAGACGGCCTGCCGGGCGGCGTACGCCGCATACCAGGCGATGCTCGACGCGGGGGTCGCACGCGAGGTGGCGCGCATCGTGCTGCCGCTGACGATCTACTCCTCGGCGTACGTGACGATGAACGCGCGCGCCCTGATGAACTTCCTGTCGCTGCGCCGGCGCAGCGACGAGTCGCGGTTCCCGAGCTTCCCCCAGCGCGAGATCGAGATGGTCGCCGAGCGCTACGAGGAGGAGTGGGCGCGGCTGATGCCGCTGACGCACGCGGCGTTCACCGCGAACGGTCGCGTAGCGCCGTAGGGCGCGCCCGCGACCTGAGCGACCGGTACCGCGAACGGTCGCGTAGCGCCGGAAGGCGCCCCCGCGACCTGAGCCACCGGGCACGGCCGGCAGGCGCGGAGGGGGGCAGGTGGGAGCTGCGCGGAGTCGGCGATGCCGGCCACGGCCGTGGTCCCGCCTCGGGCGCTACGCTGCCGTCCCGTGACGGCCATCTCCACGCGCACGGTCGAGGGGCGCACCTACCGGCGCATCCCCGTGAAGACGCACAAGGTCGGCATCGGCGAGGACCTGGGCAGCGTGATCGCCCTCTACGCCGCCGAGCGCATCACGCCGGGGACGACGCTCTGCCTGTCGCAGAAGTTCGTCTCGATCTGCACCGGCCAGGTGCGCCACATCAGCGAGGTCCAGGACACGCGCCTGGCGCGCCTCATCGTCAAGTACGTCACGAAGAACGACAACGGCGACATCGGCTACAGCCACCCCAAGAAGATGCAGGTGGCCATCGATGAGGCGGGCTACCCGCGGATGGTGGCCGCGGTCGTCGGCGGCGGGCTCAGCAAGTTCGTGCTCAAGCGTCGCGGCGACTTCTACCGGATCGCCGGGCACCACATTGCGGAGATCGACGGCTTCAACCCCGACGCGATGCCCCCGTTCGACCAGTACGCGATGCTGCCGCACCCGCGGCCGGACGCGGTCTGCGACGAGCTCGCCGTCCGCTTCGGCTGCGCGGCGTACATCATCGATGGCAACAACATCAACGTCGAGGTCGTGGGGCGCAGCGCGAACATGCCGTTCTCGGACGCGGTCGCGCGCGAGGTGATGCTCGACAACCCCATGGGCCAGGGCGACGAGCTGACGCCGGTGTTCCTCATCGTGCCCGAGCACGGCTGACGCAGTCGTCCCGGAACTCGCCTCCCGCCCCCGGGGCTCGCCGCCGCGCCAGGTTCGTCCACGATCGCGCGGACCGGGCTCGCCGCCGCGCCAGGTTCGTCCACCATCGCGCGGACCGGGCTCGCCGCCCCGCCAGGTTCGTCCACCATCGCGCGGACCGGGCTCGCCCTCATCCGTCGTTGCGAGCGCTGACGCGCCGAGATCCGGATCGCCGGGCCCGCCGGCGGCCCCCCACCCGACGCGGCAACCCCGCCGAGGCCAGCCGCGGCCGCTACCGTTGCGCCATGGCATACGACCCCAGCAGCCCCGCGCCGTTCGGCCACATGCTCACAGCGATGGTCACCCCGTTCACCGAGGCCGGCGAGGTCGACTACGACGGCGTGGCGGCCCTGGCCGCGCACCTCGTGGACGAGGCGGGCAACGACGGCCTCATCATCAACGGCACCACCGGGGAGTCCCCGACGCTGCGCGACGACGAGAAGCTGCAGTCGCTCAAGGTCGTGCTCGAGACGGTCGGTGACCGCGCCACGATCGTCGCCGGCGCCGGCAACAACGACACCCGCCACACGATCGAGATCGTGCGGGAGGCCGAGGCGGCGGGCGCGCACGGCCTGCTGCTGGTCACGCCGTACTACAACAAGCCGCCTCAGTCGGGCATCGCCGCGCACTTCCTCACGGTCGCCGACGCGACCGGGCTGCCGATCATGACCTACGACATCCCTGGGCGCACCGGGGTGCCCATCGAGCCGGACACGTTCGCGCGCATCGCCGAGCACCCCCGGATCGTGGCCAACAAGGACGCGAAGGCCGACGTCGCGAGCTCGGCGGCAGTCATCGCGCGCACCGGGCTGGCCTGGTACTCCGGGGATGACGCCCTGACGCTGCCGCTCCTGTCGGTGGGCGGGTGCGGGGTGGTGTCGGTGGTGGGTCACGTGCTGGGCCAGCGGATCGCGGCCATGATGGCCGCGCACCGCGCCGGGGAGGTGGCGCGCGCCACCGAGCTGAACGCGTCGATGATCCCCGCCTACGTTGGGATCTTCCGCACGCAGGGCGTGATCCTGACCAAGGCCGCGCTGCGCGAGCTCGGGCTGCCGGCGGGCCCGGTGCGGTTGCCGCTGGTCGACGCCACCGAGCAACAACGAGCGATCCTGCGCGCCGACCTCGCCGCTGCCGGCGTCCCCGGGTTCGCCGCGTGAGGCCGGGCCACCACGAGCTGCCGGCGCCGCCCGCGCTGGAGCCGGGGGTGCTGCGCATCGTGGCGCTCGGCGGCATCGGCGAGATCGGGCGCAACATGGCCGTCTTCGAGCTCGACGGCCGGCTGCTGGTCGTGGACTGCGGCGTGCTGTTCCCCGAGGAGTCCCAACCCGGCGTCGACCTGATCCTGCCGGACTTCGGGTACATCCGGGACCGTCTCGGGGACATCGATGCCATCGTGCTCACGCACGGCCATGAGGACCACATCGGTGCGGTGCCGTTCCTGTTGCGGATGCGCGGCGACATCCCACTGCTGGGCTCCCGGCTGACGCTGGCGATGGTCGAGGCCAAGCTGCGCGAGCACCGGATCAAGGCCTACTCGATGGAGGTCCGCGAGGGCCAGCGCGAGCGGGTCGGCCCCTTCGACTGCGAGTTCTTCGCGGTGAACCACTCGATCCCCGACGCGCTGGCGGTCGCGATCCGCACCAGCGCCGGCACCGTCGTGCACACCGGCGACTTCAAGATGGACCAGTTGCCCCTCGACGGGCGCATCACCGACCTGCGCGGCCTCGCGCGGCTGGCAGACGAGGGCATCGACCTGGCGATGGTCGACTCCACGAACGCCGAGGTGCCGGGGTTCGTGCCGGCCGAGGCCGACATCGCGCCGGTGCTCGACCGGGTGTTCCACCGGGCCCAGGGGCGCATCATCGTGGCGAGCTTCGCCTCGCATGTGCATCGCATCCAGCAGGTGCTCGACGCGGCCGCGACCCACGGACGGCGCTGCGCGTTCGTGGGCCGCTCGATGGTGCGCAACATGGGGGTCGCCCGCGACCTGGGCTACCTGGACATCAAGCCGGGCCTGGTCGTGAAGGCCGACGACCTGACCGGCCTGCCCGACGACGAGGTCGTGCTCATCTGCACGGGGTCGCAGGGCGAGCCGATGGCCGCGCTGTCGCGCATCGCCAACGGCGACCACGCGATCACGGTGGGGGAGGGCGACACGGTGATCCTCGCCTCGTCGCTGATCCCCGGCAACGAGAACGCGGTCAACCGCGTCATCAACGGCCTGACCCGCTGGGGTGCCGACGTGGTGCACAAGGGCAATGCGCTCGTGCACGTCTCGGGCCATGCCTCGGCCGGCGAATTGCTCTACTTCTACAACCTGCTCACCCCGCGCAACGTCATGCCGGTGCACGGCGAGTGGCGCCACCTGCGGGCGAACGCGGCGCTCGCGGTCCGGACCGGGGTGCCCGAGGAGCGGATCGTGCTGGCCGAGGACGGCGTGGTCGTCGACCTCGCCGATGGTCGGGCCACGATCGTCGGAGCGGTCGAGTGCGGGTTCGTCTACGTCGACGGCTCGTCCGTCGGCGACATCACCGAGGCGTCGCTCAAGGATCGCCGGATCCTCGGCGAGGAGGGCTTCATCAGCGTCTTCGTCGCCGTGGACCTCACGACCGAGAAGGTGGTCGCCGGCCCGGAGATCCACGCCCGCGGGTTCGCCGAGGACGCTGAGATCTTCGACGACGTGCTGCCGCAGGTGACCCGGGCCCTCGAGGCGGCGCTCGCCCACGGCGGCAACGACGCCTACGCCCTCGAGCAGGTGGTGCGCCGGCAGGTCGGCCGATGGGTCAGCGCCAAGCACCGGCGCCGGCCGATGATCGTGCCGGTCGTGGTCGAGGCCTGACCAGGGCGTTGGTCGAGGCCTGACCGTGCGCTTGGTCGGGGCCTGACCGGGGGCGCCGCGTCCAGGCCCGCCGGGCGCCGCCCGGGGCCGTGCGCCGCGGGCTGGCGACACGAGCGCCGCCCGCTGTCGAGCACCCCGGCGCGCGGCCCGGCCGCCGGTACCCTCGCCAGCATGGCAACGAAGTCACCCGCGCGCGCCCGGAACCGGTCGACCAGCGCCCCGGGTGGCAGGTCCTCCGGTGGTCGCTCCACCGCGTCGCGTTCGGGCAGCACCCGAGGGCGCAACGCTGGCAGCCCGGCTCGCTCGGTGCCCCGCACCGCGCCCAAGCCCGTCAAGCGTCACCGTCCCGGCCCCCTGGCCCGCGGCGCCCGTGCCCTCGGTCGGGTGCTCACCCGGATCTGGCTGCTGCTGGCGGCCCTGCTCGGGGGCGCCGCACGGGCCGTCGGGCGCAGTGCCCGGGACCTGGACGCCACCCATCGCCGGGACGGCATCGGCCTGGCCCTGTTCACCGCGACCATCGTGGTGGCAGCCGTCACCTGGTTCTCCGTGGACGGATGGCTGACCGGCGCGGTCACCGCGGTCGTGAGTGGCGCCGTCGGCGCGGTGGACATCGTCGTGCCGGTGTTCCTGCTCTGGGCGACCCTGCGCGTGCTGCGCCACCCCGACCAGGGGGCTGCCACCGGCCGGCTGGCGATCGGGTGGGGGATCGTGCTCGCCGCGGTCTGCGGCATCTGGGCCCTGCTGCAGGGGGCCCCCAACCCCAGCGACGGCGCCGACGCGATGCGCGAGGCCGGGGGCTGGCTGGGGTGGCTCGTAACTGCGCCGGTGGTGTCCGCGGTGGGCACCTGGCTGGCGTACCTGTGGCTGGTGGCCCTGCTCGGGTTCGGCACGCTCATCATCACCGCTACCCCGATCGCCGCCGTCCCAGCGCGGCTGGCGGCCCTGCGTGACCTCGTGCTGCTGCGGCGGACCGCGTCGGACCCGGTCGAGGCCACGGTCGAGCCCCCCGCTGGCGACATGGCGATCGACGGCCATGCCAAGCATGCGTCCCTGGCCGAGATCGACCTGCGCGAGGCCGCGGCAGCGCAGGCGGCTGCCGAGGAGGCCGGGCAGGCCAGCGACCCTGCTGCCGGGACCGCCGAGGCGTCCTCGGACACGGCACAGTCCGGTGGTGCCCGGCCCAGCCGGACGCGGCGGCTCCGGGAGCGGGCCAACCGGTTCGTGCAGGGCCTGCGCCACGCCCCCGGACCGGAGCCGGCTCCCTTCGACGGGCCGCTGGCCGGCGACGAGGCGTTCGTGTCGGCGGTGGCCGCGGCACCGGTGGCTCCCCCTGCTGACGAGGGCCCTGTGTCCCCGGGCGAGGACACGACCCTGCTCGACGCGCTCGCGGGGTTGCACGAGGCGGCCACCCACGACCCCGATGCGACGGTCGTCTCGGCACCGCTCGGAGCGCCGGCGGCCGACGGGGCGCCCGGTGATCCGGCGCTCGCGTCGCTGGTGGCCGCGGTGCCTGCCACGCCTGCCGCGGGCAAGCCGGTCCACAACACGGTGGCGATCAAGAAGGCTGAGCAGCTCCGGCTGCCCGGCGCCCCCGACTACCGGTTGCCGGCCCCCACGCTGCTCAAGGCCGGATCGGCCCCGAAGGCGCGCAGCGTGGCCAGCGATCGCGTCGTGGCAGCGCTCACCGACGTGCTGACGCAGTTCGAGATCGACGCGCGGGTCACCGGGTACACCCGCGGGCCCACGGTCACCCGCTACGAGGTCGAGCTCGGCCAGAGCGTCAAGGTCGAGCGGGTCACCGCCCTGGCCAGGAACATCGCCTACGCGGTGGCCACCTCGGACGTGCGGATCCTGTCGCCGATCCCGGGCAAGAGCGCGATCGGCATCGAGATCCCGAACACCGACCGCGAGATGGTCTCCCTCGGCGACACCCTGCGGGCACCCAGCGCCCAAGCCGACCACCACCCGCTGATCGTCGGGCTGGGCAAGGACGTCGAGGGCACCTACGTGTGCGCCAACCTGGCCAAGATGCCCCACCTGCTGGTGGCCGGTGCCACCGGCGCGGGCAAGTCCAGCTGCATCAACTCGCTGGTCACCAGCATCATGATGCGCGCCACGCCGGCCGAGGTGCGGATGGTGCTCGTCGACCCCAAGCGCGTCGAGCTGACCGCCTACGAGGGCATCCCGCACCTCATCACGCCGATCATCACCAACCCGAAGAAGGCGGCCGAGGCGCTGCAATGGGTGGTGCGCGAGATGGACGCCCGCTACGACGACCTCGCGCACTTCGGGTTCCGGCACATCGACGACTTCAACCGTGCCGTGCGCTCGGGAGCGCTCACCGTGCCGGCCGAGTCGGAGCGCGTGCTGGCCCCGTACCCCTACCTGCTCGTGATCGTCGACGAGCTCGCCGACCTCATGATGGTGGCCCCGCGCGACGTGGAGGAGGCGATCGTGCGGATCACGCAGCTGGCCCGCGCAGCCGGCATCCACCTGGTGCTCGCCACGCAGCGACCCAGCGTCGACGTGGTGACCGGCCTGATCAAGGCCAACGTGCCCTCGCGCCTCGCGTTCGCCACCTCGAGCCAGACCGACAGCCGCGTCATCCTCGACCAGACGGGCGCGGAGTCGCTGGTCGGGCAGGGGGACGGGCTGTTCCTGCCGATGGGTGCCTCGAAGCCGATGCGCATCCAGGGCGCGTTCGTGCCCGAGTCGGAGATCCGCGCGATCGTCGGCCACGTCAAGAAGCAGATGGCAGCGCAGTACCGCGATGACGTGCTGGTCGAGGGCCCGGCAAGGCGCGAGGTGGACGAGGAGGTGGGCGACGACCTCGACCTGCTCGTGGCGGCCATCGAGCTCGTGGTCACCACCCAGTTCGGCTCGACGTCCATGCTGCAGCGCAAGCTGCGCGTCGGCTTCGCCAAGGCTGGCCGGCTCATGGACCTCATGGAGAGCCGCGGCGTCGTGGGCCCGTCCGAGGGCTCCAAGGCCCGCGACGTGCTGGTGAAGCCAGACGACCTGGACGCCGTGCTGGCTGACCTGCGGCCCGGCGGCTGAGTCCGGCCGTGGCCTACGCTGCGACCGTGGGCACGGCTCGGGTGGCGCTGGTCACGCTCGGCTGCGCCCGCAACGAGGTCGACTCCGAGGAGCTCGCCGGCCGGCTGGCCGCCGGCGGGTTCCAGCTGGTGGACGACGCGCAGGTCGCCGACGCCGTCGTCGTGAACACCTGTGGCTTCATCGACGCCGCCAAGCGCGAGTCGATCGACGTGCTCATGGACGCCGGCGGCCGGACGCCCTCCGGCGCTCACCGTGCGGTCGTGGCCGTGGGGTGCATGGCCGAGCGCTACGGCGAGCAGCTGGCCGCCGAGCTGCCCGAGGCCGACGCGGTGCTCGGGTTCGACGCGTACCCCGACATCGCCGCGCGGCTGGCCGCCATCGTCGCCGGCGAGCGCCCGGCCAGCCACGCGCCCCGGGACCGGCGCTCGCTGCTGCCGCTGACGCCGGTGGCGCGGCAGGGGGCCGCAGGCGGGCACGTGCCCGGCCACGGGCCGGCCGGGTCCCACCCGCTGGCTCTCGGTGAGGCCACTGAGGTGGGGGTCGCCACGCTGCCGCGGCCCGGCGCCGCCGCGCTGCACGTCGAGGGACATCCGTGGATCCGCCGACGGATCTCCAGCGGCCCGGTCGCCTCACTGAAGATCGCCAGCGGGTGCGATCGCCGCTGCGCGTTCTGCGCGATCCCGTCGTTCCGGGGCGCGTTCGTCTCGCGGCCGGCAGCTGACGTCGTGGCGGAGGCCGCTTGGCTGGCCGACCAGGGCGTTCGGGAGCTCGTGCTGGTCAGCGAGAACTCCACCTCCTACGGCAAGGACCTCGCCGACCCCCGCGCGCTCGAGCGCCTGCTGGAGTCCCTGGCGGTGGTCGACAGCATCGATCGCATCAGGGTCTCGTACCTGCAGCCGGCGGAGCTGCGCCCGGACCTGGTCGCGACGATGCTGGACCTGCCGGTGGTGGCCGACCACTTCGACCTGAGCTTCCAGCACGCGAGCCCCACGCTGCTGCGCCGGATGCGCCGATTCGGCGGCAGTGACGCCTTCCTGGAGCTCATCGGGCGCATCCGCGCGCGCTCGCCGCGGGCCGGGATCCGCAGCAACGTGATCGTGGGCTTCCCGGGTGAGCAGCCCTCCGATCTCGAGGAGCTGCGGGCGTTCCTCGCTGCCGCCGAGCTGGATGCGGTCGGGGTCTTCGGCTACTCCGACGAGGAGGGCACCGAGGCGGCCGGCCTCGACGGGCACCTCGACGAGGCCGAGATCCGGGCGCGGGTCGACGACGTGGCGGCGCTGGTCGACGAGGTCATGGCGCAGCGCGCCGAGCGACGGGTCGGGCAGGCCGTGGAGGTCCTGGTGGAGGCGGTCGACGGGTTGGTGGCCGAGGGCCGGGCCGAGCACCAGGGCCCGGAGGACGGCTCGACGAGCGTGCGGCTGCCCCCGGAGCTGCGCGGGGGCGTGGTGCCAGGGGCGATGCTCCGGGCGCGGGTGGTCTCCAGTGAGGGCGTGGACCTGCATGCGGTGGAGGTCAGCGTTGTCCGCCGCTGAGCCAGGGCGCGACTCGGCAGGCGGCGGGCTGCCCGCTGAGCAGCCGGAGATGTGGAGCCGTGAGCGGGTGGTCACCGGCTGGGCCCAGCTGTGGAACGTCCCCAACATGCTCACCGTGCTGCGGATCCTGCTGATCCCGGTCTTCTGGGTGCTGCTCATGTTCGACGACGGGCAGAACGCGGGCACCCGACTGGCGGCTACTGCGTTGTTCATGGTCGCGTCGTACACGGACTGGCTCGACGGGCACCTCGCACGCAAGCAGGGACTGGTCACGACCTTCGGCAAGATCGCCGACCCGATGGCCGACAAGGCCCTCACGGGGGTGGCGCTGATCGGCCTGTCGGTGCTGGACGAGCTGCCCTGGTGGGTCACCCTGCTGATCATCCTGCGCGAGGTCGGGGTCACCCTGGTGCGCTTCGTGGTGCTCAAGCACGGGGTGATCCCGGCCAGTCGAGGGGGCAAGGCCAAGACCGTCCTCCAGATGCTCGCGATCGTGCTGTACCTGCTGCCGCTGGACTCCGACAACCCTGTGGTCTGGTGGACGCGGGCTGTCGTCATGGCCCTCGCCCTGGCCCTCACCCTGGTCACCGGGCTCGACTACATGGGCCGCGCCTACCGCACCCGGCGCGACTCGAAGGCCGCCCGGCGGGCTCGCGCCACCGCTGCCGTGGCCGATCGGCGGCCTGCCGCAACAGGTCCCGCCGGGTCCGCCCCGGGATCGACGGGAGCCCCGCGCGGTGCCGCTGATCACTCACGGGAGGTGCCGGAGGGGCCACCATGACCGGCCCGGACGCGGAGGCTGTGGCAGGCGACGTCATGCGGCGGCTGACGATGGCTCGCGAGAGCCTTGCTGTGGCCGAATCGCTCACAGGGGGCTTGGTCATGGCGGCGCTCACTGCGGTGCGCGGGGCCTCCGAGGTGCTGCGAGGCGGCGTGGTCGCCTACGCCCTCGACGTGAAGCACACGATGCTCGGCGTGGACGAGCAACTGCTCGAGGAGACGGCCGCGGTCGACGCCCGCGTGGCCCTGGCCATGGCCGAGGGCGTGCGTCGCTCGCTGGGCGCGACCTACGCGGTGGCAACCACAGGGGAGGCCGGACCTGACTCGGCCAGCGGCCAACCGGTCGGGTCGGTGTACGTGGCGGCCGTCGGTCCCGGTGGGGTCGATGAGCGGTACCTGCTGCTGCCCGGTGACCGCTGGGAGATCCGGGCTGCGACGGTGGTGGCGGCGCTCGAGGCGTTGGCCGCGGTGGTCCCGGACTGAGGTTCGCGCCGCGGGAACACGCGCGGGGCGCGGGCAGTTGCGACGAGCACGGGCGGTGCGCAGGTGTGCCCTGTACGCTGATGCCATCACGGGAAGGGGACGGCCATGGTGATCCTGCGTCGGGTCATCGGCGAGGAGCTGCGGCGACGCCGCCAGCACCAGGGCCGCACGCTGCGCGATGTCAGCGCGGCAGCACGGGTCTCCCTCGGCTACCTCTCAGAGATCGAGCGCGGCCAGAAGGAGGCGTCCAGCGAGCTGCTGGCCGCCATCTGCGTCGCCCTGGACGTGCCCCTGTCGAGCCTGCTGCGCGCCGTGAGCGATGAGGTGGGCGCCCAGGAGCTGGCAGCTGAGCGCGCCGCATCCGCCCGCGCCGCCTGATCGGGACCGGTTGCTGCTGAGACGCCGGTGCCCTGCCTCCGTTGGCCCGGGGGGCGCCGCGACGGGCGTGCCCGGGGCTCCGCTCACGGCCGCGCTCGGTAGCCCCGTGGGGTCTGGCTGAACCCCGCCGAGACGAGCGCGTCGCGCACCGGCTCGTGCTGGCCCTGCGGCTCGAGCGCCGGGACGCCGTTGATCCGGGTGACGACGAGCTGCCCGACGACACCCGCGCGGACCGCGGCGTGCAACGCGCTCGCGGCGGTGGTGAGCACCTCGTCGGAGGTCGCGTCACGGCCCGCCTCGGCCACGGGGAAGGTGAGCATGCTGCGGCCTCCGCGCTCGACGTAGAGCACGAGGCGCCCACCGTGGAGCACGACCGTGCTCCCCGCCGCCCGGCCTGGTCGGTGGGGGTTCTCCCCGCTGCCGGCCCAGTCGCTGGCGGGCCAGTCCAGGGCCGCGCCGTAGGCGTTCGCCGGGTCACAGGCCGCCAGCACCAGCGTCTCGGCACGGCCCTCCGCCAGCTCCCGCTCGACCTCGCGCAGCTGGTCCACGACACCGGGCAGGGCGAACTGCGCCCCGCCGAGGCCGTCGACGGCATAGACGCGCTGGACCCGGCCGCGTTCCTCCATCGCACTGAGGATCCGGTAGGCCGCCGCGAACCCGCCGGGGTC
>DASVBK010000273.1:0-3445 GCA_036375875.1 Candidatus Nanopelagicales bacterium
GTACCCGAACGTCGACTTCTACACCGGGCTGATCTACAAGGCGATCGGGTTCCCGACCCGGATGTTCACCGTGCTGTTCGCACTGGGCCGGCTCCCGGGCTGGATCTCGCAATGGCGGGAGATGATGGAGGACCCCGCGACCCGGATCGGCCGGCCGCGGCAGGTGTACGTCGGCCCGGTGGAGCGTCCGCTGCCCCGTGCCCTGCCAGAGCCACGGCACGTCGGGAGCTGAGCCCGCGCGCCGGGAGCTGAGCCCGCGCGCCGGCGCCACCCTCGGCAGGCAGCACCCCCGGCCTCGGCTACCGCCCGCCACCCCCCGTGGCCACGTCAGCTCCACGCAGGGTCGCCGACCCCCGTCCGGCCGGCGACGTTCTGGGCTTCAGCGATGCACGGGCACCCGCAGGTCCACCTGCGGGGCGGCCGTGCCGATCACCTCGGCGATCTCACGCCCGACCAGCTCGTGGCGCTCGAGCAGCGCGTCGCGCAGTGCGACCACGATGTGCTGGTTGGCGCTGAGCAGCTCGTGAGCCACCCGCTTCTGGTCGGACAGGATCCGCTCGACCGCCTCGCGGCCCGCCGGGTCGGCCAGCACGCGACCCACCAGGTTCGAGTCGGCCAGGGCGCCCTGCTGCACGGCGGCCAGGCTCACCAAGGACCCACCCATGCCGACCGCCCCGACCATCTGCGCGGCGACGGTGGTGGCGTAGGAGAGGTCGCCCCCCGGCCCGGTCGAGATGTCGCCGAAGAACAGCTCCTCGGCCACCTGGCCGCCCATCGCGATCTGGATCAGCGCGAGCATCTCCGAGCGCGACCGGGTGAACACGTCGGCGGCGTCGCCGTGGGCGAGCATGCCCAGCGCGTCACGGCGCTTGATGATCGACAGCACCTCGAGGCGCCGGTGCGGCGCGACGAGGTGGGCCATCGTCGCGTGGCCCGACTCGTGCGTGGCGATGAGCCGGGTCTCGTGGGCGGTGTAGGCAACGGGCTGGCCCATGCCGATGGCCTCGGTGAGCCGCGCGGACTCCACGTCAGCGCGGGTCATCGCGCGGTCGCCGCGGCGCAGTGCGTGCACCAGGGCCTCGTCGAAGAGATGCTCGATCATCACCGGCGTGTAGCCCTGGGTGACGGCGGCGATGCCGGCGCGCACGTCCGGATCGTCGAGCTCCTCGGTGTGCGACTTGCGGTCCAGGAAGTGGTCGATGAGCTCCAACCGCCCGCTGCGGGTCGGCGGGTCGAACGACAGCCGCCGGTCGAAGCGCCCTGGCCGCAGCAGCGCGGGGTCGAGGTTGTCGGCGCGGTTCGTCGCGGCGATGAGCAGCACCGTCGCCGGCGCCGGCACCGGCCGGCGCAGCTGGCGGTGGACCGGCAGCAGCAGGTTGAGGCGGTCGACGAACCACGCCTTGGTCTTCTGCCAGCCGTCGGGCTCGTCGAACGACTGCATCTGCACGAGCATCTCGTTGACCACCCCACCGGTGCCCTCGGAGACCATCGGGTGCGCGACGGTCCCGGCACCCGGCCCAGTGGCGAGCGACAGCGTCGTGGCCGGCAGCCCGCTGAGCCCGCCGCAGCACAGCGGCGCGGTGAGGTTCGCGGTGGTCGCCGCCGCCGCGGTCATGGAGGCACCCACCCCGGAGCGCGCCATGGCGATGGCGTCGATCTCCTCGATGAAGCCGATCGCGCCGCCCTCCTGACGCGCGGCCTTGCGCAGCGCCTTGAAGTACGAGCGGATCTTGCGGGCCGTCGCCCCGTAGTACATGGACTGGAAGCTGGTGGCGGACACGAACAGGAACGGCACGCCCGCTTCGGCGGCCATCGCCTTGGCCAGGTGCGTCTTGCCGGTGCCCGGGGCGCCCTCGAAGAGCAGGCCGCGTCGCGGGGTGCCGCCCATCTCGGCACGGAAGGCGCGGTTGGCCAGGAACAGGTTCAGCGAGCGGATGACGTCGGCCTTCACCAGGTCGATGCCCTTGACGTCGGCCAGCGTCACGTCGATCTGCTCGGGCCGGTAGGTCACGTGGGGCGAACGGCCGGCGAACACCGTCATGCCGAGCATCGTGAAGATCATCACCGCGAAGAAGACGCCCACGATGAGCAGGAACGGGTCCACCTGCGGCAGCGTGATGTTGAACGGGTCGAACGGGTCGCCCGAGAGCACCCGCCACCACAGGTACGCCAGCGGGACCGCCAGCAGCGCGCCGAGCCGGCCGAGCCGGCGGCCCCGCGCCCGCTCGCGCGCCTGCCCCACGTCGCTGGTCGCCATCGCCAGCCGTCCGGTCCCTGCCTGCTCCAGCATCGACATCGTCGCTCCCTCTCCCGATGTCTCCATGGTGGGGCTGCCGGGCACGCCCGGTGGTCCTGCGGCGCGTGGTTTCACCCGATCGGGCGAGCAGAACGCACACGTCCGGTCACGGTGCGTACACGTGGGCGAGGGCTGCTTCAGAGCGCCCCGTCGACGCCTTACCGCCGCCGCCCGACCACCGCCTGCAGCCGTGGCCCGCGCGGCCCTCCCCGCGCCGCCCTCCCCGGGGGAACCTCCGCCCGCGGACCGTCCGTTGCACCCCGGAGGGTTCGCTTCCGCACCGAGCGACGCGGCCGCCCCCGGCGTCGGGGCCCCACCTTGGGCCGCGCCGGCCGAACCGGGCCCGCGGCCTGCGTGCTGCCGTCCTGCGTCGGCCCTCGACGCGCCCCTACGATCGCACCCATGGACAGCGGCATCGGATTCGGCGTTGACATCGGCGGCAGCGGCATCAAGGGTGCGCGGGTCGACCTCGCGACCGGCGAGCTCGCCAGCGAACGCGTGAAGATCCACACGCCGCGCAGCTACGACATCGACGAGGTCATCCAGACCGTGCTCGACGTGGTGGCCCGCGCGGAGTGGGACGGGCCGTTCGGCTGCACGTTCCCCGGCATCGTGAAACGGGGGGTGCTGTACTCCGCGGCCAACTTCGGGGACCACTGGCTGCACCTGGACCTGCAGTCCGAGCTCTCGCAGCGCTCGGGCCAGCGGGTGGTGGTGCTCAACGACGCGGACGCCGCCGGCCTGGCGGAGGTGGACTTCGGCGCTGCCAAGGACCGCGACGGCGTCGTGATCGTGACCACCCTGGGCACCGGCATCGGCACCGCGCTGTTCCTCGACGGCAAGCTCGTGCCGAACACGGAGCTCGGGCACCTGGAGATCGACGGTGCGGACGCCGAGAGCCGGGCCTCAGCCGCCGCCAAGGAGCGCGAGGGCCTGTCGTACAAGGAGTGGGCGCCGCGCCTGCAGCGCTACTACGAGACGCTGGACTTCCTGTTCTCCCCCGACCTGCTCATCGTCGGAGGCGGCATCAGCCGCAAGTCGCACAAGTTCCTGCCCTTGATCCAGGGATTGCGATGCGAGATCGTGCCAGCAGCCCTGGAGAACCAGGCTGGGATCGCTGGCGCGGCGATGACGGCCGCCGAGGGCTGA
>DASVBK010000290.1:0-3251 GCA_036375875.1 Candidatus Nanopelagicales bacterium
CGCGCACCGGCTCGTGCTGGCCCTGCGGCTCGAGCGCGGGGACGCCGTTGATCCGGGTGACCACGAGCGGGGCGACGAGGCCCACGCGAACCGCTGCGTGCAACGCGCTCGCGGCCGTGGGGAGCACCTCGCCGGATGGCACGCCGCGGCCCGCCTCGGGCACGGGGAAGGTGAGCAGGCTGCGGCCACCCCGCTCGACGTAGAGCACGAGGCGTCCGCCGTGGAGCACGACCGTGCTGCCGGCCGCACGGCCTGGCCGGTGCGGGTTCTCCCCGCCGCCGGCCCAGTCGCTGGCAGGCCAGTCCAGGGCTGCGCCGTAGGCGTTCGCCGGGTCACAGGCCGCCAGCACCAGCGTCTCCGCACGGCCCTCCGCCAGCTCCCGCTCGACGTCGCGCAGCTGGTCCACGACACCGGGCAGGGCGAACTGAGCCCCGCCGAGGCCGTCGACGGCGTAGACCCGCTGGACTCGGCCGCGCTCCTCCATCGCACTGAGGACCCGGTAGGCCGCAGCGAAGCCGCCGGGGTCGCCCGCGGCGAGGATCGCTGCCCTGGTCACCACACCCAACCGGTCCAGGTGGGACTCGGCCACCGCGACGGCACGGGCTTCCGCGGCTGGCTCGTCGACTGGTTGCAGGGCGAACCAGCGGCCCGGGAGCTCCAGGTCCCACGAGCGGTGGGGTGCGGTGCCACCGACTGGTGCGGCAGCGACTCCCCACGGCCCCGGCGCCCCACGCAGGTCCGCGTACCGGCTGCGTGGCGGGCGTGCCAACCGTGCGGATCGTGGGGCGGGGGAGCGACGGTTGGCGACGGCTCGATCACGACGAGCGCGGACGGGTTCGATCGTGTCGTTGCTGATCAGGCCGGACCACAGCAGCGAGCGCATCGCGTCGGCGACAGCTCCCGCATCCGGCGGCGACCCATCGGCGGCCTCGTGCCGAGCCGATTCCCGCGCCAGCTCCCGCACGACGTCGGCGAGGAACCAGCCACCGCCGCGTTCGAGCAGGGCCAGTGCCTTGGCTGCGAGCGGGGTGTCGGGCGGGTCGGGCGCACGGGGCAGGAGTCCTGCCAGCTCCGCCGGGGCGAGGGCGATCCAGGCGTCCCCGCCGGGCAGCGCCCCCGTACCCGTCCAGAGGACCTCCCCGGAGGACGTGAGCGCGTCGAGCATCGCCGGGGCGTAGCCGACCACCCGTGCTGGGAGGATCGCGGTCTCGAGCACCGATGCGGGCATCGCCAGGCCCGCCAGCTCCCGCACCACCTCGAGCACCCCCTCGACACCTCGCAGCGTGCTCACCGCGTGGGGACCGATGTGCTGCCAGCGTGGCAGCCACGCCGCGAGGGCCGCTTGGCTCACCGGTTCGATCTGGTGGCGCAGCAGGGCGACGGAGCGGCGCTTGACCAGGCGCAGCACCTCCGGGGTGACCCACTGCGTGCCACTCGCCGCCTGCACGAAGCGTCCCTCGACCAGGCGGCCGGCTGCCCGCGCGTCGGCCAGGCGCGTGGCCACCACGGAGCTCGGCAGGCCCAGGGCGGCACTGACCTCGGAGGTGGTGAATGGGCCGTGCGTGCGGGCGTACCGCGAGACCAGGTCCCCGATGGGGTCGGGCACCGGATCCAGGTGGGCCAGGGCCAGCCCGGGTGGCAACGGCGCCCCGAGACCGTCGCGCAGGCGAGCGGCGTCCTCGGCGAGCGCCCACACGTCCCGGCCAGCGACCCGGGTGCGGAACACGCGCCGCTGGTCGGCCAGGCTCGACAGCCACGGTTCGAGCACGCCCCGCAGGGCCGCTTCCTCAGTGCTGAGCGGTCCCAGGACCCGAAGCTGGTCCGCGGCATCCTCCGGGCCTCGGGCCTGCCACTGCGGGTCCAGGTGCTGCAGGCGGGCGACCACGTCAGCGATCGCCTCGGGCTCGAGCAGCTCGCGCAGGTCGGCCTGGCCGAGCAGCTCGCCCAGCAGGGTCGGGTCCAGGGTGAGGGCCGCGGCCCGGCGCTCAGCCAGCGGCGAGTCGCCCTCGTAGAGGAACTCTGCCACGTACCCGAACAGCAGCGATCGGGCGAAGGGCGACGGCGTGATCGGCGAGGCCTCCACGACCCGCACGGTGCGCTGCTCGACCGCCGTGAGCAGCGTGACCAGCGCTGGCAGGTCGAACACGTCCTGGAGGCACTCCCGCACGGTCTCGAGCACGATGGGGAACGTGGGATGCTCCGCGGCCACCTGGAGCAGCTGCGCTGAGCGCTGGCGCTGCTGCCACAGCGGCGCCCGTCGACCCGGCTGCGGGCGAGGGAGCAGCAGGGCACGCGACGCGCACTCGCGGAACCGCGAGGCGAACAGCGCCGAGGTCCCGACGAGCCTCGTCACGCCGGCCTCGACCTCGTCCGCCCGCGGGAACAGGCAGGCGGTGGCATCGGCCAGCCAGTCCTCGCCGACGACATCGGGCAGTCTCGCCACGATGCCGTCGTCGCCGTGCAGCACCGCGGCGTCCACGCCGAAGCGCTCCGCCAGCCGCTCTCGGGCGAGCAGCGCCCACGGGGCGTGGACCCGCGCGCCGAACGGGGACAGGACCGCCAGGCGCCAGTCCCCGAGCTCGTCACGGCTGCGCTCCACCACGATGGTGCGATCCGTCGGCACGCGGCTGCCGGAATCCTCCTGCTCCCTGACATAGCCCACCAGGTTGGCCGCCGCCCAGGCATCCAGCCCCTGCTCGATCAGCCATGCGACCGCCTGCTCCGCCTCCTGGCCGGCGAGCTCTCGCGTGAAGGCGCCGATCGCCTTACCCAGCTCCGCGGGACGCCCGAGCGCGTCACCCCGCCAGAACGGCAGGCGGCCTGGGGACCCCGGCGCCGGCACCACGTGGACGCGATCGTGCGTGATGCCGGTGATCGTCCACGAGCTCGCGCCGAGGGCGATCGTGTCGCCCACCCGTGACTCGTGCACCATCTCCTCGTCCAGCTCGCCCACCCGACCGCCACCCTCGAGGTGCACCGGGAACAGGCCGCGGTCCGGGATCGTCCCGCCGGAGGTGACCGCCAGGCGCTGGGCGCCCGGCCGTGCCCGCAGCACGTCCTCCCGACGGTCCCAGACCAGGCGCGGGCGCAGCTCGGCGAACGCATCCGAGGGGTAGCGCCCTGCCAGCATGTCGAGCACCGAGGCGAAGACCGCGGGCGTGAGGTCGCGGAAGGGCGCGGTCCTGCGGAAGAGCCCCAGCAGCTCCTCGACCGGCCAGTCCTCCATCGCCACGCAGGCCACGACCTGCTGC
>DASVBK010000001.1:0-12196 GCA_036375875.1 Candidatus Nanopelagicales bacterium
CGGCTGTGGGCCGCGCGTTGGAAGAGCTCCTCGGTGGCGTCCTTCGGCAGCTGCCCGGCGACCGGGCCCACCACGACCCCGAGCAGCGGTCCGAGCAGGTGCTGCGCGCACCCGGCGCCGCGAGGCGGGGCACCCTGCTCCAGGCCGCGGGCCAGGAAGGCGAACGTGCTGAGCACCGGGGAGACCTGCAGCGCGAGCCACGCGTCGGCCGCACGGCGCAGCGGGTCGTACCCGGGCGGTGCGGCGGGAGCGGCGGGAGCGCCAGATGCCGATGCCGGCGCGTAGGACCGGGTCGGCGCGCCGACGAGGGCCAGTGCGGGCCGGCCCGGCACCTGTCGCGGTGCCGGCACGAGGGACCTCGGGCCGGCTGGTGCCGCCCCCGAGGTTGACCGGGCCTCGGGGACGCCCGGCTGCGGCGCGCCGATGATGGTCGCGGGCGCGCCGGGGCCTCGGGTCGCACGGCCGGGGAGCCGCCCCGGCATCCGCAGGCCGGTCGTGCCGGGCGCCGGCATGCCCTGTGGGAAGGTCGGGAAGGGCTCGGGACGGTTGCGTCGGTCGGAGGAGCGCAGCGACATGGCCAGCGACTACCCCCCGCCGCAGGGTTGATCCCTGCGTGATCGATCGCCTACGAAGGGTGCAGGAAAATGCAGGAGTAGCGCTTCCCTCCTCAGTGCTGCCAAGCCGGCAGCTCAGTTGTCACGGCGGAACGACACCAGCGCGCCGGCCGGCGTCCAGTCGCGGCAGCGCGCGCACAGCGCCCCCACCGCCAGGATGGGCCCATACGCCACGAACAGGTCGTGCCAGACGAAGCCACCGACGAGCCTGCCGCACTCGAAGCAGGCCGCGTCATCGGGCCACTGGTCAGCCATTGCCGGGTAGCACCGCTCGCAGGCGAGCAGCCCGCGGGCTGCGTCCAGGATGAGCAGCCGCGGTCCTGCGTCGAACGTCTCGCCCATCGCATGCAGGCACACCAGGCCCGATGCGGGCGGCTGGCTGGCGAGGTGCACGACGAGGCGCTCGATGGTGCCGGTGATGAGGTCGTCGGCCCGCGCCCAGTGCTGCCGGTCCGGGGCGATGTCGGTGAGCACGGCCATGGCCGCACGCTCCGCCGCGCCCACCTGGTCCCAGCGCGCCACCTCCGCGGGTGCGCGTGACTCCCCGGTGGGCATGGCACTCACCTCGCCCCTCGCAGCGACGACCCGGCCGACTCCAGTGCCTGTGGCGTCGACCGCGCGTCGCGCGCGCCGATCACGGCCGGTTCGCGGCGCGGATGGCGTCGCGGATCCGGTCGAACACCATGAGCGGGGGGCCGGCGACGAGGTTCGCCAGGCCGATCTCGCCGACCCGCGGGTGAGGTCGGGTGGGGGCGAGCGCCTCGGCCGCGGTCCACAGCCGGGAGAGCGCCTGCAGCTGCGCCGCCGGCACCGCCTCGCGCAGGGCGGGCAGCTCGTCGCGCTCCTCGGCCTCGGCGTGGGCCAGCACGTCGACCGCGAGGTTCATCAAGCCGTCCTCGAAGTCGGGGTGCTCGACGCCGAGGTCGTGCAGCCGTGCCAGCGCCCGCTTGGCCTGCGCCTCCTCGGCCAGCCGAGCCCCGACCGTCTCGTCGCCGTCCTGGATGCGGTCCTGGGCCAGTGGGTGGATGAGCTCCTCCTCGACGGCCTCGTGCACGGCCAGCAGGCGCACCAGCTCGTCGAACCGGCGCTGGCGCTCGTCGCCCACGACGTCCATCACGTCGGTGAACGCCTGCTTGATCTGCGCGTGGCGCTCGAGGATCACGTCGACGACGTCGCGGGACTCCGCGGCCTCATCGCGCAGGTCGATGACCTCGGACACCGGCTCGAGGATCGCCGAGTCCGCCGCCGCCTGGAGGGCCGGCATCGGCGAGGCGGCCTCGTCGTTCGCGCCCTCGGACCCACGCTGAGCCTCAGGCTCCTGCGGCGGCTCAGCCTCGGCCTCCGGCTCCGAGATGATGCCCAGCAGGTCGCCGACCCGACGGGTGGGCAGCGTCCGGGCCACGTCGGCCAGGGCGATCATGCCGATGACACGGCCCGACTCGGCGACCGGCACGCGCCGCACCCGATGCTCGCCCATCATGCGCAGCACGTCCTCGACGTCGTCGTCGGGCTGCACCACCACCGGTCGGCCGGACAGCGCGTCGCCCACCCTGGTCGTGCCCGCGTCGTCGCCCCGGGCCAGCACGCGCAGCACGATGTCCCGATCGGTCAGGACGCCGACGAGCAGGTCGTCGGCTCCCACGACGGGGACGCTGCCGATGTCGAGGTCTGCCAACAGGCGCGCGGCCTCGACGATGGTCTGCTCCTCGGTCAGGGTCACGGCGAAGTCGGTCATGATCTCGCGTGCGGTGGTCACGTTGAGGACTCCTCGGATGGGGCGTGGTCGGTCGGCCGGGCGGGGCGGCAGTGGCGCTACCCAGAGGGTGACTACCCGCCACCGCGCCGACCATCCCGCACCCGCCACCCGCACAACCCCTGGTGCTGCCCTCCAGGCTGCCTGCCGCCTGCCCGCCGCCGTATGGCTGCCGGCCCGGGGGGCAGTACCCCCGCATGGAGCACCAGGCGGGCATCCCGGCGGCGTCGCTGTCCGACGAGGACCTGCTGCGCGAGATGGGGCAGCTTCATCGGACCCGGCACGACGCGGTGCGACACGGCTCGGACGACGCGCTGGCCGTGCACGAGGCCCGGACCGAGGAGTTCGAGGCGGAGTACCGCCGCCGCTGGCCGGATCGCGAGGTGGACCCGGCACGCACGCGCGAGGGCCGTCGTGGCGACGACGGCGCCCACCACGATGCATCGGAGGCCTCATGAACGCGCTGTCGTGGCTGGGCTACAAGACGAAATTGGCCCTGCTCAAGGTGTACGGCCCGCCCCGGCTCGACGACGAGCACGACCCGATCGTGCAGCTCAAGGAGGAGCACGGCGAGCCGACCGACACCGACGGCACCCACGAGGGCGGCTGAGCTCGAGCCGCTGAGGGACTGGGGCCCCAAGGAGCGTGCAACTCAGAGCTGCCTCACAGCTGCAGCGCCGAGGTCGGCTCAGTGCGCATGGCGAGCTCGGTGAGCAGGCAGTCCACGCCGCAGAACAGCAGTCGCTGCGGCCCCCACACCACCTCGAGGAAGCCGTGGGCCTCGGGTTCCCGTGACCAGGTGTCGCAGGAGCGGTGATCGCACGCTGCGGCGTTGCGGCTCAGGGGGATGGGTTCGGCCATGTCGGGGGCGGTACCCCCGGACGGCTGCGCGATACCGGCCCCCAGCGCTCCTGGGTCAGTCCGCGCTCACCGTGCGGCCGCCGCCGTCGGCCTTGGCGCGGTACATCGACAGGTCCGCGCGGTGCAGGGCGGCATCGGCCAGGTCGTCCGGACGCACCACCGTCATCCCGATGCTCAGCCGCACCGCGACCTCGTGCTCGCCGACCTGCACCGGCCGGCTCACGTGCTCGTGCAGCTGCTCGGCCGCCACCTCGGCGTCGTGCGCCCCGCGCACGGCCGTGAGCAGGGCCACGAACTCGTCGCCGCCGAACCGCGCCACCAGGTCGTCGGCGCGCAACGTGGTGCCGATGCGCCGCCCGATCTCGGCCAGCACGCGGTCGCCCCCGCCGTGGCCGAGCGTGTCGTTGACCGCCTTGAAGTCGTCCAGGTCGATGAACAGCAGCGCCAGCCCGGTGCCTGCCCGGCCGGGGTGCCCGACGATCGGGGCGGCACTGGCCCAGAAGCCCTCACGGTTGAGCAGCCCGGTGAGGCCGTCGTGGGTGGCCAGCTGCTGCATGCGCTCCCGTGCGCCGTGCGCCTCGGTGACGTCGACGTAGTGCGAGACGAAGCTCAGGGCACGGCCGCGGTCGTCGGTGAGCAGGCCCATGGCGTGCAGGGCCCAGGCGTGCGAACCGTCGGGCCGCATCAGGCACCGCTCGTTCGACAGCTCCTGCACCAGGCCCGAGGCGACCTGGTCGCGCGCGATCAGGTCCGGGCCGACGTCCTCGGCATGGAGCACGTCGCGCACCGCATGCGCCAGCAGCCAGTCCGCGGTGCGGTCGAGGATCCGGCACAGCGCCGGGTTCACCTCCAGGAACCGGCCGTCGAGGCCCTCGATGGCCATCCCGATGGGCGAGCTCTCGAACGTCAGGCGCAAGCGCCGCTCGGTGGCGGAGCGCTCCTCCTCGGCCCTGCGCAGGTCGGTGACGTCGGTCGCCACGGAGACGCCGCCGATGATCTCGCCGGCACCATCGCGCACTGGAGCCGTGCGGATCATGTAGCGGCGGCTCGGGTCGATGCCGGCCACCTCGCCCACGGCGGTCCTGCCCTCGAGGGCGGCGCGGTAGAGGCCCTCGAGGTGCTGCCAGCGGGCCGGGGACAGCACCTCGGCCGCACGCCGGCCCTCGTACTGCTCCGGATCCAGCGCGTTGTCCGCGATGGCGCGGCCGCGCACCAGCACGTAGCGCAGCTGCCGGTCGAAGACGAGCACCGCTGCCCCGGGGATCTCGCCGATGCCGCGGATGATGAGGTCGCCGGGCACCGATCGCGGTCGTCCTGTGCCTGCGCCGGGCGGCTGCGGGGGCGCCGCCGAGGGGTCGGCGGTCATGACCGGCCCGCGAGCCAGCGCGGCACGGCCTCCGCCGGCATGGCCGGCGCGTAGCGGAACCCCTGGACCGCGTGGCATCCGGCGCCGGCGAGGAACTGCTCCTGGGCCAGGGTCTGCACGCCCTCGGCCACGCTGGCCAGGCCCAGCGAGTGCACGAGCGCGAGCATCGAGCCGACCAGCGCCTCGGCCCGCTCGTCGACGCCCAGCTCGGCGACGAACGAGGCGTCGATCTTCGCCGTGTGCAGCGGGAATTCCCGCAGGTTGGCCACCGACGAGTAGCCCGACCCGAAGTCGTCGAGCGCGAAGCGCACGCCGGCCCGCTGCAGGTCCTCCATGACCCGGATGCTGGCCTCGCGCTGGCGCATCGCCTGGTGCTCGGTGATCTCCAGCTCGAGGCGCTCCGGTGGCCAGTCGAACCCCGCGAGCAGGGCGAGGAGGCGCTCGACGAATCCCGGCTGCGCGAAGTGCCGTCCGCTGACGTTGACGGCCAGCACCTCCGTGACCAGGCCCTCGACCTGCCACTGGGCGACCTGCTGCACGGCCTCGTTGAGCGCCCACCAGCCGATGGGCACGATCCGCCCGGTCGACTCCGCGACGGGCACGAACTCCCCCGGGGGGGGATTGCCCAGCTCCGGGTTGTGCCACCGCAGCAGCGCCTCGAAGCCGAGCAGCGAGCCGTCGGCGACGCGCACCTGCGGCTGGTAGTGCAGCCGGAACTCGTGCCCTGGCAGCGCACCGTGCAGGGCGCGACCCAGGGCCAGCCGGCGCTGCCGGCGGGCTGCCACTCCGCTGTCGAAGAAGCGCCACGTGTCCCGGCCACCCCGCTTGCCCTCGGCCATCGCGGCGTCCGCGCAGCGCACCAGCGCGTGGGCCGACCGGGCATCGCTGGGGTAGCACGCCACCCCGATCGAGGTCGTGATCACCGCGGTGTCGGCGCCGAGCTCGAAGGGCTCGCGCATCGCCTCCCCCAGCTCGGCTGCCAGCTCGGCGGCCTCGGCACGACCCACCGCGCGCACCACCGCGACGAACTCGTCCGAGGCGTAGCGGCGCACCATGCTGCCGGGCGGGACGAGCGCGCGCATGCGCTCGGCGATGCGCACGAGCAGCTGGTCGGCGAGCTCGTGGCCGAGCGTGTCGTTGACCTCCTTGAACTCGTCGACGTCGAGGTAGAGCACGGCCACCTCCTCCGCGGCGGGGTGAGCCGCGGCGATCGCCACCTCCACCTGCCCCTGCACGAGCGAGCGGCTGGGCACGGGGCTCAACGGGTCGTCGATCGGCCGGTGGTCGGCGGTCACGTCCACGTGGCTGACGACCGCCCCGCTCGCGCCGTAGCCGGCAGCGATCATCACGAACCAGCGCCGCTCCTGCGGTGTGTCGCAGGGGTACTCCATCGAGAAGACGGCGCACTCCCGCCCCAGCACCGCCCGCAGGCCCGCCACCGCCTCGGCCGCCACCTCGGCGAAGGGCACGTCACCCATCCGGCAGGCAGCGATGTAGTCCACGCCCGGTCCGGTGCCGCGGCCGGTGGGGTCGCCCTGCGCCGCGGCGAAGTCGTCCCAGGCGGCGTTCGTCGCGCGGATGACGGCATCGGCGTCGAGGACGGCGACATGCGCCGCGAGGCTGTCGATCACCTCCTGCAGGCCCGCGGGCGGCTGCCAGCCCGCCGCGGTCACCACGGGTCGCCCCTACCCCCGCGCCGGCAGCGGATACGCCACCGCCTCCCCTTGGGCGGTCCCGGGTCCTGACACGGTCGCGTGTGTGAGGTCCGGCGCCCGGGGTAGGTGCTGGGCATGGAACTCGTGCTCTGGATCTTGGCCGTCATCCTCGTCGTCTCCGGCATCGTCGCACTGGTGCGCAGCCAGGTGCTGTGGGGCATCGTCCTCATCGTCGTCGGGCTGCTGGTCGGACCCGGCGGCGTCAGCCTGTTCACGTGACCATGTTCCGCGCCACCCACCCCGTGATGCTCGACGCAGCGCGCCAGCTGGGGCACTGGGCCTCGATCCCGAGTCCCGGGCCGCAGCCCCCGACCCCCACGCCGGTGCCGCCGATGCCCCCGATCCCACCGGGTCCCCCGGACCCGTCGCGGCCGGGTCCCACACCGGTGCCCCCGGTGCCGCCGGGTCCGGATCCCGGGGTCGTCGACCCGCCCCTGAGCGGGGCGCGAGCCGCCTGATCGCACCCGTGGGCCACCCCCTCCTGGCGGTGGCCCCCCGGCGTCATGCGGTCAGCACGTCCAGCAGCGGCGCGAGCCCGATCACGGCGAAGCGGATCGACGAGTCCGAGCAGCCGTAGGGCACCACCAGCCGGCCGGCGTGCACGAGCCCCCCGCACGAGTACACGACGTGCGGCACGTAGCCGATGCGCTCGACGCCCTCGGCCTCGAGCAGCGGCCCCGGCAGCCGGCCGATCACCCGGGAGGGGTCCTCGAGGTCGAGCAGCAGCGCGCTGATGACATAGCGACGCATGGGACCCACCCCGTGGGTGAGCACGAGCCAACCCGCGGGGGTCTCGATCGGTGGGCCGCAGTTGCCCGCCTGGATCAGGCTCCACACCTGGTCGGGCCCCTCGAGCGTGACGTCGGCCTCCCAGCGGGAGAGGTCCTGGGCGATCGCCAGCCAGATGCTCTCCCGGTCCCAGCGCGACAGCGCCAGTTCCCGGCCCCCGACCGGTCGCGGGAACAGCGCCAGCCCCTTGTTCAGCGCGGCGGTCCCGGCGAGCTGGCTGACGTGGAAGGTGGTGAAGTCGTCGGTCATGAGCAGGTGGGGCGCGACGCGATCGCCGCTGAAGGCGGTGTACGTGCCGCGGTAGTCGCGCCGGCCGTCGTCGGCGGTGAACGCGGTGAGCCGCACGTCCTCCATCCCGTGGCTCTCCGCCGGGCCGATCGGGTGCAGCACGCGCTCGGCGAGGCCCGAGTCGGTCGGGAACTCCACCGAGTAGGTGCTGGCGGCCATCCACTCGAAGCGCTCGATGACGCTGAGCACGCCCTGGCGCGTGAGCGACTGGCGACGCAGCACCCGCAGCTCCTCCTCCAGCTCGGCGTCGTCGAACGCGTCGGGCAGCCGGTCGAAGATGAACTGCGCGCTCTCGCCATCCGGCCGCCGGCGGCCGTAGTGCTGCACGAACACGTCCTTGCTGTACCGGGTGGGGATCACCCGCGGCGACACGGTGCGCAGGCCGGGATCGTCGACGATGACCTCGCCGCCGGGACCCACCAGCCCGGTGCGGAACTCGATGCTCGACACGTGCCCCTCGCCCACGGCGCGCACGCTCATCACGAAGCGCAGCCAGCCCGGCGGCAGCCCGGCCTGGTCCGGATGCGGCACCATCGAGGGGTTGAACAGGGCCGCGGCCTCGATGGCGAACTCCATCGTGAAGCAGGCGGCGGCCAGGAGCCGACGCTCCTCGGACAGCGCGTCCGGGTCGTCGAAGCGCGGCTCGATCTGGGCGAACCGCTCCCGCAGCACGCCCTCGAAGTCGTGATGCCGCTCGGAGAACTCGGCGCGCAGGTCGGCCAGCTCGGCGTGCACCTGCTCCTCGCTGAGCGCGAGCAGCCGACGGATCACCGGGTCGGCGCGCGACTCGCCGCGGATGAGCAGCTCCGCGCCGGGGATGAACAGCTTGGCGATGACGCGTCGGGGGTCCGGCCGCAACACCACGCCGTCGCGGACCACCACGCCCGGAGGCAGCGTCACGCGGCGACCCTAGCCATGCGGCGGGCCAACTGCAGCGTGGCCACCGCCGCCAGCGTGGACTCGGCGCCCTGGTTCGGGTTGACGCCCTCGGCGTCCAGGCCGTCGCAGCCGCCGCCGGTGGCGGGCTCGTAGAGCGCGACCCCGAGGTCGTTCGCGCCGAGGAACCACGCAGCGCAGCGTTCCACCACCTCGGCCCACCACGGGGCGCCCGTGAGGTCGTGCGCGCGGGTGGCGGCCTCGGCCAGGGCGACGACCTCGATCGGCTGCTGGCTGAACGCGGGCAGCGGCTCGCCCGGCGCCCACCCCGTGTTCGGCGTGGGGCTCAGCCACCCGTCGCGCAGCTGCAGCTCGACCAGCCACTCCAGCTGGCCGAGGCCGCGCGCGATGGCGCGATCGTCGCCGAGGGAACGGCCGATGGCCAGCTGCGCCTCCGGCAGCAGGGCGTTGGCGTAGGTGAGCCGCGACTCCGGCCAGTGCTCCAGGCCGCGGACGTCACTGCGGCCAGCCAGCGCCACGCGGGCCTCCGACAGCAGGCCCACCGCGGTGGGTTCCCCGGGGACGGCGGTGAGCAGGTCGGCCGCGCCCACCGCCGCGTACGCCATGGCCCGCCGCCACGGGGCGCGCTGGCGCAGCCCGCGGCGGGCCAGCGCCAGCGCCTGCTCGCGGGTGCCGGCGTCGCACCACGGGCTGGCGACGACCTGGCCCAGGCCCCAGAGCGCGCGGCCCCAGTGGTCACCCAGCCGCGGCTGGTCGCTCCAGACGCCGCAGTCGGCCCGCCGGTTGCGCATGCGGCCGTCGCGATCGATGGCGCCGGCCGTGTAGTCCATGGCCACCGCGACCAGGTGGATGAGGTCCCCGGTGGGCTCCGGCTCGCGGGCCGCGACCCCCAGCACGCGGCCGACGTCGTCCAGGCAGTAGCCGTGCGCCCGCCGCGGCTCGTCGCGCCGGGCGTGCTCGAAGACCCCCAAGGGGGTGGTCATCCGCAGCAGGTGGTCGAAGCGTGGCTCCGCGGTCACGCGACGGACCTCGCCCGCGTGCTGTGCAGCTCCCGGGCCAGCTCCACGAGGCGGTCGGTGACGGCCGACCAGTGCAGCGTCGGCGCGATCGCGCGGGCGCGATCGGCCATGGCCGCCATGAGCTCCGGCTCGGTGAGCACCCGGCGCAGGGCCAGCGCCATCGCGTGCGGGTCGCCCTGCGGCACGAGCAGGCCGGTGCCGTCGGCGAGCAGCTCGCGGGCGTGCGGGAACGCGGTGGAGATCACCGGCTTGCCGGCCACGACGGCCTCGGTGAGCACGCCCGAGGTGACCTGCTCGCGGGAGTCGTAGGGCAGCAGCACGACATCGGCGCCGCGCACGATCCGGCGCAGCTCGTCGCCATCGTGGTAGGTGGCGTCGAAGGCGACCAGCTCGCTGACGCCGAGCTCCTCGGCCCGGGCCCGCAGTCGCTCGCGGTAGGCCTCCCCCTCGCGCTCGAGCACCCGAGGGTGGGTCTGGCCCACGATCCGGTACAGCGGCGGCTCGGGCAGCTCACCCAGCTCGGCGAGGGCCTCGATGGCCCACTCGATGCCCTTGCCGGGGCCGAGGAGGCCCCAGGTGAGGAGCGTGCGACGGCCCCCGGGCGCCGGATCGTCGGGGGCGGCCTCGTTCGGATGCGCGCCGTGGGGCATGACGAGCACCTCCTCGGGCGTCGCCGAGGGCCAGCGCGCCAGCAGGCGCTCGCGCGCCGTCCCCGTCATGGTGATGAGCGCCGAGGACTGCCGCACCACGCCGTCGAGCACGTGGTGCTGGTGCGACGTGGGCTCCGACAGGACCGTGTGCAGGATCGTGATGACCGGCACCCGCAGCCGCTGCAGCACGTCGAGCACATCGGCGCCGTCACGGCCTCCGAAGATCCCGTACTCGTGCTGGACGATCACCGCGTCGTACGTGTTGAGCAGGGCGGCCGCCTGCCGCGTCGCTCCCGGGATCGGGGACTCGAGTTGGTGCACCACGGGCGCCGGGGGGTCGGCAATCGCGCGATCGACGAGGCTGACCACGCCGACCTCGACGTCGCGGCGACCCACGAGCTGCTCCACCTGGGAGCGCGTGAACGTCGCCAGGCCACACTGGGTGGGCGGGTAGGTCGACAGGAAGGCGATCCGCAGCGCCACGGTCACCTCCCCGTCCCACTCGGTGTCCAGGGCGGCAGCACCGCCCGGGTCCGCTCCAGGCCTTCGAGGAGGGCCGAGACCCAGGTCGCGGTGGTCGCCCCCGCCAGGAGCATCGCCCGGTCGGCGGCCGATCGGAGCAGGTCGGTGGGGCCGGCGACGGCCCGGGAATCGGAAGTCATACATGGCACTACCCCTCAGGTCGCCGCCCATACGCGAGGACCGGGCCAGAGCGAGGGACCTCAGGCCAGCCGCAGGTCGGGGTGCATCACCGGGGGTGTCGAGGCCGGCCGCGCTCGGCCCTCGCGCAGCCACGCGCGCAGCGCGGCCACCCGTTCCCGGGAGGCTCGCGCCAACGGCACGACCTCGGCCAGGGCGCCGGCGACGTCGGCGGTCGTGATGTCGCGGCCAGCGGCGAACGCCACGTACATCGCCTCGGTGATCGCCTGTTCGAGCTCGGCGCCCACCTGACCCTCGGAGCAGCGCGCGAGCAGCCCCAGGTCGAAGTCGGCCGGGTTGCGCCCCCGCCGCTGCAGCTGCACGCGCAGGATGTCGACGCGCTCGGCCTCGGTCGGCAGGTCCAGGAAGAACACCTCGTCGAACCGGCCTCGCCGCAGCAGCTCCGGCGGGATCGCGCTCACGTCGTTGGCCGTGGCCACCACGAACACCGGGGCGGGGCGGTCCTGCATCCAGGTGAGGATCGTGCCCAGCACGCGCAGCGAGGTGCCGCCGTCCTGGTCGCCATGCGCCAGGACCTTCTCGACCTCGTCGATCCACAGCACGCTCGGTGCCACGGCCTCGGCCACCCGCAGGGCGCGGCGGACCCGCGACTCGGTCTCGCCGAGCTTGGAGTCGAAGATCGTGCCCATGTCCAGACGCAGCAGCGGCAGCTGCCAGAGCCGCCCGACCATCCGGGCCGTGAAGCTCTTGCCCGAGCCCGGGATGCCGATGAGGGCCAGCCCCTTCGGGGTCGGCAGGCCGTAGTCGGCCGCCTCGGCGCTGAAGGCGCCGCGCCGCAGCTCCAGCCAGGCCTTGAGCTGGTCGAGGCCACCGACCTCCTGCGGGCCGGCCTCCGCCGGGAGGTACTCCAGCCCCGGGGTCGCGCGCACCACCGCCCGCTTCTCGGCCACGACGTCGGCGATGGCCCGCGCATCGAGCAGCGGACGCGCGGCGACAGCGCGGGCGAAGGCCCGCTGGGCCTGGCTCGCCGTGAGGCCCAGCGCCGCGCGGGCCAGGGCCTCCCGGCCCGGCTCGTCCAGGGCGCTGCGAACCCCGCGGGCGTCGATGAGGTGGTCCAGCAGCACGCGCATCGCGGCGGCGTCGGGCAGCGGCAGCTGCACGATCACCGCCTCGTCGGCCAGCTCCCGCGGCACCTCGCCGGTGGGGCTCACCACCACCACGGCGGCGGCCGTGGCGGCCAGCCGATGGGCCAGGGAGCGCAGCTTGCGCCGCACCAGCGGCGACCTGCCCCAGAACTCGTGCACGTCGCTGAGCGCATAGAGGTCCGGGCGCCTCGGGGCGTGGCTCGCGAGCTCGCCGATGCGGTCCAGCGCCGACTCGATCGTGGTGGCCTCGGCCATCTTGCGGCCCTGGGCAGAGCGCAGCCGCGCCGCCTGGTCCCACAGCACGAGGTCGGCGTCGGGCCCCCGGTCACGGCGCACCTGGTCCAGCACGGCCAGCGCCCGCTGCTCCTCGTTGGTCACGAGCACGATCAGCGTCGTCCGGGCCTGCAGGTGCAGCGCGAGCTCGCGATGGATGCCGCCA
>DASVBK010000008.1:0-2615 GCA_036375875.1 Candidatus Nanopelagicales bacterium
CCCTGCTTGCCCAGATCTGGTCGACGCGCGTGCAGCGCGGCGCGCCGGTGCGCTGGGTGACGTTCGCCGGCCGGTGGGCGCGGCGTGACGAGCTTCCCCCGTCGGCCGACCTGCCTGCCATCGCGCGGTTCTGGGCCGGCCGGGTCGGCGCCGGTCGCGTGCACGTCGTCGCCGGCCCCGACCCCCGGCGTACCGCTGCCGAGATCCTGGGGGTGCGCACCGCCGACCCGGTGGCCGCGGCCGACCCGCACAGCCTCTCCCCTGCCGCGGTCGACCTGCTGCGCCGGCTCAACCGGGTGCTCAACGTGCGCTTCGCCGAGGACGCCCGCCGGGCCCACCTCCGCCGCGTCGCCGCCCTGCTCCCGCAGGACCCCGCCCCGGCGCTCGACGTGCCGAAGCGGCACCGCGCGTGGCTCGACGACCGCGCCCGTCGGGTCGCCGAAGACCTCCGTGCCGGCGGCTACGCTGTGCACGGCGACCTGGCCGGGCTCGCCCCCCGCCACGTCGGGGCCCCGCACCCGCGGAGTGCCGACGTGCTGGAGCTGGTGCTCGACACCTGCCTGCGCGTGGCGGAGCTGGAGACGTGACGGGGACCGGAGGTGCGGCGCAGGTGGCACGCAAGGTGCTCGTCCACGTCGGTGCCCCCAAGACCGGCACCTCGTTCGTGCAGGACCTGCTGTTCACGAACCGCGAAGCCCTTGCTGCGCAGGGGATTCTCTATCCCGCGGACCGCTTCGACGCACACTTCCTCGCCGCGCTCGACCTGATGGAGCTGCAGTGGGGCGGCCTGGAGAAGCAGGCCGTCGGGGCGTGGGACCGGCTGGCCGAGCAGGTGCGTGACTGGGACGGCGACGTGATCATCTCCCACGAGATCCTCGCCACCGCCTCCCCCGAGCAGGTGCGCCGCGCCCTCGACTCGTTCGGCGACGCGGAGGTGCACGTCCTGCTCTCCGCGCGCGACCTCGTGCGGCAGATCCCCGCCGAGTGGCAGGAGAACGTCAAGCACCGCAGGGTCGTCGGCTACCGGGCCTACCTGGACAAGATCACCGACCCTTCCCGCCGCGGCGCGCTCGCGTCCTGGTTCTGGGGCGTGCAGGAGGTGCCCGACATCCTCGCGCGCTGGGGGTCGACGCTTCCGCCGCAGCGCGTGCACGTGGTGACGGTGCCGCGGCCCGGGGCGCCGCGTGGCCTGCTGTGGGAGCGGTTCGCGAGCGTGTTCGGTGTGGACCCGGCGGCGTACTCGGCCTCCACGGGCCGCACCAACCCCTCGATGGGCGTCCCGGAGACCGCGCTGATCCGGCGCATCAACGAGCAGGTCAACAACGGTGTGCTCGCCAACGAGGACTACCGCCAGTTCGTCCGCGAGCTGCTCGCCCACCGCACGCTGAGCTCCCGGTCGGACTCGCCGCGGCTGGCACTGCCCCCCGACGTGCGGGCCTGGGCGGTCGACCTGTCGGAGGCCTGGATCGAGGAGCTGGCCACGCAGGGGTACGACGTGGTGGGCAGCCTCGACGACCTCCGGCCCGAGCCGGCCGCGCAGGACGCGCCGTTCGTCGACCCCGACGCCCCCGACGAGACCGCCGTCGCCGACGCGGCGAAGGACGCGATCGTGGTCCTGCTCCAGGAGGCCGCCCGCCTGCAGGGGGTGGAGCGCCGGCTGCGCGAGGACCTGCACGCCGCCGAGCGCGAGCTGGACCGCTCGCGCACGTGGACGTTCCGGGTGAAGCGCGCGGTGGTGCACGCCGGCGACACGAACCGTTTCGTGGCCGGGTGCCTGGCCGTCTACCGCAGGCTGCGCGGTCGCAGCTCGCGGTCGGCGTAGCGGCCGATCTGCCAGGTGGCGTAGCCGTCGGCGCCCATCCCGACGAGCCCGCCGACGACCGGCACCCGCCGGCCGATCGTGGTCGCGACCCGCTTGCCCGCCACCTTGGTGAGCAGCTCGGAGGTGACCTCCGCGGCCATCACCCGGCTCAGCTGGGGGTCGTGCGTCGGCGCGGTGGCGATCGCCATCGGGGGGGCCGGGAGCTTGCGCTTCTTGACCAGGGACCGCACCGTGTCCTCGCCGAGGATGCAGGCCAGGATCGCGTTGTGCACGCGCGGGTCGGTGAGGTCGTAGCCACGCAGGTGCGCGATGCCGGCGACGAGCCGGCACTGGATCAGCGCCAGACCGGCGATGTTGGCCGGGATGGTGACGGCCGCCGTGGCGATGCCGCCGATGTTGGTGATGAAGCCCTGCGCGCCGGCGAAGCGGACGTGGTTCTCGATGACCTCGTGCACGGCCCGCTCCACGTCGCCGTCCTGCTCCTCGAGCTGCTTGTCCGCGGCCTGCGCGGCCGGCGGCAGCGGGCCCACGCCGTGGATGGCGCGGCTGAGCGCCTCGTGCACGAAGCCGGCGGTGAGGTCGGGCGCGAGCCGGTGCGCCTGCGGCCCGAGCTGCCGCCCGAGCATGCCTCCGATGCCCATGCGTCTCCTTCAGGTCCCGTCGGTGCGAGTGGTGCTGAGGTCGACCCTAGCCACCCGGGCACAATGACTGCCGTGCCCGTCGAGCCGAGCCCCACCCCGTGGATGTTCCCCGATGTGACGCGTGCAGACGCCGACGACCTGGTCGCGATGGG
>DASVBK010000018.1:0-10300 GCA_036375875.1 Candidatus Nanopelagicales bacterium
ACCACGCGATCGGCCCACGCGGCATGCCGGGGGTTGTGGGTCACCACCACCGCGGCGGCTCCCGCGTCACAGCGCTCCCGGAGCACGCCCAGCACCTCGTCACCGGCGTGGGTGTCCAGCGCACCGGTCGGCTCGTCGGCCAGCAGCAGCCCCCGGCCGCCGACCAGCGCCCGGGCGATGGCCACCCGCTGCTGCTCGCCGCCGGAGAGTCGCCCGGGCACCCGGTCACCCCGCGCGGCCAGCCCGACGAGGCCGAGGGCGACCTGGGCCTCCCGACGGGCCGCCGGCACGGGCACCCCGTCGAGCTCCAGGGGCAGCGACACGTTCTCGGCTGCGGTCAGTGACTCGATGAGGTTCAGCTCCTGGAACACGAAGCCCAGGTGCCGCCGGCGCAGGCGCGCCAGGGCCGCCGGTCGCTGGCCCCGCGTCGACTCCCCGTGGATCCGCACCTCCCCGCGGGTCGGCTGGTCCAGGCCCCCGGCGAGGTTGAGCAGGGTCGACTTGCCCGAGCCGCTCGGGCCCATGACGGCGACCAGCTGTCCCGGCCACACCTGCAGGCTGACCCCGGCCAGGGCGGCGACCTCCTGCCGGGCGCCGAACTCCCGCCAGACCTCGACGAGCTCGAGGGCAGGGGTTGCGGATGAGGGGGGCTTCATCGGATCACCTCCGGGGCGACGAGCGTGGCCTGGCAGTGGTCGAGCCAGCGCAGCTCGGCCTCGGCGTCGAAGATCAGGCGGTCGAGCACCAGCAACCACGGCCGCGGGGCCGCCGAGGGATCGCCGGCTGCCTGGTGGCGGCGCAACGCGGTGAGCCCCTGCAGCGTGCGCATGGTGGCTCCCCGCTGCGCGTCGAGGACGGCGTCGGCATCCACGCCCGGCAGGCCCAGTCCCAGCGCCAGCTTGATCGACAGCTCGTCGCGGGGGGCCGGGATCCGGGTCACCGGCTCCACGAACCAGCGCGCCACCTCCGCCCGCCCCGCCGGCGTCAGCGCGTAGCGGCGCCGGGCCTGCGGCGGGCCCTCGGCACCCATGGCGTCTGCCACCTCCACCAGGCCGTCACGGGCCAGCCGGTCCAGGGTCTGGAACACCTGGCCGATGTTGAGCGGCCAGGTGCCGCCGGTGCGGTCCTCGAACGCGACCCGCAGCTGGTTGCCATAGGCGTCACCCTCGACGAGCAGGGCCAGCAGGCCATGGCGGATGGACATGGCGGCGTTGTATACCCGGTATGAACCACGCGTCCATACCAGGTATGGACCGTGCGCGCAGGTTCACTCGAACGGCCGACGCCAGATGCGTCGCCGGACTGACGGCATCCCGCCCCGGCCCGCGCACGGCGTCGCGGATCGTCGCCATCGCCGGCACACTGCTGGCCATGCGCACGCCCGAGGAGGTCACCGCTGACCTGACGGCGCTCGGCGTGCGGCCCGGGGACCTGCTCATGGTGCATGCCTCGCTGCGCCGGATCGGCCCGGTGCTGGGTGGGGCAGCGGGCGTCGTGGGGGCCCTGGACGCTGCGGTGGCGCCGGGCGGCACGCTGCTCATGGTCCTCGGTGCGCGCGACGACCACGCCTGGGTCAACGAGCGCCCGGAGCCCGAGCGGGCAGCCCTGCTCGCCCATGCCGAGCCCTTCGACCACCTGCGCACCCCCGCACTGCCCGAGGTGGGCGTGCTGGCCGAGGTGCTGCGCACCACCCCGGGCACCCTCGTGAACAACCACCCGGAGGGCCGGTTCGCGGCCCGCGGCGCCCGCGCACACGAGCTGCTCGACGACCACCCCTGGGACGACTACTACGGTCCGGGCTCCGCGCTCGACCGCTTCGCCGCCTCAGGTGGACGAGTCCTGCGCCTGGGCGCCGACCCGGACACCGTCACCCTGCTGCACCACGCGGAGTACCTGGCCGACGTGCCCGACCCCCTGCGGGTCCGCCGCCACCGGCTGGTGGCCGGTCCCGGCGGCCCCCGGATCGTGGTGGTCGAATGCCTGGACGACGAGGACGGCATCGTGCCCCTCGACCGGCAACCGGCCGAGGACTACTTCGCGATCATCCTGCGCGAGTACCTCTCGACCGGCCGAGCGCGACGGGGCCAGGTCGGCGATGCCGCAGCCGACCTCATCGAGGGGGCGGACCTGTTGAGGTTCGGGACCGCCTGGATGACCGAGCACCTGGCCTGAGCAGCGACGGGCGCCGGCCGGTCCTCGGCAGGCGCCCCATGGGCGCCTGCCCGCGCCGTGCCCGCGCCGTGCCCCCACGGCGCCGCGCCTCGTCCGGCCCACGCCGCCAACGTGGGCTCAGCGCCCGCGCCACCGCTTGGCCCGCGCGGCTTGCACGGCCAGCTCCCCATCCGGCGGGTAGCCGACCTCGACCAACGTCAGCCCATGAGCAGGGGCGGTGGGGATGGCGGGGTCGCGGTGTCCCGCGACGAGCAGCTCGTAGGGGCGCTCGATCGGCCAGCGGCCCTCCCCCACGGCGAGGAAGGCCCCCACCAGCGAGCGGACCATGGCATGGCAGAACGCGTCGGCGCGGATGCCGAAGCGCGCCACGCCGGTCGCGCTGCCCTTGCCGGCTGGACCCCCCTCGCCGGGCTCACCGCCCCCGCCGCGCTGCCACCCGATGGTGAGCACGGTGCGCACGCTCGAGGCGTCGGGCCGAGCCCGGCAGAAGGCGGCGAAGTCGTGCTCCCCGAGGAACGGCTGGGCCGCGGCGTCCATCGCTGCGACGTCGAGGCCGCGCGGGATCCACAGGACATGGCCGCGGGTTCGGGGATCCTGCACTGCCGCCTCGTCGGCCACGAGGTACTCGTAGCGACGCCAGCGGGCCGACCACCGGGCATCGAAGCCCGGCGCAGCGGGCGCCACGGCCGTGACCCGGACCTCTGCCGGCAGCAGCCCACCCAGCCGGCGCAACGCCTGCCCCCCATGGCGGTCCCAGGCCGCCGCGGGCACGTCGGCGTGGCACACCTGGCCGAGCGCGTGCACCCCGGTGTCGGTGCGCCCGGCCACCGCGACGCGCACCGGTACCGCCACGGGCACGTGCAGCACGGCGCGCAGGGCACCCTCGAGCTCGCCCTGCACGGTGCGCAGCCCGGGCTGGCGCGCCCAGCCGTGGAACGCGCTGCCGTCGTAGGCCACGCCCAGGCGCAGACGGAGGAGCCCGCCGGCGCTGGCTGGTGCCAGCCCCCCGGCGGGCTCGTCCCTGCGTTCGGTCGTCACGCCTTGTCGGCGTCCTCCGTGGGCTCGCCTGCGGCAGGTACCTCGTCGGCGACCGGAGCGTCGGCCGCCTCAGCCCCGGGTGCGCCGACGGCCGGAGCCTGGGCATCAGCCGCACCCGCCTCGACGGTGGCGACCGCCCCGGCGCCGACCTCGTCAGCCGTCACGGCCTCCTGCCCAGCCACCTCAGCCGGCACGGCGGCCGGCCCCGGCGCACTGGTCGCGGCCTGCTCCTGGCGCTCCTTGGCAGCGCGCCTCGTCGCGGCGGTCGCCTCCGCGACGGCCCGCTCGGGCAGCGGCTCGCAGAGCTCGATCACGGCCATGGGGGCGTTGTCGCCCTTGCGCGGCCCGATCTTCGTGATGCGCGTGTACCCGCCCTGCCGGGTCGCGAAGCGCGGCCCGATCTCGGTGAACAGCACGTGCACGACGGACTTGTCGCGGATGACGGTCATCACCTGGCGGCGCGCGTGCAGGTCGCCGCGCTTGGCGAAGGTGATCATCCGCTCGGCCAGCGGGCGCACGCGCTTGGCGCGCGCCTCGGTGGTCGTGATCGCCCCGTGCTCGAACAGCTGCGTGGCGAGGTTGGCAAGCATGAGCCGCTCATGGGCCGGGCTGCTTGCCAGACGGGGGCCCTTGGTGGGCGTGGGCATGGTCTGTGACTCCTACGGTTCCAGAGGTGCTTGACGGCGACGGGCAGCTCAGAGCTGCTCGTCCTCCGTGAAGTCCCCGTCCTCTTCCTCGACGAATGCCGGCACGAACCCGGCGGGGCTGTCCTTGAGCTGCAGGCCCAGGGAGCGCAGCTTGTCCTTGACCTCCTCGATCGACTTGCTGCCGAAGTTGCGGATGTCCATGAGGTCAGCCTCGGAGCGCGAGATGAGCTCGCCCACCGTGTGGATGCCCTCCCGCTTGAGGCAGTTGAACGACCGCACCGTCAGGTCCAGCGACTCGATCGGGGTGGACAGCTGCTCGGCCATCTGCTCGGCCTCGGGCGACGGGCCGATGTCGATGCCCTCCGCGTTGAGGTTGAGCTCGTGCGCCAGGCCGAAGAGCTCCACCAGCGTCTTGCCGGCCGAGGCCACGGCGTCCGCCGGGGTCATGCACGGCTTGGTCTCGACATCGATGACCAGGCGATCGAAGTCGGTGCGCTGCTCGACGCGGGTGGCCTCCACCTTGTAGGTGACCTTGAGCACCGGCGAGTAGATGGAGTCGACCGGGATCACGCCGATGGCCTGGCCCGGCAGCTTGTTGGCAGCTGCCGTGACGTAGCCGCGGCCGCGCTCGACGACCAGCTCGATCTCGAGCTTGCCCTTGGCGTTCACGGTGGCGATGTGCAGGTCGGGGTTGTGCACCTCGACGCCGGCCGGCGGGGCGATGTCGGCCGCGGTCACCGCGCCGGGGCCCTGCTTGCGCAGGTACATCGTCACGGGCTCGTCGTGCTCGGAGGAGACGACGAGCTCCTTGAGGTTGAGGATGATCTCGGTGACGTCCTCCTTGACGCCCGGGATCGTCGTGAACTCGTGGAGCACGTCCTCGATGCGGATGCTGGTCACGGCTGCGCCGGGGATGCTGGACAGCAGCGTCCGGCGCAGCGAGTTCCCCAGGGTGTAGCCGAAGCCCGGCTCGAGGGGCTCCAGGACGAACCGCGAACGGTAGTCGCTGACGCGCTCCTCGATGAGGGTCGGACGCTGGGCGATGAGCACTTGGGTACCGGTCCTTTCCGCGGCGCCCACCATTTGACGCCGCGAGCTTCAGGTGAGCCTGCGAGGGTGCCGGGGCCTCCATGCGAGGGGCCCCGGCGAGGGATTACTTCGAGTAGAGCTCGACGATCAGCTGCTCCTGGACGGCGGTGTCGATCGCCCCTCGCTCCGGCAGCGCATGCACGAGGATGCGCATCTGGTTCGGGGAGACCTCGAGCCACGCGGGCACCGGGCGCTCGCCGGCCTCGGCGTGCGCGACCACGAACGGGGTCAGCTCACGCGAGGACTGGCGGACCTCGACGATGTCCGAGGGCGAGACGCGGTAGGACGGGATGTCCACCTTGTGGCCGTTCACCGTGAAGTGGCCGTGGCGCACCAGCTGGCGCGCCATGTCGCGGCTCTTGGCGAAGCCGGCGCGGTAGACCACGTTGTCCAGCCGGGTCTCCAGGATGCGCAGCAGGTTCTCACCGGTCTTGCCCTGCTTGCGCTGGGCCTCCTCGTAGTACCCACGGAACTGCTTCTCCAGCACGCCGTAGATGCGCGCGCACTTCTGCTTCTCGCGCATCTGCAGCAGGTACTCGCTGTCCTTGGTCCGGCCACGGCCGTGCTGGCCGGGGGGGAACGGGCGGATCTCGACGGGGCACTTCGGGCCCTCGCACTTGGCGCCCTTGAGGAACAGCTTGGTCTTCTCGCGGCGGCAGCGCTTGCAGTCCGCCCCTGTGTAACGAGCCATGATTCGGTGATCCTTCGGGTCAGACGCGGCGGCGCTTGGGCGGGCGGCAGCCGTTGTGGGCCATGGGGGTGACGTCGGAGATCGAGCCGACCTCCAGGCCGGTCGCCTGCAGCGACCGGATCGCGGTCTCGCGGCCGGAGCCGGGACCCTTCACGAACACGTCGACCTTCTTCATGCCGTGCTCCATGGCACGACGGGCAGCGGCCTCGGCGGCCAGCTGCGCGGCGAACGGGGTCGACTTGCGCGAGCCCTTGAACCCGACCTGGCCCGAGGAGGCCCAGGCGATCACCGCACCCTGCGGATCGGTGATCGACACGATCGTGTTGTTGAACGTCGACTTGATGTGCGCGTGGCCGTGGGCCACGTTCTTCTTCTCCTTGCGACGGACCTTGGTCTTGCCCGTGCTCTGGCGGGTCTTGGGGGGCATTGGCTTCCTTCTTCGTGCGACGTGGTCGGTCCGCTGGTCGGCGCCGCGATCGTGCGACCGCGCGCCCGGGCAGGCACCACACCTGCCACGGACCAGGGAGGACTACTTCTTGCCGGCCTTCTTCTTGCCGGCGACCGTCTTGCGCGGGCCCTTGCGGGTCCGGGCGTTCGTGTGCGTGCGCTGCCCGCGGACGGGCAGGCCCCGGCGGTGCCGCAGGCCCTGGTAGCAGCCGATCTCCACCTTGCGGCGGATGTCGGCGGCGACCTCGCGACGCAGGTCACCCTCGACCTTGAGGTTGCCCTCGATGTAGTCGCGCAGCGGGACCAGCTCGGCGTCCGTGAGGTCCTTCACGCGCAGGTCGGGATTGATCCCGGTGGCGCTGAGGATCTCAGCTGCACGAGAACGGCCAATGCCATAGATGTAGGTGAGCGCCACCTCAATGCGCTTGTCGCGCGGGAGGTCGACGCCGACGAGACGTGCCATCGGGGGATGGTCCTTCTTCCTGGTTGTCATCCGGAGGTCTGCGGGCGTGACCGGTCCCACCCCCCTTCGAGGTGGGTCCCCGGCCTCCGGGCCGGGGGTGGCGTCCCGGCGGGCCCTGGCAGGGGGTCCACGGGGGGACGGGATCACGCGTCTTGGAGTTGTAGGCCCCCACTGGCCGGATCGCTCCGGGTGGGACGCGCCGGGTGGGCGCGCTGCCGGTCGTGCTGTGCCGCGGGTGCGCCCTTGGCCCACCCTGCCGGGGTGGGGGCGCGAGGCGTGCCTCAGCCCTGGCGCTGCTTGTGCCGGGGGTTCTCGCAGATCACCATCACGCGGCCGTGACGGCGGATCACCTTGCAGTTGTCGCAGATCTTCTTGACGCTTGGCTTGACCTTCATCGCTCTTTCCTCGCTCACCTGCACCGACCCCGGGACTCCGGAGGGCTTGGTCACTTGTACCGGTAGACGATCCGTCCGCGGGTCAGGTCGTAGGGCGAGAGCTCGACGACGACGCGGTCGTCGGGCAGGATGCGGATGTAGTGCTGGCGCATCTTGCCGCTGATGTGGGCCAGGACCTTGTGGCCGTTGTCGAGCTCCACCCGGAACATCGCGTTCGGGAGGCTCTCGCGGATCGTGCCCTCGAGCTCGATCGCACCGTCTTTCTTGGCCATGAGTTCCTGTGACCGCACCTTTGCTGCTCGCGGGCCGGCCCCGGCAGGCACACGGCTGTGCGCACGACGGGCGGCCCCTGGGTTCCATCAGACCTGCGTCCGCCATGCACGCGCCACGAGGACCGAGCATCGAGAGGAGGTTCCCCGGATGGCCGAGTCGCGGACACGCGCAGACGAGACGCGGATGTAGTCTACGCCGCTCGTGCCGCGGGAGCCAAAACGCGCGATCCGGCCTCAGATCACCGAGAAGTACCCGTCCACGGCCCGATCCGCGCTGTCGATGGTGAGCATCGCGTCGATCCCGCGGTAGCGGGCCTCGTTGCGCACCTGCAGCAGCAGGTCCCGCGGGTGGCAGAACCGCAGCGGCCGGCCCTCCCCGCGGTAGTGGTGGCGCAGCAGGTGGTCCACCGCCGTAGGGTCCACCAGGACGCCGAGCTCGGCTCCCACCAGGTCGAACAGCTCACGGAACTGCGCCTCGGTCGGGTCGCCGACGGGCACCTTGTAGGGGATGCGGCGCAGGAAGGCCTCGTCGACGAGGTCGCGCGGCTCGAGGTTGGTCGAGAACACGATCACCTGCTGGAAGGGCATGCAGATGCGCCGGCCGCTGCTGAGGCTGTAGTAGTCGTAGCCCGACTCCAGCGGCACGATCCACCGGTTGAGCAGGTCCTCGATGCGCATGCGCTGGCGGCCGAAGTCGTCGATCACCAGGGTGCCGCCGTTGGCCTTGAGCTGCAGCGGGGCCTCGCTGATGCCGGTGTGCGGGTTGGTGCTCACCTCGAGCTGGTCCATGGTGAGCTCGCCGCCGACCGCCACCGTGGGTCGCTCGATGAGCACCCAGCGCCGGTCCACCGGCACCGGGCCGACGTGCGGGTTGTCCCAGTCGAAGGGCACCTCGACGTGGTGGTGCGGGTCGAAGATGCGCACGATGTCGCCGTCGACGCCGATCGCCCGGGGCACCCAGATGTGCCCGCCGAGGGTGCGGGTGATCCGCTGGGCGATGCTGGTCTTGCCGTTGCCCGAGGGGCCGAAGAGGAACATCCCCCGACCCGAGGAGATCGCCGGGCCGAGCCGGTCGAACATGGCACGGTCCAGCAGCAGGCCGTCGAACGCCACCTCGAGGTCGTCCAGCGTGGGGGTGTGGTCGGTGATGCCCTGGGCGACCACGCCCGCGACGTACTCCTCCAGCGAGACCGGGGCGGCACCGAAGTAGGTGCAGCGGTGGGCCATGCGCCGCGCGCTGTCCCGGCCGTGGTCGGTGATCTGGTAGAGGAAGTCGTTCATCCCCGCCGAGCCGCGGTACCCGATGAGCCGGGCGTCCTTGAGCCGGTCGAGGCAGTCCAGCACCAGGGGGTACGGCAGCTTCACCTGGTCGGCGATCGCCCACCCGCTGGCGTCGCCCCGGGCGGCCAGGAACTTCAGGATCAGCGACTCGACCTCGGAGTCGGTGAGGCCCGCAGCGGCCAGCGTCGCCGGCTCGACGGGCGTGAACGGCTCAACGCGCAAGGCCTCGGCAACCATCCGTGGCTCCTCCCCGATGCTGGGACGCCCCCGAGCGTCGCCCCGGGCGGCATGCTAGCCCGCCCTGGCGTCGGCGGGCATGACTCACCGGCATCATCGGCATCCCGATCAGCCGAGTGAACCCATCCGCACGCCGAGCTCGGCCAGGCGCTGCGCACCACCGTCGGGGGCGGTGAGCACCACCGGGCCGGTCTCGGTGACGGCCACCGAGTGCTCCCAGTGCGCCGCGAGCGAGCCGTCCACGGTCACGACGGTCCAGTCGTCGTCGAGCACGACGACCTCCGGTGAGCCCAGCGTGATCATCGGCTCGATGGCCAGGGCCATGCCCGGCTTGAGGACCGGGCCCCGGCCGGCCGGGCCGACGTGGGCCACGGCGGGCTCCATGTGCATGGCCGAGCCGATGCCGTGCCCGACGAAGTCGGTGACGATGCCGTAGCGACCGCCGATCGCGGCCTGGCACGCCGCCCCGATGTCCGACAGTCGGGCTCCCGGTCGCACTGCCGCGATGCCGGCCCAGAGCGCGGCCTCGGTGGCCTCGGACAGCGCCACGGCCGCGGCGGGCACCGCCCCCACGGGCAGGGTCACCGCGGCATCGCCATGCCACCCGGCGACGATCGCGCCGCAGTCGATCGACAGCAGGTCGCCCTGGGCGAGCACCTTGGGCCCCGGGATGCCGTGCACCACCTCGTCGTTCACCGAGGTGCAGATGACCCCGGTGAAGCCGTGGTAGCCCTTGAAGTTCGAGCGGGCACCTGCCGCGGCGATGAACTCGGCCGCCACCGCGTCGAGCTCGGCGGTGGTGACGCCGGGGGCCACCGCCCCGCGGACCGCGGCGAGCGCGCCGGCCACCACGAGGCCGGCCTCGCGCATCGTGCGCAGCTGGGCGGGGGTCTTGACCTCGATGCGCCCGCGAAGGCCCCGCACGTCAGGCTGCGATGGCGGCCAGGACCCGGTCGCGCACCTCGTCGATGCCGCCCATGCCGTCCACGCGCACCAGGATGCCCTGCTCCTGGTAGACCCGCGTCAGCGGCTCGGTCTGCTCGCCGTAGACCTCCATGCGCCGGCGGATGACCTCCTCGGTGTCGTCGGCACGGCCCTGCTCACGCGCCCGCTTGAGCAGTCGCTTGACGACCTCCTCGGTGTCGGCGGTCAGCTCCACGACGTGGTCGAGCTTGAGGCCCACGTCGGCGAGCATCTCGTCGAGCACGGCCACCTGGTCCAGCGTGCGCGGGTAGCCGTCGAGCAGGAAGCCGCTGGCGGCGTCGGGCTGCGCGAGTCGGTTGCGCACCATGGCGTTCGTGATGCGGTCAGGCACGTAGTTGCCGCGCTCCATGTACATGCCGGCGGCGATGCCCAGCGGCGTGCCCTGGGCCAGGTGGCTGCGGAAGATCTCGCCGGTCGAGATGTGCGGGATGCCGAGGCGCTCAGCCACCACGACGGCCTGGGTTCCCTTCCCCGCCCCCGGCGGGCCCATGAGCACGATGCGCATCAGCGGAGGAACCCTTCATAGTTGCGTTGCTGCAGCTGGCTCTCGATCTGCTTCACCGTATCGAGGCCGACGCCCACCA
>DASVBK010000019.1:0-7017 GCA_036375875.1 Candidatus Nanopelagicales bacterium
CGACCTCCCGGCGCCGCTGGACCTCAGCGCGGCGGCGGGCCTCTCGGCCAGGATCGCCCTGGCCCCGGAGGGTTCCCCGGCGCAATTCGACCTGACCCTGCGCGATGCAGCCGGGGCAACGGCCACGTTGCCGGGCGGCACCATCGAGGCCTTCCCCCAGGGTGAGCTGCTGCCATCGAGGCGCTGGGGCCAGCAGCTGGACGCGAGCCTCGAGGGGGTCACCGGCGTGGACCTCACGCGCATCACGGCCATCTCACTGGTGCCGCGCACGCCGCAGGGAAAGGCCTGGATCATCGACGTGAGTGCCGTGCCGAAGGCGCCCCCAGCGACCTGAGAGCGGCGCCAGCACGAGGTGGGCATGCATCGTCGGGGCGTCCTCGGGGGGCTGCTCGTGGCCGCTGATGTCGGCATCCGCACCGGGGTCGTGCTCAGCCTCCTCCTGCGCTTCGCCCGTTCCGCGAGCGCCGCCCGGTACGCTGCCTCGCGTGGCAGGCGACACCGGACCGGCGACTGATGCCGTGGGGTCCGACGGCTACAGGTGGCCCACCGAGCCTGCCCCCGAGCCTCCCAGGCCGGGCGCGCTGCTGCTGGTCGTGCTGTACATGGCCCCGTTCCTGTTCCTGCTGCTGTTCCCGGCCATCGCGTGGATCGCGCTGCTGCCCCTGACGCCCGTCGTGCGGCGGACCACGCATCCCGCCCATCGCCGCCGCGTCACCTGGATCTACGGGGTCACAGGCCTCATCTCGCTGGCCCCGTGGGTGGGGATGCTGGTCACTTGAGCCGAGCCGGCGGCGGGCGACTTGGCAGGACGCCTCAGTGCGGGGCGAAGGCCCGGCGGTAGCTGGTCGGGGTGGTCCCCCGGATGCGGACGAAGTGCTGGCGCAGGACCGCCGCTGACCCGAACCCGCAGGTCTGCGCGACTTGCTCCACGCTCAGGCCACCGCGCTCGAGCAGGGTGTCGGCCATGGCCACGCGCTGGCGCACCAGCCATTGGTGGGGCGTGGTGCCCGTCTCGTCGCGGAACCGCCGGGCGAAGGTCCGGTCGCTCATCCTCGCCCGGCGCGCCAGCGTGGCCACGTCCAAGGGCTCACCGAGGTGGGACAGCGCCCAGTCGAGCACTGGGGCCAGGGAATCGGCGGTCACCGGGCGCACCGGCGTGGCGACGAACTGTGCCTGGCCCCCGTCGCGCTGCGGCGGGACGACCATCCGCCTGGCGACCGCGACAGCTGCCTGGGCCCCGAAGGCCGCCCTGATCAGGTAGAGGCTGCCATCGATCCCGGCAGCGGTCCCGGCGCTGGTCAGGATCGGGCCGTCGTGCACGTAGAGCACGTCCGGCACCAGCTCGACGTCCGGGTGCCTGGCGCGCAGCAGGTCCGTGTACTTCCAGTGGGTGGTCGCCCGCCGGCCGCGCAGCAGGCCAGCCTCAGCCAGGACGAAGGCGCCGCTGCACAGGCTCATCACCGTGGCGCCACGGCCGACCGCTTCGTGCAGGGCCCGGGCCAGCGCCGGGCTGACGCCATAGTCCACGCCCAGCGCCGGCACCACGATGAGCTCGGCATCCGCCAGCGCAGCCAAGCCGTGGTGGGCGACCACCTCGAACCCGGCCGACGCCCGGACCGGTCCGGGCGCCGGGGAGGCGACCTTGAACTCGAACTCCAGCCCCGCGTCACTGCGGTCCAGGCCGAACACCTCGCAGGGGATCCCGAACTCGAAGGCGGACACCCCGTGGTCGACCAGGACGACGACTCGCCGGAACGGGGCCACCACGGGAACGGCCGGCGCTCGTGGCGCACCCAGCTCGGTCATCTGGTCCTGGGTCGAGGAGGTCTCCACAGCATCATGATGGCGGTGTGGCAGGAATTTGTCTATACCTGTCAGATCTGCCACTGGTGGCAGAATCGTGGCGAGAGGAGGATTCCTGCCATGGAACTCATCCTGATCCTCTCGCTCCTGGTCCTCGTGGCGATCCTCGCCCCGATCTTCGGCACCGATTCCCGCAACCTGCACGACCCGCTGGACGCGCAGGAGCCGCGCGCCGGTCTCTTCTGAGCCGGCGGCATCGACGCGGGGCCACGCCACGGTCCCGCGCGCGGCGCCGAAGCGCCCTCGACGCTCACGGCCGACGCCGGCGGGCCCACCAGTGCTACTGCGGGTGGTGCCAGTGCCCCTGGGCGAGCAGCTCGTCGGCCTGCGGTGGACCCCAGCTGCCCTGTGGGTAGGGATGCACCGGACTGGGGTCGTCCAGGGCCGGCTGGACGATGCGCCAGGTGGCCTCCACAGCGTCCTGCCGCGCGAAGCGCCGCGCGTCGCCGACGATCGCGTCACCGAGCAGCCGCTCGTACGCCTCGCGCCGCTTGCCCAGCGACTCGCCGAAGTCGACCGCCAGGTCGACGGGCTCGGCCAGCAGCTCGGGACCCGGGTGCTTGGCCTGCACGGTCATCGTCACCCCGTCCGGCACGCTCATCCGGAACCGGATCAGGTTGGGGTGCGGCGGGGGCATCTCGGCGTCGGCGAAGAGCAGGCGGGGTGGCTCGTGCAGTTCCACGACCGCCTCCAGCGCCGAGCGTGCCATCGCCTTGCCGGCCCTGACGTAGAACGGCACCCCGGACCACCGCCAGGAGTCGATGTCGAAGCGGCAGGCCACGTAGGTCTCCACCGTGGAATCCGCAGCCACTCCCGGCTCCTCGCGGTAGCCCTCGAACTGGCCCCGCACCACCGCACCGGCGTCGAGGGCACGCATCGCCCGGAACACCTTCACCTTCTCGTCGCGCAGGGCATCGGCCTGCGGGCTCACGGGTGGCTCCATCGCCAGCATGGCGACGACCTGCAGCAGGTGGTTCTGGACGACGTCGCGCAGCGCGCCGACGCCCTCGTAGAACGCCCCCCGGCCCTCGACGCCGATGCGCTCGGCCATCGTGACCTGGACGCTCCTGACGTAGTTGCGGTTCCAGATCGGCTCGAGGAGCGTGTTGGCGAACCGGAAGACCAGCAGGTCCTCCACCGACTCCTTGCCGAGGTAGTGGTCGATGCGGAAGATGTCGCGCTCGGCGAAGTGCTGCAGCAGCAGCCCGTCGAGCTCGAGCGCGGTGGCCAGGCTGCGCCCGAACGGCTTCTCGACCACGATCCGCGAGCCCTCGGTGAGGCCCTCGCGGGACAGCCCCTGGATGACCGTCTCGAACACGTCCGGCGGGATCGCGAGGTAGAAGGCCGGCCGCTTGGCGCCGAGCCGCTCGAGCTCCGTGCGCAGCGCAGCGAACGTGGCCTCGTCGGCGTAGTCGCCCCCGACGAGGCTGGCCAGCGACAGCAGGCGCCCGACCATGCCGGGTTCTGCGCCGGTGACCGTCGCCGCGAGTGCCTCCTTGATGTGGGCGTGGAACTCGGCCTGGTCCCACGAGGACCGGGCGATGCCGACGACGGGGATCCCGAGGTGGCCCTCGGCCTCCATGTGGTAGAGCGCGGAGAAGAGCTTCTTGCGGGCCAGGTCGCCGGTGGCTCCGAAGAGGACCAGGGCGTCGGAGTGCTCAGGGGGCGCCGCGGCGGGAGCCGGGGAGTGGACCATGGTCCACCCTTCCCCCCGGATGGTCGGCCACACCTGCCCTCGACCTCGCGGTCAGGGGCAGCTGCGCCGTCCGGCCCCGGCCGTCAGGACTCGTCGTCGCTGCCCGGCTCCAGCTCCCGACGCCGTTGGTCGGTCACTGCGGTGCCGGCCTTGCGCTCCAGCCGCTTGCGACGCTCCTGGACCTCGTTGTCCCGCATGACGAGCAGGCGCAGCAGGTGCAGGCCGGTGCCGAGCATCACGAACACCGGCCAGGGGAAGCCGCCCCCCCCGGAGGTGACCCACCAGATCACCCAGCAGGCGAGCGACGCTGACACGAACCCCCACGCCGCCTCGCGACGGTCCCGTTCGTACGCTGCGACGGCCCGCGCCTCCAGCCCGGCCCCATCCCCAGCCGTCGCCGGCAGGCGTTCGGGCGGACCCGGGTCCGGGACGAGGTCGTGGATCAGGACCGGGAGCTCGGAGAGCGTCCGGGCACGCAGGACCGCCTCGCTGCGCTGGTCGAACTCCTCGCGCGTGAGCCGGCCGTCGGCATAGGCGCTCGATAGGGCGCCGTGGACGACCTCCCGGTCGGCATCCGAGGCTCGCAGCCCGCCGTACTGGGCGCTTCGCGGGTCGAGCGCGAACGCGTCCCAGATCGACTGCGAGGCCACGCCAGCATGGTAGGCCGTGCGCTGCTGCAAGGTCGGTCCCGCGGTCACCCTGACGAGCAGCGGGCTGCGAGCTCGCGATAGGCGGGTTCGAACGCCTGGCTCATGGTGGGGAACGCGTGCACCGTGTCGGCCAGGATCGCCAGTGGAACCTCAGCGCGCACGGCGAGCGCGGCCTCGCTCATCCAGTCGTCGGCACGGGCGCCGATCGCGGCGGCGCCCAGCAGCACCCCCCTGACCCGATCGGCGGTGAGTACCAGCAGGCCGCCGGGGCCGTCGTCGCTGAGCGTCCGCGCCAGCTCCCGCAGGTCGAAGGACGCCGACACCATGCCCGGCCCCTCGTCGGTCCGCCCGACGCTGGCCACGGGCGGGTCCGTGTACACCGCCCGCGGGATCGCGCCGTAGTGCGCCTGACGATCCCGGCCGAGGATGTTGGCTGCGATCACGCCGGCCTGGTAGTTGGCGGTGTGCGTGAAGGGTGCGACGGCCGTCACGTCACCGGCAGCCCAGACACAGTCCTGGCCGACCACGCGGCACCGCTCGTCGACGGCCAGCGCACCTTGATCGTCGGGTTCCACGCCGAGCACCTCCAGGCCGAGCTCGGAGGTCGCCGGGCGCCGCCCGACCGCGAGCAGCACGCGGGAGCAGTCCGTCGACGTGCCGTCCGAGAGGTGCACCCGCGCGCCGCCTGCAGTGCCGGGTTCCGCCCGTTCCAACGACGTGCCCACGCGCACGTCGACCCCGTCGCTGCGCAGCACCGCGGCGAGCCGGTCGGCCACCTCGGGCCGCTCGTTGCCGAGGAGACGACCCCCGGACTCGACCAGGGTCACGACGACCCCGAACCGCGCGAACACCTGGGCGAGCTCGCACCCCACCGGGCCGCCGCCCAGCACCACCAGCGAGGACGGCAGCGCGGGGGACGACAGGGCCTCCTCACTGGTCCACGTCGGGATCGCGGCCAGTCCTGGGATGTCGGGGACCACGGGCACGGAGCCGGTCGCGACGACGAGGTTCGCCCACCCCAGCTGCTCGCCCTCGACCACAACGATCCCGGGGGCAGTCACGCGCCCGCGGCCCCGGACCAGGCGGACCCCGGACTGCTGCATGGACTCGGCCGCCTTCGTGTCGTCGCGGCCCTCGGCCACCTCATCGCGACGCCTGACCGCCTCCCGGTAGGCGCTGATCCGGTCCCCGAGCGAGGCGTCGGCGCCCGCCAGGGCAGCTGCGCTGTGCAGCAGCGACTTGCTCGGCATGCACGCGACGTAGGGGCATGCCCCGCCCACCCGCGACCCCTCGACGACGGCGACGCTGCGCCCCTCAGCCGCCAGCGCAGCTGACACCACCTCGCCGGCCGATCCCCCACCGAGCACGACGACATCCACGCGGTCCATGCGCCTCGCCTACCCCGCCGGACACGGACCACGCGTCCGTGCGTTCGGTGCTCGCCGAGGAGCCGAACGCCACGCCCCAGCGCAACCTCGGATCCCTGCCGGCTCGGCCACGCAACGGCGGGTAGGTGGTGGACATGGAGCGAGGGCGCGGGGCGTCGGCCGTGCCCGCTGACGCGTGAAGGTCGCGGGCGATCCGCCCCCTGTGGTGGCGTTGGAAGCCGCGGCTGAGGAGTTGTACGGGCTGCCGATCGGGCAGTTCGTTGCTCGCCGCAATGAGCTCGCGGCGCAGGCTCGTGCTGCCGGCGACGGCGCCCTGTCGGCACAGATCAAGGGCCTGCGCCGACCCACCGTGGTGGGCTGGCTGGTCAACCAGCTGGTGCGCGAGCACCCCGAGGAGGTGCAACCACTGTTGGCGTTGGGGTCAGCCCTGCGGGAGGCGACCGCCGGGCTGCAGGGGCAGACGCTGCGTGACCTGGCCCACCAGCAGCGGCAGGTGCTCGCGGCCCTGGTGGCCCAGGCCCGCCAGCTCGCGGCCGCGGCGGGCCTGCCCGTCAGTGACGACGCCGCCCGGGGGGTGGCCGACACGTTGCAGGCGGCGTTGGCCGACCCCGAAGCCGCCGCCCAGGTGGCTGCGGGGCGGCTGACCGGCGGGCTGGCGCCACCCGGCTTCGGCGGCCTGGCGTCGGCGCCGTCCACGGTGCCAAGCCCACCGGACGACGTGCCGGCTGCCGTGGCTCCAGATCCGGCGGCGCAGGCCCGCACCGACCTGGCGATCGCCCACGCCGAGGCCGAGCAGGCGCGCACCGCCCGCCAACGTGCCGCCGCGACCGTCGAGCAGGCTGATGGCCAGGCGCAGCGGGCGACGCACCGCCTGGCGGACCTGCGGGAGCAACTGGACGCGGCGACCCGCAGCCAGGCCGAAGCGGCGCGTGCCGCCCGGGACGCGCACGCCGCCCTCGATCAGGCGGACCGGGACGTGCGCGACGCCGCACGGCGGCTGCACCAGGCGCAGGCCCGCCTGGACGCCCAGGCCCGGCAGCGGGCCACCGATGCAACTGGCCCATGAGTCGCGCGACCTGGACCGGGACGCTGTCGTTCGGGCTGGTCCGGGCGATGCGCGTGGAGCCCGGCACCGGATTCGCCTCGTGGGGACGCTCAGTCGCTGCCGTCCCGGCCAGCCACGTGAGCCAGGACCTCAGGATCAGCGGAGCGCAGGCGGCCCACCTCCTCGCCAGCGGAGCAGGTCATCAGGGCGATCACGACGCCAGCCTCCGAGCTCGAGACGACCCGCCAGACCGCACCGGCCTCCTCCCAGCGTCGCAGCACCATCAAGGCATCCTCAGCCATGCGGGCCCCTTGCCGGGGGGACCGGATGGATACCCGATCGTCCGAGGTCGAAGGCCGGCCGGGGCCAGCGCGG
>DASVBK010000020.1:0-5703 GCA_036375875.1 Candidatus Nanopelagicales bacterium
CCGCTACGACTCGCCGCTGTTCTTCGCCAACGCCGAGGACTTCCGTACCAGGGTGCTCGGGGCGGTCGGCGAGGACGAGGCGGCGGGGCACCCGGTGCATGCCGTGCTGCTGAACTGCGAGGCGATGGTCGACGTGGACTCCACGGGGGTCGGGGCCATCGAGTCGCTGGTGCTCGAGCTGCAGGGCCGCGGCATCGCGGTGTCGCTGGCTCGGGTGCACGTCGAGCTCGCCGAGCTGCTCGAGCGTGCCGGGATCCTCGACCTCATCGGCCGCGACCAGGTGTACCCCACACTGCCCACCGCCCTGGCCGGGTACGAGGCCGGGCGCGGGGACACGACCGGCGGCCCGAGCGGGGACCTCCGCGGCGGCCCGAGCGGGGACCAGACGGGCTGACCCTGCCTCGACGAGCCTGTCAGCGGGCCGACTCGCCTGGCCGCGCCGGCCGGCGACCGGCCTGCCGCCGGCGGTACGTTCGGCGCCTGGCCGGCACCCGGGCCGGCGGTACGGAGGTCTGGCGATGCTCAAGGCGGCCGAGGTCGGCAACAGCCTGTCCAAGGCGGAGTTCAAGGAGGTCGTCCCGCAGCTGCGCGTCGACCTGGTGAACGCCCAGTACGACCTGCGCTCCGCGGACTTCGGGGTGCTGCTGTTCGTTGCCGGCGATGACCGGATCGCCGGCAACGAGGTCGTGAACCGGATCAACGAATGGATGGATGCCCGATTCATCCAGACCCACGTGATGGGGCCGCTGAGCGAGGAGGAGGCGGCGCGCCCGCGCTACTGGCGGGTGTGGCGTGCGATGCCCGCCAAGGGGCGGATCTCGCTGCTCGCGGGCGGCATCCTGCGCCTGCTCCACGAGAACTTCGCCGGCGAGCTGGGCGACACCGAGTACGAGCGGGCGATCGACCACCTGGAGTCGATGCAGGAGGCGCTGGTCGCCGACGGCATGCTCATCATCAAGATCTTCCTGCACACCCCGGCGAAGGTGCAGCGCAAGCGGATGAAGCGTGCGCAGTCCGAGGACGACGGCTGGCGGATCGACCAGCGCGACTGGGCCATGCTGGACATGCTCGCCGACGGCGAGGGCAAGCTCGAGAAGCTGCTGCGCCGGACCTCCGTGGCCGGTGCGCCGTGGTCGATCATCGAGGCGACCGACCCCAGGTACCGCGACGTGGCCGTGGCCCGGACGCTCGTCACGGCCATCAACGCCCGGTTGGCGGGCAAGCCGCCGCTCGGTCCGGCCCTGAGTGACGACCTGTTCAGCCCCGGCGAGCGCCAGGCGACGGTGCTCGACGCCGTGGACCTCGGGCGCACGACCGACAAGGCCGCCTACGCCAGGGACCTCAACCGGCTGCAGCGCGAGCTGCACGGCCTGGCCCGGCAGGCCCGGGACCGGGGCCTGTCGTCGGTGCTCGCGTTCGAGGGCTGGGACGCCGCCGGCAAGGGGGGCGCCATCCGCCGGGTGACCCAGGCCCTCGAGGCCGGCGACTACCGCGTCATCTCGACGGCCGCCCCGACCGAGGAGGAGCGCAAGTACCACTACCTGTGGCGGTTCTGGCGCGACCTGCCACAGGCGGGGCGCATGGTCATCTACGACCGCACCTGGTACGGCCGGGTGCTCGTCGAGCGCATCGAGGGCTTCGCGACGCCGGCCGAGTGGCAGCGGGCGTACGACGAGATCAACGACTTCGAGGACCAGCTCGTCGAGCGCGGCTTCTACGTCGCCAAGTTCTGGCTGCACATCTCCCCGGAGGAGCAGCTCGCCCGCTTCCAGGCCCGGGAGAACACCCCCGAGAAGGCCCACAAGATCACCGAGGAGGACTACCGCAACCGGGAGAAGTGGAGCGACTACGTGGAGGCCGTCGACCAGATGGTGCTGCGCACCACCTCCTCGGACGCGCCGTGGCACATCATCGGGGCCAACGACAAGTACACGGCGCGCCTCGAGGTGCTGGAGAAGGTCACCAAGGGCCTGCGCCGATCGCTGCGCCGGACGCCCTGAGCAGCGCCTGCTCGTCCGACGCTGAGCAAGCGCTGCGCCGGTCTGCCCTGGCATCGCGTGCTGCGCCGCCGCCCCGACCAGCGCCTGCTGCGCCCGACGTGCTGAGCAGCGAGCAGCCCGGGGGCGCTACCCGCGACCCTGCCCGGCGATCTGCTGCAGCACGTCGGCGACCCGCTGGCTGGATCGGCCGAACCACTCCGGTGCCAGGTAGTCGGCCATGAACGCCTCGACGTCCGGGGTGATGACCGGCCCGGCGCGCAGGATGTCCACGAGCTCGTCGAAGGAGCCCGGGTGGTAGCCGATGCGCTGCTCGAAGATGTGGGACTCGGCGCTGCCCGGCAGGTACTCCGCGATGCGGTCGGCAAGCAGCCAGCGGGGGAAGATCACCGGCTTGCGCAGGGCCCACGCCTCGTAGACGGTGGTGCCGAAGTCGGCGATGACCACATCCGCGCGCGGCATCGAGGCGCCGGTCGGCGTGTGGTCGGTGCGGTTGCGGGGGTGCACCGAGACGTCGATCCACGCGAACCGCGACAGTGCGCGCAGGTACTGCTCGAACTCCGGGAAGCTCGAGGTGGCGCGGGCCGTCTCCCCTCGCTTCCGGCGGTTGTGCGTGGGCGCCCACAGCACCCGCGGGCGAGGGTCGCGGAACGGGCCGCGGCGCGCGGGGGGCGGCACCTGCCCGATGAGCGCGTCGAGCCGTGGCCAGCCCACCACATGGATCCGGTCGGCGTCCAGGTGGATCGCCGGGGAGTCCAGGAGTCGCCGCTTGAGCCATTCGCCGGGCACCAGCAGGTGCTGGCGCTGGTTGGCCAGCCGCTTGCCCTGGCCATCGGCCGACCACAGGTAGTTCTTGTCGGCCACCCCGTGGCTCATGAGCACGTCGGCGCGGGGCCGGATGAACAGGCAGAAGTTGAGCGCGCCGCGCTCGTAGTCGCCGCGCTGCGGCTGCGGGGAGAGGTGTGCCCCGATGAGGTCCAGCAGCTGGGCCTGGACGCCCTGGTAGCTCTCGGCCCGATCCAGCACGAATTGGATCGGCCGCGACATGGCGCACAGGGTAGCGAGCCGGGCGGCGGGACCGATGCAGCACGCTGTCGGTCCACGGCCCGGTCCCGGCGTCTCACATGGTGGACCGAGATGGACAGATCGGACGGGGGTAGGGCAGCCTACCCATCATGATCTCGGCCGGGCACGCGACGGACGCGCTGGTGGCGCGCCGTCACGTCGACCTGTGCCGCATGCAGTCCTGCATGTGTTGCGCCTGATCCCGCTCGCCTCCCTCCCGGATGCCTGCGGTCGAGCAGGCGCCGGACTCGTCGAGCCCTCGCGCAGGCACTGACCGCACGCGTCCTCCGATGAACCCGGAGCACGCCGATGACCGAGCACCCCACCACCGCCGCCAGTGCGCCACGCGCCCAACGGGCCGCCCGCGCCCCCCGTGACGAGGGCCAGTGGGCGCTGGGGGGCACCACGCCGCTGAACCCCAACGAGGTCTTCAAGGCCGCGGACAACGGCCTGAACGTCCGGGAGCGCATCGAGACGACCTACGCCCGCCAGGGGTTCGCGAGCATCCCCGCCGACGACCTGCGCGGCCGGATGCGGTGGTGGGGCCTCTACACCCAGCGCCGGCCGGGCATCGACGGCGGGCGCACGGCCAGCCTGCCCCCCGAGGAGCTCGACGACGAGTACTTCATGCTGCGGATCCGCTCGGACGGCGGCGCGCTGAGCAGTGAGCAGGCCCGGGTGATCGGCGCGATCTCCACGGAGTTCGCGCGCAGCACCGCCGACATCACCGACCGGCAGAACATCCAGCTGCACTGGATCCGCATCGAGGACGTCCCCGAGATCTGGCGACGGCTGGAGGCCGTGGGCCTGGGCTCGACCGAGGCGTGCGGTGACACCCCCCGGGTGATCCTCGGCTCGCCGGTGGCGGGGGTCGCGGCCGACGAGCTGATCGACGGCACTCCCGCGATCGACGCGATCGTCGCCCGCTACATCGGCGCCCCCGAGTACGCCAACCTGCCGCGCAAGTTCAAGACGGCGATCTCCGGCTCCCCCCGCCAGGACGTGGCCCACGAGATCAACGACGTGTCCTTCGTCGGCGTCGTGCATCCCGAGCAGGGCCCGGGCTTCGACGTGTGGGTGGGCGGCGGGCTGTCCACCAACCCCATGCTCGCCCAGCGCCTGGGTGCCTGGGTGCCGCTCGACGAGGTGCCCGAGGTGTGGGCGGGGATCATCGGCATCTTCCGTGACTACGGGTACCGCCGGCTGCGCAACCGGGCCCGACTGAAGTTCCTGGTGGCCGACTGGGGCGCGGCGCGGTTCCGCGAGGTGCTCGAGGCCGAGTACCTGCACCGGCCGCTGCTCGACGGCCCGGCGCCGGCGCCGATCCCGCAGGGCGCACGCGACCACGTGGGCATCCACCCCCAGCGCGACGGGCTGGTCTACGTGGGCGCCGCCCCGACCGTCGGGCGGATCAGCGGGGAGGTGCTCAGCGCCGTGGCCGACCTCGCCGATGGCTACGGGCAGGGCCGGGTGCGGCTCACCGCCCAGCAGAAGCTGGTGATCCTCGACGTCGCCCCCGAGCGGGCCGACCTGCTCGCTGTGGAGCTGGCGGCCCTCGGCCTGGCCGTGCACCCCAGCGGCATCCGCCGGGCCACGATGGCCTGCACGGGCATCGAGTTCTGCAAGCTCGCGATCGTCAACACGAAGGACACCGCGCGGAGCCTCATCGAGCAGCTCGAGGTGCGCCGGCCCGAGCTCGACGTGCCGCTCGCCGTGCACGTCAACGGATGCCCCAACTCGTGTGCGCGGTTCCAGGTGGCCGATATCGGCCTCAAGGGGATGCTCGTGCCGGATGCCGACGGGGAGCCGGTGGAGGGGTTCCAGGTGCACCTCGGCGGGGCGCTGGGCCACGAGGCCGGGTTCGGCCGCAAGCTGCGCGCGCTCAAGGTGACGGCCGGCGACCTGCCCGACTTCGTCGACCGGGTCGCCGGGCACTACCTGGCACAGCGCCACGAGGGCGAGCAGTTCGCCGCATGGGTGCTCCGGGCCGACGAGGCGGACCTGCGATGAACGACTCCCCGGCGCCGGCTGCCGAGCGAGCGGTGCCCTACCACTGCCCGTTCTGCGCCGAGGACGACCTGCGCCCGCACGGCACCACGCACGGCGCCTGGCACTGCCGCTCCTGCCTGCGCGTCTTCGCGGTGCGCTTCCTCGGCATCGAGGGCCTGCCAGCCGCCCCGACCATCCCGACGATCCCGACCATCCCGACGAGCCCCGGAGCCCCCCGATGACCGCGACCCACACCGCCCCATCGCCGCAGCTGGCCGAGACCGGTGCGACGTTCCTGGCCGGCATCAAGGACCCCTTCGACCAGGCGCGCCTGGCGCTGGCCTGGGCCCACGACACCTTCGGCGAGGAGCTGGTGCTGGCCTCGAGCATGGGCGACGAGGTGCTCGTGCACCTGGCCAGCGACGTGGTGCCGGAGGTGCGCGTGCTGTTCATCGACACCGGCTACCACTTCGCCGAGACGTTGGGCACGGCCGACGCCTACGCGGCCACGCGACCGATCAGACTGCTCACCGTGGCGCCGCGGCGCACCGTGGCCCAGCAGGACGCCGAGGAGGGTGCGCAGCTCTTCGCCCGCGACCCCGATCGGTGCTGCGCCCTGCGCAAGGTCGAGCCGCTCGAGCGCGGCCTTGCC
>DASVBK010000024.1:0-7488 GCA_036375875.1 Candidatus Nanopelagicales bacterium
GAGAGTGCCGCGACGAGCAGCGTGATGAGGCCCAGGCCGTCGGTGACCACGTCGCGGGTGCGCTGCGGCAGCCGATGGCCCAGGGCGACGCCGAGCGCCGAACCGATGAGGATCGCCACGACGTTGACCAGCGTGCCCAGACCGATCATGAGCACTCCTCGGCGACGCAGCGGTCCCGGCTGCCGTGCCTCATGCGTCGCGCAGCAGGCACGTCATGCGCGCGGTGCACACCGGCTTGCCGGCCTCGTCGGTGATGCGCACCTCGTAGCAGGCCACGCTGCGGGTGCGGCTCACCGGCGTGGCCACGCCGGTGACCCAGCCCTCGCGGCGCGCCCGGTGGTGGGTGCAGCTGAGCTCCAGGCCCAGCGCGATGCGGCCAGGACCGGCGTGCAGGGCGGCGGCGATCGAGCCCAGCGTCTCGGCCAGCACGGCCGAGGCACCCCCGTGCAGCAGGCCGTAGGGCTGGGTGTTGCCCTCCACCGGCATCCGAGCCACGGTCCGCTCGGCGGAGAGCTCGAGCAGCTCGACCCCCATCCGCTCGGCGAGCGCACCCATGCCCAGGTGGGCCAGGGCGTCGGCCACCGCGCGCTGCTCGGGATCGTCGGGGAGCAGGGGGGTGGACGCAGCAGCCTCGGTCATGGGCGCCCAGCCTAGTGAGGGCGTGGCTGCGCCCAGTCGTCCGCCCGGCCCGCCCTGTCAGCCCCCGCGACTACGATCACGCGGGTGAGCGCACCGGCCCAGGCCACCCGACCGCGACTGCTGCTGCTCGACGGCCACTCGCTGGCCTACCGGGCGTTCTACGCCCTGCCGGTCGAGAACTTCTCGACCACCACCGGGCAGCCGACCAACGCGGTGTACGGGTTCACCTCGATGCTCATCAACGCCTTGCGCGACGAGCAGCCCACCCACATCGCGGTGGCCTTCGACGTCAGCCGCCAGACCTTCCGCACCGAGCGCTACCCCGAGTACAAGGCCAACCGCACGAGCAGCCCGGAGCCGTTCCGCGGCCAGGTGGAGCTGGTCCAGGAGGTGCTCGCGGCGCTGGGCATCGCAGCCATCCAGGTCGACGGCTACGAGGCCGACGACGTCATCGCCACGCTCGCCGTGCAGGCGCAGGACGCCGGATTCGACGTGCTCATCATCACCGGCGACCGCGACACGTTCCAGCTCGTCGACGAGCACGTCACCGTGCTCTACCCGCGCAAGGGCGTCTCCGACCTGGCGCGGATGACCCCCGCAGCCGTGCTGGACAAGTACGGCCTGACCCCGGCCCAGTACCCGGACTTCGCGGCGCTGCGGGGCGACCCCAGCGACAACCTCCCGTCGATCCCGAGCGTTGGCGAGAAGACCGCGATCAAGTGGATCACCCAGTACGGCAGCCTCACGGAACTGGTCCGCAACGCCGACGCGGTCACGGGCAAGGTGGGCGAGGCGCTGCGCGCGCACATCGGCCAGATCGAGACCAACCGGGCGCTCACCGAGCTGGTGCGCGACGTGCCGCTGCCGATCGCCCTGGACGACACCGTCCGCCAGCCGTTCAGCCGGGCGGCCGTGCACGAGGTGTTCGACATGCTGCAGTTCCGCGTGCTGCGCGACCGGCTGTTCGAGACCTTCCCGGAGGGCGCCGCGGCCGCCGAGCCCGTGGACGCCCCGCCCCATGAGGCACCGCCGGTCCGGGTCGCAGCACCCGGGCAGGTCAGGGCGTGGCTCGCCGCGGCCGGCCAGCCGGTCGCCGTGTCGGTCCGCGGCTCGTGGGGCGGCGGCACCGGCCGCGTCACCGCGCTGGGCCTCGCGGCCGAGCACCATGACACGCTCGTGGTCGACCTGGACACCGCTGCGATCGACGGCGACGACCACGCGGCGCTGGCCGCCTGGTTCGCCGACGCCTCGGTCGGCAAGGTGCTGCACGACGCGAACGGTCCGATGCTCGCCCTGCGGGCCGCCGGCTTCCCGCTGGCCGGGCTGGTCGGCGACACGGCGCTGGCGGCCTACATCGTGCTGCCCGGGCAGCGCACCTTCGACCTCACCGACCTGGTGCCGCGGTTCCTCGGCCGCGACCTGCCGAGCCCCAGCGCCGAGCAGGACCAGCTCAGCCTCGACGGGGTGGTCGAGGCCGAGGCGCTGGAGCGGGTGGGCATCCTGGCCAGGGCCACGCACGACCTGCACGAGGTGCTGCGCGCGGAGGTCGCCAAGCGCGGCGGTGCGGGCCTGCTGGCCGAGGTCGAGCTGCCCCTGGTGAGCCTGCTGGTCGAGATGGAGGTCACCGGCATCGCGGTCGACCTGCCGCTGCTGCGGGCGCTCGAGGGCCAGTTCGGGGTCGACGTCGCGGCGGCGGAGGCCGACGCCCACGAGCTCGTGGGGGAGCCGTTCAACCTCGGCTCGCCCAAGCAGCTGCAGGAGATCCTGTTCGGCCGGATGAACCTGCCGAAGACCAAGCGGATCAAGACGGGCTACACGACTGACGCCGACGCGCTGCAGTCGCTCTACGCCGCCACCGGCAACCCGCTGCTCGAAGCCATCCTGCGCTTCCGCGACGCCAGCCGGCTGCGCCAGACGGTGGCCGGGCTGATCCCGCTGGCCGATGCCGGGCATCGCGTGCACACCACCTTCAACCAGACCGTGGCGGCGACCGGCCGGCTGTCGAGCACGGAGCCGAACCTGCAGAACATCCCGGTGCGCACCGAGGCCGGACGGCGCATCCGTGAGGCCTTCGTCGTCGGTGAGGGCTTCGAGTCGCTCATGACCGCGGACTACTCGCAGATCGAGATGCGGATCATGGCGCACCTCTGCCAGGACGAGGGCCTGATCGAGGCGTTCACCACGGGGGAGGACCTGCACACGACGGTCGCCTCCCGGGTGTTCGGCGTCCCGCCCGAGGCGGTGGACCCGGAGATGCGCCGCAAGATCAAGGCCATGAGCTACGGCCTGGCGTACGGCCTCAGCGCGTTCGGGCTCTCCCAGCAGCTGGGCATCGAGCCCAGCGAGGCGCGCCGCCTCATGGACGAGTACTTCGAGCGGTTCGGCGGCGTGCGCGACTACCTCACCGGCGTCGTCGGCCAGGCGCGGCTGACCGGCTACACCGAGACGCTGCTGGGTCGCCGGCGCTACCTGCCCGACCTCACCAGCGACAACCGGCAGCGCCGCGAGATGGCGGAGCGCATGGCGCTCAACGCGCCGATCCAGGGTTCGGCGGCCGACATCATCAAGGTCGCCATGCTGCGCGCCGACGAGGCGCTGCGCGCAGCCAGGCTGCGCTCACGGCTGCTGCTGCAGGTGCATGACGAGCTCGTCCTCGAGGTGGCGCCCGGCGAGGCCGCGGAGGTCACCGCGGTGGTTCGTACGGCGATGTCCGGCGCGGTCGAGCTCGCAGTTCCACTCGATGTGTCCATCGGCGTGGGACCCTCGTGGCAGGCCGCCGCACACTAGGTGCAGGGGTGCGACCAGCAGGCAAGCGGCAGGTCCGGGACCGTTCCGGGCACGCCGCGTGAGCCGGCGGACCCAGCGGGCAGCAGGCGTCAAGCGCCAGGGAGGCAGGCATGGAGCCAGGGACGGGCAGCCGGCGCCGCCGGATCCTGGCCCGCGCCGCCCTGCTGCTCGGGCTGCTGCTGCTGGTGGCCGCCCCGATCCTGCGGTTCTGGGTCACGCCGCTGCTGGCCCAGTCGCCCCGCCTGCCCGGCGGTGGCGGCTTCGTGACCGCCACGAGCACGGGCACGCTCACCGCCCTGTTCGACCTCGAGGACCCGGCCGGCACGCCCGCCGTGGTCACGCCGATCCCGATCACCCGGACGGTGACCACCCGCGGCGACGCTGCCGCGACGCAGGCCGCCGAGGCCCAGGGCAGCAACGTCGCGGTGACCGACAGCGTGGACCGGGTCGTCACAGACGACGGCCGGCTGGTCGCAGAGACGCAGTTCCGCCTGGCCGCCGACCGGCACACGCAGGCCCTCCTCGACTGCTGCGGGGTGCAGGTCTCGGGCACCACCGTGCCCATGGCCGGCGCCGGCAGCCCGCTGCGACTGCCATGGTTCACGCCCCAGGCGACCTATCCGTACTTCGACCCCACGTTGCTCACCGCCGTGGACCTCGCACCGATCGGCACCGACCGGGTTGGCGACGCCGACGCCCTGAAGTTCCAGCAGGCCACCGCGCCGACCGCCGTGGGCACCGTGCAGGTGCCCGGCCGCCTGGTGGGCTCCGAGCGGCCGTTCGTGACGCTCACCCGCGCGCATGCAGTGACCCGCACGCTGTGGGTCGAGCCCACCACCGGCATCATCCTGCGCTCGGCTGAGCGCATCCGCGACACCCTGCGCGATGACGCGGGCCGCGACGTGGTGACCCTGGCCACGATGACCCTGGCGAGCACCCCGGCAGCGGAGGCCGCGGCGGTGGCGACCGCGCGGGCGCAGGCCCAGCCGGTGCTCTGGGCGCATGCGTACGGCCCCGCACTGTGCGTCGCGGCCAGCGTGCTCCTGCTCCTGCTGGGCATCGTGCTGGTGGTGCGCGAGGTGCGCGCCGCACGGGTGGAGCAGGACTTCCCCGACGAGTGGGCCACCTTCGACGACCTCAAGGAGGCGTTCGACTGACGGTGCGCCTGCCTGCGCACGCTCGGGATCGAGGTCATCGGCGTTCGCCGCACCTCGCGGGGCCTGCGAGGATTCGCCCATGCACCGTGCCGCGCGCCCCCTCCTCGCCCTGGCCGTGGGCGGCCTGCTGTTCGGCGGGCTCACCGGCTGCTCCGGCGACGCCGGCGACGGCAGCGGGGATGCTGCGCCCAGTGAGATCGGGTCGGCACCGGTCAGCGCGGCGCCCAGCGTGGCCGCACCGGCGGCTACGGACGTGCCATTCACCGATTGCGGCACGGCGTGCAGTGGTGAGATCGATGGGGCGAAGTACCAGATCCTGCTGCCCAAGGCCTGGAACGGGACTCTGCTGCTCTACTCGCACGGATACCGCAACCCGGCCCCCGCGCCGCCGGACTTCGCCGGGGCGAGCACGAAGGCCGACCCCTCGCCGGGATACCACGACGGGGGCGCTCCACTGGCCCGCGAGCTGCTCGCCCGCGGCTACGCCCTGGCCGGGTCCAGCTGGGCCAGCAACGGCTGGGCGGTCGACGACGGCGTGGCGGCCAACGAGGCGCTGCACGAGCGGTTCACCGAGATCGTCGGCACGCCGCAACGGGTGTACCTGTGGGGCGACAGCCTCGGCGGGCTGGTCACGATGGAGACGGCGGAGGCGAACCCGGACTGGGTCGACGGTGCGGCGCCGGTCTGCGGCGTCGTGGGCGGCATCATCCCGAACATGGATCTCGCGATGGATGTCGCCTACGGGGTGCGCGAGCTCATCGACCCGCAGCTCGTGCTCACCGACTACGAGTCGGCGAACGCCGCTGGCTTCGAGTGGGTGCGCGCGGCACAGGCCGTGTCCGGCCAGGCCAACGACCCGCAGCAGCGGGCGAACGTGATCGCCCTGGCGATGCTGGCCGACGCCCCGCTGCAGACCAAGACCCAGGACGGCTCGACCGACGCCAGCAAGGCCCAGGCCGCGGCAGAGGCCGCGCTCATCGGCTTGCGCTTCGGCACGGTCGGGCGCTGGGACATCGAGCAGCGCTTCGGCGGCAACATCTCGGACAACCGTGACACCGACTACGCGGGCCGGTTCTCCGAGGCCGAGCGGGCCCTGCTCGACGAGGTGGGGGGCTCGGGCACGGCCAAGCGGATCATCGCCGACCTCGAGGACGGCGAGCGCGTGGCGGCCGACCGGGCTGCGGTGGCCAAGGCGCGCAAGCTGGGCGGCGAACCGTCGGGCACCATCGAGGTTCCGACCATCACGCTGCACACGGCGGTCGACCCGCTGGTGGCCGTGCAGAACCAGACGCTGCTGCGCGAGGCCTCCGGGGACGCCGCCGACCTCGTCCAGCTGTTCACGGTGCCGCCGGCCACCTACCCCACGAGCCCTGGTGCGCCCTACGGCGTGGGCCACTGCGTGTTCACGCCGGAGTCTCGGCTGGGGATCGTCGAGCTGCTCGACGGCTGGGTGCGCGAGGGCCAGGTGCCCACCCCGGAGCTCGTCACGGAGGCCTTCGGCCCCAACTCCGGGTACGACCCGGCATTCCAGCCCGGGCCCTGGCCGGCCCAGGAGTGAGGCAACGCGCCGCAGCGCTGCCCGGACGGGAGGCTGTGCGAGGATGCCGGCCGTGTCAGCCCGCCGCCTCATCGCCCTGCTGGCAGCAGCCGGCCTCGCCCTGAGCGGGTGCACGGGCTCCGAGACGCCATCGCCGGGCGGGGCCGCCTCCGGCTCCGGCGCAGCCGACGCCGTGCCGGTCGGCGACCCGCAGGACACCAGCACGGACGTGGCCTTCACGCCGTGCGGCGCGGGCGGACTTGCCTGCACCGGGATGCTCGAGGGCCTGCCGTACGAGGTGCGGCTGCCGGAGACCTGGAACGGCAGCCTGCTGCTCTACAGCCACGGGCTGCGGCGGGTGGACCCGGCCAGGGACAGTGAGCAGCCGTTCACCCCGCGGGCCGAGGTGGCGCTCGGCGAGGCGGTCGGCTTCGACCTGATCAGCCGGACCCTGCTCAAGGAGGGGTACGCCCTGGCGGGTGTCGGCGCGCCGGAGGGTGGATGGCAGGTCGACGGAGCCCTGGCCGGCCTGGGGGAGCTGCGCACCGCCTTCGTCGAGCAGGTGGGCGTGCCCAACCGGATCCTGACGTGGGGAGACTCGCTCGGCGCGTGGGTCGCCGTGCAGGCCGGGCAGACCGAGCCGTGGGTGAACGGCTCGCTCGGCATGTGCGGGCTGCTCGGGGGCCTGAACCCGAACATGGACCTGGCGTTGGACGTGGGCGTCGCGGTGAAGGCCCTGCTGGCTCCGGAGCTGCAGCTGACCGGGTTCTCGTCCGCCGCGGATGCGCGCAAGGAGTACGAACGGGCGATGGCGGCGATCACCGAGGCCGCCGCCGACCCGTCGGGCGCCGGGCTCACGGCCTTGCAGGTCATCGCCGCGGTGACGGCCACACCGACCCAGAGCCGCATGTCCGCAGGCATCGGTGCCGAGGCCCTGGGCGCTGCCCTCATCGAGAACCTCGGGGAGGGCCTGGCCCGCACGACGCTGGAGCGATTCCGCGTGGAGGAGTCGCTCGGCGGCAACCCCAGCACCAATGTGGGCGTGAATTACGGCGAGCGGGTCACCACCGAGCAGGCTGCGGCGATCGACGCGGGCTCCACCGAGGGCGCCACGCTGGCCCTGGTGCGCCAGATCGCGTCGCTGCCCCCGGTCGAGGCCGACCCGCAGGCCCGAACCGCCGCCGACGAGGAGTTCCCTCGGCCCCAAGCGCTGGCCAAGCCGACGCTGACGCTGCACACCTCCGTGGACCCGGTGGCGATCCTGCCCAACGAGACGCTGTTCTCGCGGTGGGCGGCTGCCGCCAGCGGGCAGGACATCCGCTGGCTCAACGTCAACGTGGCCTACCCGCCGGCCACCTATCCCGAGCA
>DASVBK010000029.1:0-5320 GCA_036375875.1 Candidatus Nanopelagicales bacterium
GCGGGCGACCCGGTCGAGGTCGTGGTCATCGGCGGTGGCATCGCCGGCGCCTCGGCGGCGTGCTTCCTGGCCCAGGCGGGCGGCCGCGTCACCATCCTGGAGGCCGAGCCCGTGCTCGCCCACCACACCACGGGTCGGTCCGCGGCGGTCTACCTCGAGAACTACGGTGCCGACCCGGTCCGGCGCCTGACGCTGGCCAGCCGGGCGTTCCTCGCCTCGCCTCCCACCGGGTTGACCGATGTGCCGCTGCTGGCTCCCCGCGGCCTGCTCGACGTGGGTGGTCCGGGCAGCGCTGAGCAGGTGCAGGCGCACGCCGTTCGGGGCGCGGCGCTGGTGCCCGGCGTCCGCGCGCTGACCCCCGAGGAGTGCGTCGAATGGTGCCCCGTGCTGCTGCCGCAGCTGCTGAGCGGCGGCGTGCTGGAGCCCGACGCCCAGGACATCGACGTGATGGCCCTGCACGCCGCGTTCCTGCGTGCGGTGCGAGCGGAAGGCGGCCAGGTCCGCGCCCACACCCCCGTGGTCGCGCTCGAGCGTGCAGACGGGCGCTGGCTGGCGACCACGCCCGAGGGCGCGGTCGGCGCGGACCTCGTCGTCAACGCCGCCGGTGCGTGGGGCGATGCGGTCGCGGCGCTGGCCGGCGTGGCTCCGGTGGGGTTGCGGCCCCTGCACCGCACGGCCTTCATCGCCACGCTCCCGGCGGGCGTGGACGCCCGTCGCTGGCCACTGGTGCAGGACCTCGCCGAGCAGTGGTACTTCAAGCCCGAGGGCGACGGCCTGCTGTGCTCGCTGGCCGACGAGGAGCCGACGCAGCCCGGCGACGCCAGGCCGCGCGAGGAGGACGTCGCCCTGGCCCTCGAACGGATCAACGACGCCACGACCCTCGGCCTGCGCCACGTGCGCACGGCCTGGGCCGGCCAACGCACCTTCGCCGGCGACCGGGCTCCGGTGATCGGACCCGACCCGGATGTGCCCGGCTTCGTCTGGCTCGTCGGCCTCGGCGGGTTCGGCATCATGACCGCACCCGCGGTCGGGATGCTGGCGGCCTCGCTGGCGCTGGGCCGGCCGCTTCCCGGCGACCTGCAGCCGTGGGCGGTCGACCCGGCCGACTACGCCCCTGATCGATGCCGGTGAAGGGGCGTCGGCACCTGGCCCTGTGGTGGCTGATCGCCGCGGCCCTCATCGGCGCCGGCGTGCTGCTGCTGCGCACGTCGACCCACGACGTGGAACGATCGGCGACCAGCGCCGGCGAGACGCCGATGCGCATCCTCACGCCGAGCGGGCAGCCCGTCGCCCCGGCCGTGGTGCTCGTCCATGGGTTCTCCGGCAGCGCCGCCATGGTCGACCCGCTCGGGTCGGCGCTGGCGCGGGCCGGCCACCTGGTCGTCATGCCCGACCTGCCGGGCCATGGCACGAACCCCCGCCCGCTCACCGAGGGTTCGCTCGAGCCCGCGATCGACGCCGCGGTCGAGCTGGCCGCCGCGCGCACCGGACAGTCCGTGGCCGTCGTCGGGCACTCGATGGGCGCGGGGGCGGTGACCAGTTGGGCGCTGGACCACGCCCCGGCGGCGACCGTCGCGATCTCGCTGCCCAGCGCGGCGGACCTGCCGGCTGACCCCGCCGTGCCACGGAACCTGCTGCTGCTGTGGGGCTCGGCCGAGCAGCCGCGGTTCGTGACGGCTGCCAGCGAAGGGCTGGCCCGCGGCTACCCCTCGGGGGTCCCGGGCACCACGTACGGATCCTTCGTCGAGGGCACGGCCCGGCGCGCCGCCGCGGTGGCCGGCGCCGAGCACATCGGCATCCTGTACCGCGCGCAGACGGCGCGCGAGGTGCAGGCGTGGCTGGCGGACACCGCGCAGGGCCCCGGGCTGCCGAGCGACGACCGCGCGCCGGCCGGGGACTGGCGGCTGCTCGGGCTGCTGCTGGTGCTCGTCGGTGGGGTGGTCGCCGTGCGCCCATTGGTGAGCGGCGCGGTGGTGCCGGCCCCGGCGGGGCTGGCTCCGGGGCAGCCCGGTCCGCGGGCACCCCGCGCCTGGGCCACGGCCGGCTGGCTGGTGCTGGGGATCCTCGGGGCCGGCCTGGGCGCCGCCCTGCTGCCGTTCGAGGACGCCCTGCCCGTCGCCGTGGCCGGCTACCTCGCGACGTGGTTCGCCGTCGGTGCGGTCGTGCTGCTGCTCGGGGCGTGGCGCCGAGGCGCCTGGCGTGGCTCGGTCAGCGGGCTGCTCGGGGGCCTGGTCGCCGGAGCGATCCTCACCATCTGCGTGGCGCTCCCCGCCCGGCTCACGTGGGCGGGGTTCAGCCTGGTCGGGCCACGCGTCGCCGGGCTGCTGGTGCTGCTGGCGGTCCTCGGGGCGTGGTTGTGGGGAGAGGGCCGGCTCCTCGTCGCGGCGCGTGGTTGGCGCCGGGCTGCGCTGCTCGCACTGAGCCGGGCGCTCGTCGTCGCCGGCCTCCTCGCGGCCGTGGGCGTGCTCGGCGCGCCGGGGTTCCTGACCCTGACCGTGCCGCTCATGGTGCCGATCCTCGCGCTGCTGGGGGTGGTCGCCTGGTGGGCGCGGGACCCCGCTGCCGGCGCGGCGGCACAGGCCCTGCCGCTGGCGGTGGTGGTCGCGACGACGTTCCCGATCATCGGCTGAGCCGCCCGCCGGCGGCCCCGCGGCAGGGCGCCACCACCGACACGCACGGTCGACGTCGTCCGGGTTGTCAGCCCGGTCACCTAGACTTCAGGCGCACCGCAGCGGTGGGGGAACGGGAAGGATCCATCCATGGAGCCAGGCATCGGCGAGGCGACGGCCGCGGCGTTGTCGCAGCCCAGCCCGACCGGCCTCACGGAGCGCGAGCAGGCGATCCTGGAGTTCGAGCGCCAGTGGTGGCGCTACGCGGGCGCCAAGGAACAGGCCATCCGCGAGTTGTTCGACTGCTCGGCCACCCGCTACTACCAGCTGCTGAACGCCCTCATCGACACGCCGGCCGCGCTGCAGGCCGACCCGATGCTCGTCAAGCGACTGCGCCGGATGCGCTCAGCCCGCCAGCGCGCGCGCTCGGCGCGGCGCCTGGGCATCGAGGTCTGACGGTCCACGCTCGGCCCTGGCCAGGGCTGGGACGTCTGGGCAGGGTTGGGTCGTCGCGAGCGCTCAGCCGCCGGCGACGGCCGGGATGATCGAGATCTGGGCGCCGGCCGGGGTCGGGGTCTCGAGGCCGCCCTCGAAGCGCACGTCCTCGTCGTTGACGTAGATGTTCACGAACCGACGCAGCGCACCCTCGTCGTCGAGGACCCGCGCGGCCAGGCCCGGGTAGGCCGCCTCGAGCGCGCTGATCGTGCCGGAGAGGGTCTGCTCGCTGGGCTCGACCGAGACCTCAGCCTCCCCGGCGGTGTAGGTGCGCAGGATCGTGGGGATGCGGACGGCGACGGCCATGCTCTGCTCCAGCTCGTGCGGTGGACGGCGGCCGCGGGTCAGCGCGGGCGCCCGAGGTCGGGGCCGTCATCGTACCCGGGTCCTGGCGGGCCCGGGGCGCTGCGATCAGGCGGCGGCCGGGACGCCGCGGGGTCAGCCCCCCAGAGCGGCCCGGAACTGCGCGAGGCTCGGGGCGATGGTGGCGGTCGGGCCCACCACCGGAGCCACCGCGTCGAGCGTCTTCAGGCCGTCGCCCGTGTTGTAGACCACGGTCTCGGCGTCCGGGTCCAGCTCGCCGGAGGCCAGCAGGTGCTGCAGGGTCGCCACGGTGACCCCGCCAGCGGTCTCGGCGAAGATCCCCTCGGTGCGGGCCAGCAGCCGGATCGCGTCCACCACGGCCTCGTCCGAGACGTCGGCGATCGCGCCGCCGGTGCGCCGGGCCACGTCCAGGGCGTAGGGGCCGTCGGCGGGGTTGCCGATCGCCAGCGACTTCGCAATGGTGCGCGGCTTCACCGGACGGACCACGTCGATGCCGGCGCGGAATGCCTGGGCCACCGGCGAGCAGCCCGTGGCCTGGGCGCCGAACACCCGGTACGGCGTCGCCTCGACCAGGCCCAGCGTGCCGAGCTCGCGGAACGCCTTGTCCACCTTCGTCAGCAGGGAGCCGGAGGCCACCGGGATCACGACCTGCTGCGGCAGCCGCCACCCCAGCTGCTCGGCCACCTCGTAGCCCAGGGACTTCGAGCCCTCGGCGTAGTAGGGCCGCAGGTTCACGTTGACGAAGCCCCACTCGGCGGTCAGCGGATCGCCGATGAGCTCCGAGCACAGCCGGTTCACGTCGTCGTAGGTGCCCTCCACCGCGATGAGGCTGCCGCCGTACACCGCCGTCGTGATCACCTTGCCCGCCTCGAGGTCGGCGGGGATCACCACCACGTGACCCATGCCGGCCCGCGCCGCGGCGGCCGCGACTGCGTTGGCGAGGTTGCCCGTGGAGGCGCACGACAGCGTCCGCAGGCCCAGCTGGCGTGCCGCGGACAGCGCGACGGCGACGACGCGGTCCTTGAAGGAGTGCGTGGGGTTGCCCGTGTCGTCCTTCACCCACAGCCGACGCATGCCCAGCTCGCGGGCCAAGTTGTCCGCCCGCACGAGCTTCGTGAAGCCGGGGTGCAGGCCGGGCAGCTCGGCGATGTTCGCGGGCACCGGCAGCAGCGGGGCGTAGCGCCAGATGCTGGGCGGGCCAGCGGCGATCGCCGCACGGGAGGGGGCGTCGAGCTCGTAGCCCACCTCCAGCGGCCCGAAGCACTCGATGCACGCGTAGGCCGCGCCCAACGGGTACCGCTCGCCGCAGGCGCGGCAGGTGAGGTGGGTGGCTGGACCGAAGTCCAGGCTCGGCGCGTCGACGACGGTCACGCGGGTCCTCCTGGCGGTACGGGTCCGGTCGCCCTGGGCGTGCTCCGCTGGGCGGTGCGGCAGCGGACTCGGGGCGTTAGCGTAGCCGTCCGGCGTGACAGGGGCCCCCGCCCCGTGCCCGGTGCGGTGGGAGTGGGGGTGACGGTGGCGTTCACGGTGGACCCGGACGGAGGCGGCGTGCGAACGATCCACCGGGTCCGCCTGCTGGCGAACCTGCTGAACGGGTCGACGCCCGCTGGCCTGCTCGTCGCACGACTGGGCCACGCCACGCCGCGCCGCAGCCGGGAGGGCCTGCTGCTGGCGCGGGGCTACCGGCTGGGCGTGCCGAGGGCGCCGGCGTTCACCCTCGGCAACGTGGTGCTGGTGCGGGCACCCGCGCCGCCGGGCGCCGATCCGGTCGGTTCGGTGCCGGTGCCGCTGCTGCAGCACGAGGCGCGTCACGCAACCCAGTACGCCCTGTGCGGTGGCGTGCTCATGCCCCTCGGGTACGTCGGCGCTGCCGCCTGGTCGTGGTGGCGCAC
>DASVBK010000034.1:0-8417 GCA_036375875.1 Candidatus Nanopelagicales bacterium
GGCTCGATGCTGCCCGCGGCGGCCAACCGGCCGTGGCGGATCACGTGCACCTCCCAGCCCAGCTCGTCGGTCGCCCGTGCCGCGACGAGCTGCGGGATGCGACCCAGGACGTCGCTCGTCGCAGTGACGTCGATGCCGCGCAGCAGGGCGGCCAGCCGGTCGCGCCAGGCGGCGGCCTCCTCGTAGCGTTCCTGCTCGGCCAGGGCGGCCATGCGGGTGCTCACGGCGTCGACGACGGGCTGCGGGTCGGCGCCAAGTGCCTGCCGAGCGGCGTCGACGAGCAGCGCGTACGTCGCCTCGTCGATGGCTCCCACACAGGGTGCGGGGCAGCGGCCGAGGTCCGCCAGGACGCAGGCCGAGGCCTTGGGCCGACTGCTCAGGGCCTGGGTGCAGGTGCGCAGGGGCAGCGCCTCGGCCAGGGCCTCCGCCGCGGCCGCGGCGCTGCGCCGGCTGGTGAACGGGCCGATGTAGCGGGCACCCAGGCCGTGGTCGTCCCGCACGCCGGTCACCACACTGATGCGTGGGAACCGCTCGACGGTCAGCTTGAGCCAGACATGGGACTGGGGCCGCACCGATCGCCGGTTGTACCGCGGCGCTCGTGCCGCGATCGTGCGCAGCTCACGCACCTGCGCCTCCAACGGGGTCGCACAGGGCACGGCGACGACCCGGTGGGCCAGGGCGACCATCTCGGTCATCCGGCGGCGCTGCTCGGCAGCGGTGAAGTAGGACAGCACCCTGCGGCGGATCGAGCGGGACGTGCCGACGTACAGCGCCGCGCCCTGCACGTCCTCGAAGACGTAGACCCCCGGGCCCTCAGGGAGGCCGTCGGCCAGGCCGCGCTTGCGCCGCCGGGCCTCGGGCACCCGGCTGCTGTAGCCCTGCAGCTCGGTGAGGCTGTGCACGCCGAGGTTGCCGACGCGCTCCATGAGCCCGTGCAGCACGTCGACGGTGGCCCGGGCATCGGACAGCGCGCGGTGGTTGGGCGTGGTCGCCGCGCGGAAGTGGTGGGCCAACGTCGCCAGCTTGCAGTTGCGTACCTCGTCGCGCGTGAGGACATGGCGGGCCAGGCGTGCGGTGTCCAGCACGGGCGGGTCGGGCCAGGTGAGCCCCAGGCGCGCGCAGGCGCCCTTGAGGAACCCCACGTCATAGGGCGCGTTGTGCGCGACCACCACGCAGCCGGCGGCGAAGTCCAGGAACGCCGGCAGCACGGTGTCCAGGGCGGGTGCGCCGAGCAGCATGTCGTCGGTGATGCCGGTGAGCGCGCGGATGAACGGTGGCAGCGGCCGGCCCAGCCGCACGAGGGTCTGGAACTCGCCGAGCACCTCCCCGCCGCGCACCTTCACCGCCCCGATCTCGGTGATGCCCGCGTCGACCGGGCTGCCCCCGTCGGTCTCGAGGTCGACCACCACGAAGGTGGTCTGGTGCAGCCCGGGGCCCAGGTCGTCGAACGTGAGCTGGTGCTGGGCCGTCGGCATGGCGTCACCGTAGGGCGGGCCACTGACAACGTCGGCGGTCCCACGCCGGAACCGTCGCTACCCTTGCCCGGACCCTCGAGTGCTCGGAGTCCCGCATGCCCGACCTGCCCACCAGCAGCCCCGCACCGACCCGGGTGCCGCGCGCCGCGTGGGCGTTCGCCCTGGCCTGGGTGGCCGGCTTCGGCGTGCTGCAGTGGAGCGTCGTGCAGTACCGGGTGCCCATCGTCACGACGCTCACGGCGTGCTGCGCGGCGCTGGTCGTGTGGCAGTGGCGGCGGGCCGCGGTGCTGCTGGCTCCCCTGCCCGTGGCCCTCATGCTGCTGGGCGCTGCCCTGGTGACCCTCCGGGTCCCGCTGTTCAGCTACCTCACGCCCACCGGGCTGCTCGTGGCCAAGGTGTCACTCGTGTCGGCCTGCGTCGTGGCCGGCCTGCTGCTCGAGCAGGGCCGCGCCCGCCCGGCCCTGGTCGCCCTCGGCACAGCGCTGGCCGGCTACCTCGTGGCGGGCGTGGCGGCGATCCGGAGCGACCCGTCCCCGCGCATCGACGTGTGGGTCACGCTGCAGCAGGCCTCGGACTGGCTCGCCCGTGGCGTGAGCTTCTACGAGGTCACCTGGGTCGGTTCGCCCGGGATGAAGGACAACTTCACCTACCTGCCCTGGACCACCGTGCTGCTCGCGCCGGGGCGGTGGCTGGCCGGCGACGTGCGCTGGGCGCTGCTGGCCTGGACTCTCGTCGCGGTGGTCGGGGTGTGGCTGCTGGCGACCGGAACCGCCGTGGGGGGGAGGTCCACGGGCGACCGATGGCCCGCGAGCCGCACCTGGCGCGGCGCGGCCGCCATCGCGCTGCTGCTGCTCGCGCCGGGCACCCTCACCCAGCTCGACCAGGCCTGGACCGAGCCGCTGCTGCTCGCGGGCCTCGTGTGGTGGGCGGTCCTCGTCGACCGCGATCGGGCCTGGTGGGCCGTCGTGCCGCTGGCTCTGGCGTGTGCCAGCAAGCAGCACCTGGCCCTGCTGCTGCCGATCCTGCTGGTGTGGCGGCCGTTCGGGGTCCGTCGCACGCTCGCGACGGGCGCGCTCACCGGCCTGCTCGTGCTGCCCTGGGTGGTGGCTGGCCCGCGGGACTTCTTCCAGGACACCGTCGGTGTGCTGGTCACCTTCCCGCCCATCCGGTTCGCCAACACGCTGTACCTGTTCGCCCAGCACACCCTCGGCGTGACCCTGCCGTTCTGGGTCACCGGCCTGGTCGTGCTCGGCTCCCTGGCCGCGATCGTGTGGGTGGTGCGCCGCCGACAGCCGGGCACCGGCGAGCTGCTGCGGTGGCTGGCCCTCATGCTGCTCGTGGCCAACCTCATGAACAAGCAGGCCTTCTACAACCAGTACTGGTTGGTCGGCGGGCTGCTCGTGGCCTCGCTGGCGCTCGCGCCGGTCCGGCCCGCCGCGGCGGTCGATAGGCTGGCGCCCGACATCCCAGCGAGCACCCGGGAGCGCGAGCCATGCCCGACATCCGAGTCCCCGGCCCCGAGCGCCGGTGGCGCTGCGCCCAGTGCGGCAACCTGACGCGGTTCGACGTGGTGCGGGTGGCCCGCACGCGTGAGTTCTGGCACCAGGACCTGGCCGGGGAGCCGGTCGTGGAGAGCACCGAGGTGCTCGCCGACACCCTGGAATCGGTGAGCTGCCGCTGGTGCGGGTCCGGGGCGGCCATCGAGGTCGTCGCCAGGCCGGACGCGGCCGAGGCGACCGCCGGCTGAGCCTCGCCCGGAGCCTGCGTGTCCGCCCTGGCCGCCCTGCGCAACCGGGGGGTGCAGGCTGGCCTGGCGTCCGCGGTGCTGTTCGGCGTCGCGGCCCCCTTGGCGGCGCTGCTGCTCGGGTCGGCGAGCCCCTGGATGGTCGCCGCCCTGCTGTACCTCGGCTCGGGCCTGGGGCTCAGCGTCCTGCGACTGGTCACGCGGGCACCGCGGCCGAGGCTGCCGCGGGCTGACGTGCCCTGGCTCGGCGGCGCCATCCTGGCCGGGGGCGTGCTCGCCCCGGTGCTGCTGATGCTCGGGCTGACCGGCATGCCGGCGTCGTCGGCGTCGCTGCTGCTCACCGCCGAGGGCGTGTTCACCGCGGTGCTCGCGTGGGTGGCGTTCGGGGAGAACGTCGACCGTCGGGTGCTGCTGGGGTTCGGGGCCATCGTGGCCGGCGTCGTGCTGCTCGCCTGGCAGGGCGAGGTCGGCGCAGCGTCGCTGTGGCCGACGGCCGCGGTGCTCGGGGCGTGCCTGCTCTGGGGCGTCGACAACAACCTGACGCGCCGGGTGTCGCTGCACGACGCGACCTGGCTGGCGGCGGTGAAGGGGTGGGTCGCTGGCTCGGTGAACCTCGTGCTCGCCCTGGGGGTCGGAGGCAGCCTGCCCGCGCCGGCGGTGGTCGTGCTGACCGGGGCCCTGGGCCTGGTGTCCTACGGGATCAGCCTGGCGCTGTTCGTGGTCGCGCTGCGAGGCCTGGGCACGGCCCGGGCTGGGGCGTACTTCTCGGTCGCCCCGTTCGTCGGTGCGCTGCTGGCGGTGCTGCTCGGCGACCCGGTCACGTGGCAGCTCGTGGCCGCGGGGCTGCTCATCGCGGCGGGGGTGTGGCTGCACCTGACCGAGCGCCACGACCACGCGCACGTGCACGTCCTGGTGGTGCATGCGCACCCGATCGTCCCCGACGAGCATCACGCCGGACCGCCGGCCGCCCAGACCACGGAGCACACGCACTCCGAGCTGCGCCATGACCACCCGCACTACCCCGACGCCCACCACCGCCACGAGCACTGACGCTGTCGTTGTCGGACCCCCCACCTAGCGTGCTCGACATCGACGGGGTCGGGTAGGGAGGGGCTGGAGGATGCTCATCGATTGTGACCGGTGCGTGATGCGCGACATCGCGTGCACCGACTGCGTGGTGACGTTCCTGCTCGGGCCGCCGCAGGCGGGGCTCGACGCCGCGGAGCACGCCGCGCTCGCGGTGCTGGCCGATGGTGGCCTGGTGCCGCCGCTGCGGATGCGACCAGGGGCGGCGGGCGCTCCCGCCCCCGCGCCCCGGCCGTTCAAGCGCGGCGCGGCCTCGGCATGAGGCGAGCCCTCGTCCCCGTGCGTGGGCCACAATGCCGGCATGCGGATGCTGTGCGTCACCAACGACTTCCCGCCCCGTGCGGGCGGCATCCAGGCCTTCGTGCACGGCGTGCTGGTGCGCCAGCCCGCGGACTCGGTCGTCGTCTACGCGCCGAAGTGGAAGGGCGACGCGTCGTTCGACGCCGTCCAGCCGTTCCCCGTCGTGCGCCACCCGACCTCGCTCATGCTGCCCGAGCCGACGGTACTGCGGCGGGCGCGCGAGATCGCGCGCGCAGAGGGTTGCGACCGGGTGGTGTTCGGGGCGGCTGCGCCGCTGGGCCTGCTCGCGCCCTCGCTGGCCTCCGCCGGGGTGCAGCGCAGCGTCGGCATGACGCACGGACACGAGGCGGCGTGGGCCGTCACGCCCGGGCCTCGGCAGATGCTGCGCCGGATCGCCTCGGGGCTGGACCACGTGACGTACCTCGGGTCGTACACGCGCCAGCGGATCGCCTCGGCGCTGAGCCCTGAGGCGGCCGCGCGGATGCGCCAACTGGTGCCCGGCGTCGACGCCGCCACCTTTCATCCCGATCGCAGGGCAGCGGGGGCAGAGGTCCGGGCGCGCCACGGCCTGTCCGACCGTCGGGTGGTGGTCTGCGTGTCACGGCTCATGCCGCGCAAGGGCCAGGACTCCCTGATCCGGGCACTGCCGCGGATCCGGGCCGGGGCGGGCGACGACGTCGCGCTGCTCATCGTGGGCGGCGGTCCGTACCGGGAGCAGCTCGCCAGGCTCGTGGCTGAGCGGGGCCTCGAGCGCGACGTGGTCATCACCGGCGGCGTGCCGTGGGAGGAGCTGGCGGCCCACTACGCAGCGGGCGACGTGTTCGCGATGCCCTGCCGCACCCGACAACGAGGGTGGGACGTGGAGGGCCTGGGCATCGTGTACCTCGAGGCCAGCGCCACCGGGCTGCCGGTGGTGTCCGGCGACTCCGGTGGCGCCCCCGACGCCGTGCGCGACGGCGAGACCGGGTACGTGGTCGGGGGCGGTGACGAGGACGCCCTCGTCGCGAGGGTCACCGAGCTGTTGGACGACCCCGCGCTCGCGGCGGCGATGGGTCGCGCGGGCCGATCCTGGGTGGTGGCCGAGTGGGGCTGGGAACGCTCCGCGCTGCGGCTGCAGCAGATGCTCGAGGGTCAGGACCCCGACGAGCCCTGCGGTGAGGGCGCCGGCATCTGACCCGCGCCGCGCACCAGCATCCTCACCAGCAGCACGGCCGCCGTCACCGAGAGCCCGACCCGCACGGACTGGACGAGCACGGCGTACCAGGCGCCCTGGAGCAGTGCGGTGTAGAGCCACGGGTAGACCAGCTGCGTGGCCGCACCAGCCGCCACCAGCAGGTGCACGGCGCGCCGGGCGCCGGTGCGGGGCTCAGCGAGGCAGATGGCGCCGAGGGCCAGCAGCCAGATGAAGTACTGGCCCGAGAAGACCCGGCTCGTGACCACGCTGCACAGCACCGCGGCCAGGGCGACGTCCCCGGGGAGGGCGGCCTCGAGCCGACCGAGCAGGCGCAGCACGGCGATGAGCCCGAGCAGCGCGACCGAGGCGACGATGCACACGGTCGCCACCGCGGCGACGCCGCCCGCCACCACCTCATGCGCGCCGTACTGGTAGACCACCGCCACGTCGGCGCCCAGCAGCCGGGCGACCAGGAAGGGCCACGCACCCACGGACTCGATCTGCAGCCCGCGGGCCGCCTGCCCGGTCAGGAATCCGAACGGGTCGGCCGTGGTCAGGGCCAGCACGGCCGCGAGCGCCAGACTCACGCCCAGGGCGGCGCCCAGCACGCGGGGCAGCTGACCGCGCCGCGCGCCCGCCACCACGAGGGCGGGCCACACCTTGAGCCAGGCCCCGATGGCCGCCAGTACCCCGGCCAGCGCGGGCCGGGTGGCCAGCACCAGCACCGCCGCCACGGCGAAGGCGGTCGGCACGACGTCGAACCGGGCCAGCAGCAGCGGCCCAGTCACCAGCGGCGCCAGCGCCCACAGGCGTCGGCCGCCGGCCAGGCCGGTGCCGCGCGCCTGGCGCGCCAGCATCGTCATGATGCCGGCGTCGAAGAGCAGGAACAGCACGACGAAGCCGAGCCGCTCGCCGGGCAGCCACGCGCCGAGCCGGAACACCGGCGCCGCCAGCGGCGGGTACTGCCACATCGGGTCGTCGGGCGTGGCCCCGGCCGCCAGCGCCCCAGTCGCCCACCCCTGGTAGATCGCCAGGTCGTTCACCTGCTCGGGCCACGGGACCACCCCGGCGATGATCGCCACGAGCAGGCCACGCAGCGCGGCCCACAGCAGCCAGTCGGTCGCGGCCGCGCTCCGGCGCGGCCTCACTGCAGCAGCCCGAGCCGCACGGCCCCGAGCACTGCCTGGGCGCGGCTGGTCACACCCAGCTTGCGGTAGATGCCGGCCAGGTGCGACCGCGTGGTGGCCTCGGAGACGAACAGCCGGGCCGACATCTCGCGGACGGTGAGGCCCTCGGCCGCCAGGAGCAGCACCTCGTGCTCGCGGGGGGTCAACCCCCGGTCGCCCTCGCTGGCGCGCCGACGGCTGCCCGCCACGTCCTCGGCCAGGAACGCCCCGGGCGCCGCCGCCGCCTGTCGGGTCGCGGCGATCACCTGCTCCGGAGGTGCGGCCAGCGAGACCTGGGCCGAGGCCCCGTGCTCCAGAGCCGCCAGGACCGCGCGATCGCTGGGCGCTGGGCTCGTCGCCACGATCGCCAGGCCCGGCCATCGGTCCCGGGCGATCGCCACCACGTTGCCGCGGGCGGCACCGGGCAGCTCGAGGCTGGCCAGCAGCACGTCGGGGTCCTGCTCGGCGACGGCCGCCAGGGCGGACGCCACGTCGGCGACCTCGGCCACGACGGTGATCCCCGCCTCGGCCAGGGCGTCGCGCAAGCCCCGGCGCACCAGGTGGTGGCCCTCGGCGACGACGACGCGCAGCGCCGGGTGCGCCTCGGGTGCTGCCACCGGTGCCACCTCCTCGTGCCTGCGTCGCGCCGACCACCCCCAGTGACGGCGGGCGGCAGCGGCCAGCCCATGTCACCTGAGCGGTCGAGCATGCGGTCGGGTGAACGCTAGCCTTGCCCGCGTGCCTGAGCAGACTCACTCCAGCATCGTCATCCAAGCGGCGCCCGCCGCGATCATGCGCGTCATCGCCGACGTGGAGGACTACGGCGAGTGGATCAGCGGCGTGGACCAGGTCGTCGTCCACGCGAAGGACGAGCAGGACCGGCCCCTCTCGGCGACGTTCCACGGCTCCATGGGGCTGATCAGGGACTCCTACACGGTGGACTACGACTGGGCGGACACTGAGGTCAGCTGGTGGCTGACCAAGGGCGAGGCCCTCAAGGACCTGCACGGGACCTACCGCTGCACGGACCGCGCCGACGGGGGGACGGATGTCGAGTACCGCCTCGACGTCGAGCTCGCCGTCCCCATGGTGAGCATGCTGCGCAAGCGCGGGGAGAAGATGATCGTCGACTCGGCGCTCAAGGGCCTGAAGCGACGCGTGGAGGGGTAGCCATGGACCAGCCGCAGTTCGGCTCGCTCTGGGACACGGTTCGCGCGTGGGCGGACTCCGCCGGGCTGCTGCGGCCCCAGGACCCCTCGGGCCAACGGCCGAGGGTGCCGCAGTCGGTCTGCGACAACTGCCCGATCTGCCAGTCCGCGGCCACGCTCGAGCAGGTGAACCCCGAGGTGCTCGCCGAGCTGGGGGAGGTGGCGCGCAGCCTCGTCGCCGGCATGGGCTCCGCCCTGGCCTCGGCCGCGGAGCAGCGCCTCGGCGGTGACGGCAGCGTCGGTGACGTGGTGCCGGGCGAGCCC
>DASVBK010000038.1:0-2276 GCA_036375875.1 Candidatus Nanopelagicales bacterium
TGGGCATGGAGCGTCCCTTCGCAGCAACTGGTCCGGCCAACGCTGCCACGTCGCGACGGGTGCGCGCTGCCCAAGCGGTGGTCGGCGTGCTGATGTCCCCCACCACCGAGCCCTTCGGCCCTTCCACCCGGGTGCCGGGACAGCCTGGTGGTGAGCCCTCGGAATCGGACCGAGCGGGCGCCGTCCCCGGCTGCGTCGCCGAGCCCGTCGAGCTCGGGGGGTGAGCGTGACGCGATCCACCGGAGGGCCCCGGCTCGAGGCGCGGCCGTCGCCCTGCGCCATGGGTGCCCCGACACGCAGGGGCGCCGTGGCGCGGAGGGGGTCCTCGATGCCACGGCGCCCCGGGGGCCGAGCCGCTCAGCCCGGTGCGTTGCTCACCGGTGCACGTCGAACCGGTCCAGCATCATGACCTTGTCCCACGCGGCCACGAAGTCGCCCACGAACTTCTCGCTCGCGTCATCGCTGGCGTAGACCTCGGCCAGCGCCCGCAGCTGGGAGTTCGACCCGAAGATCAGGTCCGCCCGCGTCGCGGTCCAGCGCACGTCACCGGTGGCCACGTCGCGGCCCTCGAACGACTCCTCGGACTCGTCGAGCGGGGTCCACGCAGTCGTGGCGTCCAGGAGGTTGACGAAGAAGTCGTTGGTCAGCACGCCGGGGCGCTCGGTGAGGACGCCCGCCGTGGAACCGCCCTGGTTGGCTCCCAGCGCACGCAGGCCGGCGACCAGCACGGCCATCTGCGGGGCGCTGAGCGTCAGCAGCTGGGCACGCTCGACGAGCAGCCGTTCGGTGGGCCGGTCGTGGCCCTTGCCCAGGTAGTTGCGGAACCCATCGAACGTGGGCTCGAGCACGGCGAACGAGTCGACGTCGGTCTGCTCCTGGGTGGCGTCCGTGCGCCCGGGGGTGAACGGGACCTCGACGGTGATGCCCCCGGCGCGAGCGGCCTGCTCGATGGCGGCCGCGCCCCCGAGGACGATGAGGTCGGCCAGCGAGATCTGCGGCCCGCCAGCGTGCGCGGCGTTGAAGGAGGCCTGGATGGCCTCGAGGGTGCGCAGCACGACCGCGAGCTCGGCAGGGTCGTTGACGTCCCACCCGCTCTGCGGCGCCAGGCGGATCCGCGCCCCGTTGGCGCCGCCGCGCTTGTCGGTGCCCCGGAACGTCGAAGCCGACGCCCAGGCCGTGCGGACCAGCTGCCCGACGCCCAGGCCCGAGGCCAGGATGCTGGCCTTGAGCTCGGCCACCTCGGCGGTCCCGACCAGCGGGTGGTCGACCGCAGGCACCGGGTCCTGCCAGATCAGGTGCTCGCTGGGCACCTCGGGGCCCAGGTACCGGGTGATCGGGCCCATGTCGCGGTGCGTCAGCTTGAACCAGGCCCGGGCGAACGCATCGGCGAACTCCTCGGGGTGCTCGAGGAACCGCCGCGAGATCGGCTCGTAGATCGGGTCCATCCGCAGGGCGAGGTCGGTCGTGAGCATGACCGGTGCGTGGCGCTTCGACGCGTCGTGCGCGTCGGGCACCGCATCGGCGGCGGCCGGGTCGGTCGGCACCCACTGCCACGCCCCCGCAGGGCTCTTCGTGAGGTCCCACTCATACCCGAACAGCGTCTCGAAGAAGCTGTTGTCCCAGCTGATCGGGGTGGGGGTCCACGCGCCCTCGAGGCCGCTGGTGATCGTGTCGCCGCCCTTGCCGGTGCCGTAGGCGTTGCGCCACCCGAGGCCCATCTCCTCGATCGGCGCGGCCTCGGGCTCCAGGCCGACGTTGCCGTTGGGGACCGCCGCACCATGGGTCTTGCCGAACGAGTGGCCGCCGGCGATGAGCGCCACGGTCTCCTCGTCGTTCATGGCCATGCGACGGAACGTCTCGCGGATGTCACGGGCGGCGGCCAGGGCGCTCGGCTGGCCGTTGGGGCCCTCCGGGTTCACGTAGATCAGGCCCATCTGGACCGCGGCCAGGGGGTTGGCGAGGGCGCGCTCGCCGCTGTAGCGCTCGTCGCCGAGCCACGTGGCCTCGGTGCCCCAGTCCACCTGCTCGGGCTCCCACACGTCCTCACGGCCCCCGGCGAAGCCGAAGGTCTCGAAGCCCATGGACTCCAGGGCCACGTTGCCCGCGAGCACCATGAGGTCGGCCCACGAGATGGCCCTGCCGTACTTCTGCTTCACCGGCCACAGCAGCCGGCGCGCCTTGTCGAGGTTGGCGTTGTCCGGCCAGCTGTTCAGCGGCGCGAAGCGCTGCTCCCCGGAGCCGGCGCCGCCGCGGCCGTCGCTGATGCGGTAGGTGCC
>DASVBK010000050.1:0-11442 GCA_036375875.1 Candidatus Nanopelagicales bacterium
GTGTCGGTCACCCGAACGCCCCGAACGCCCGCTCGGCGTTGGCGTGCAGGTCGTCGCACAACTGGTCGAGGTCCGCTGCGCGCAGCTCGGCGAGCCGCCGGACCGTGAGCGGCACGAGGTAGCTGGCGTTGACCTGCCCGCGGTGGGGGGTGGGGGTGAGGTACGGCGCGTCGGTCTCGACGAGGATCCGGTCACGAGGCACCACGGGCGCCGCCTCGTGCAGGTCGCGGGCGTTGGCGAACGTGACGGTCCCGGCGAACGACACGTACCAGCCGTGCTCGGCGGCGACCCGCGCCATGGCGGCATCCCCCGAGAAGCAGTGGAACTGCACCACCTCGGGCAGCCCGCCGTTGCCCTGCTCGTCGAGCAGCACGCGCAGCACGTCGTCGTGGGCATCGCGGTCGTGGATCACCAGGGCGCGGCCGAGCCGGCGCGCCACGTCGAGGTGCGCGCGGAACGCCTGCTCCTGGATCACCCACCCCTCGACGTCGCGGGTGCGGAAGTGGTCGAGACCGGTCTCCCCGATGCCGCGGACCCGCTCGGCGGAGGTGGCCAGCCGCTCGACCTCGCCGATGGCGGCGTCGAGCTCGCCGCGGGCAGCGAGCCGGGGGGCCTCGTTCGGGTGGATCCCGATCGCGGCGAGGATGCCCGGGTGCGACTGCGCCATCGCGACGGCCTCGGCCACGTCCCGGATCGAGCAGCCGACCTGCACGATGCCGGTCACGTTCACCGCGGCAGCGGCCGCCAGCGCCTGCTCCGGGGTCAGCGCGGCCTCGTCGCCGCCGCGCATCTCGATGTGGCAGTGGGCGTCGACGACCGGCCGCGGCAGCGGCGGCGGGGCCGGGGGCCGCTCGGGCACGTGCCGGCGCTCAGCCACCGGCCGGGGCCTCCTCGGGCAGGCGTGGGAACAGTGCCGCTCCCTTGGTGACGCGCACGCCCGGGGGCAGCTGGCCCCAGCGGCTCACCGCCGCCAGGGGCTGCTCGCCGATGGCGCCGAGGCCCTCCTGCGCACCGATCGAGGCCCACAGCGCCCGTGTCGCCCGCGGCATCACCGCGTGGTGCAGCACGGCGATCGCCCGCAGCGCCTCGCAGGTCGTGTACAGCACGGTCGCCAGGCGCTCACGTGCCCCGGGGTCCTCGGCGCGCTTGGCCAGCGCCCACGGCTCCTGCTCGGTGACGTAGAGGTTCACGGCGTCGACGAACCCCTTCACCGCACCGATGCCTGCGGTGAAGTCCAGCCGCTCGTAGGCCGCATCGGCGTCCTGCACGGCCCGCAACAGGTCGTCGGCCAGCGCCAGGTCGGCGTTCGCCGGGGCGCCGGGCTCAGGCAGCGCGCCGTCGAAGTACTTGCCGACCATCGCCGTGGCCCGGGAGCCCAGGTTGCCCAGCCCGTTGGCCAGCTCGGAGGTGTAGCGGGCGGTCATGTCCTCCCAGGAGAAGGACCCGTCCTGGCCGAACTGGATGGCGCGCAGGAAGTAGTACCGGAACGCGTCGACCCCGAAGTGGTCGATGACCTGCTCCGGCGAGATCCCGGTGAGCTTGCTCTTGCTCATCTTCTCGCCGCCCACGAGCAGCCAGCCGTGGGCGAAGACCTGGCCCGGCAGCGGCAGGCCGGCCGCCAGCAGCATCGCCGGCCAGATCACGGCGTGGAAGCGCAGGATGTCCTTGCCGACCAGGTGGATGTCGGCGGGCCAGGTGGCCGCGAAGCGGGCTCCCCCGGGCAGGTCGGCGTCGTCGCCGAGGCCCACCGCAGTGGCGTAGTTGAGCAGCGCGTCGAACCAGACGTAGACGACCTGCGAGGGGTCCCAGGGCACCGGGATGCCCCAGTCGAAGCTGGAGCGCGAGATCGACAGGTCCTGCAGGCCGCTGCGGATGAACGAGACCACCTCGTTGTGCGCGCTGTGCGGCGCGACGGCATGCGGGTGGGCCTCGTAGTGGGCCAGCAGCGCTTCGCCGAACGCGGAGAGCCGGAAGAACCAGTTCGTCTCGGCGACGGTCTCGACGGGCCGGGAGTGCACCGGGCACAGCAGCTGGCCCTCGTGCTCACCGGTGCCGGGCACGAGCTCCCCGGCGAGCTTGAACTCCTCGCAGCCCACGCAGTAGGGGCCCTCGTAGTCGCCGGAGTAGATGTGGCCGCGGTCCTTGAGCAGCGTCAGGAAGCGCTGGACCCGTGCCTCGTGCCGGCGCTCGGTGGTGCGGATGAAGTCGTCGTTGGCCACGTCGAGGGTCTCGAGCACGGGCTTCCAGTGCTCGGCGACCAGCCGGTCGGCCCATGCCTGCGGGGTCATCCCCGCAGCCTGCGCGGTGCGCAGCACCTTCTCGCCGTGCTCGTCGGTGCCGGTGAGCAGCCACACCTGCTCGCCGCGCTGACGGTGCCAGCGGCAGATCGTGTCCGCGGCGACCGTGGTGTAGGCGTGCCCGATGTGCGGGGCGTCATTGACGTAGTAGATGGGCGTCGTGACGTAGAACGCCTTGCCGGTCGGGCTCATGGGGGCAGAGTCTAGTTCGGCTGCGCGAGGCCCCTGGCGCCCTGCGCTGCGGCACGATGGCCCCATGACGCAGGCGCAGACCGGCACGCTCGTGCTCGCCGGGACGCCGCTGGGCAACCCCGCGGACGCCTCGCCCAGGCTGGCCGCACTGCTGGCGTCAGCCGACCTCGTGGCCGCCGAGGACACCCGACGGCTGCGCCGGCTGCTGGCCGACCTCGCGGTGCGCCGTGAGGGCCCGGTGGTCTCGTTCTACGAGGATGTCGAGCGCGAGCGCTTGCCCCGGCTGCTCGAGGTGCTCGCTGCCGGCGGCACGGTGGCGCTGGTCACGGACGCCGGGATGCCGTCGGTGTCCGACCCCGGCTACCGGGCCGCTCGGGCCGCGCTGGACGCCGGGCACCGGGTCACCGCGCTGCCGGGGCCGTCGGCGGTCACCACGGCGCTGGCGGTCTCCGGCCTGCCCTGCGACCGGTTCTGCTTCGAGGGGTTCCTGCCCCGACGGCCCGCGGAGCGCCGGGCGCGGCTGGCCGAGGTGGCCGACGAGCCGCGGACGCTGGTGTGGTTCGAGGCCCCGCACCGGCTGGCCGAGGCGCTGGCCGACCTTGCGGCCGCCCTGGGCGACGAGCGCCCGGCGGCCGTCTGCCGGGAGCTGAGCAAGACCTACGAGGAGGTGCGGCGCGGCAGCCTCCGGGAGCTGGCGGCCTGGGCGGCCGGGGGCGCGGTCCGCGGCGAGCTCACGCTCGTGGTGCAGGGCGCGCCACCCGCCGATCCGGCCCGATCGACCGACGTCGCGGGCCTGGCCCGTCGGGTGGCCGCGCTGGAGTCCCAGGGCGTGCCGCGCAAGGAGGCGATCGCGCTGGTCGCGCAGACCACGGGCACCCGCAAGCGCGCGGTGTTCGACGCCGTGGTCGCCGCGAAGCCGAGCTCGACCGACTGACCGTCGGGCTGGGCGGCTGTCAGACCCAGGTGGGCAGCCACATGCGCAGGTGCCAGTCGTCGTAGGGCATGACCTGCCCGGTCCAGACGGGCAGGAAGAACCAGGCGGCGGCCACGATGAGCAGCAGGGCGGTTCCCCCGGCCATGAGCCCCCACTGCCGGCGGGGTGCGCTCGCATCCGGGCCGCCGGACAGGCGCGCGAGCGAGATCGCGAGCATGCCGGCGAGGAACGGGGCCATCACGACGGCGTAGAACGTGAAGATCGTGCGGTCGTGGTAGAGCAGCCAGGGCAGCCAGCCTGCCAGCCACCCCACCAGCAGGGCGCTGCTGCGCCAGTCGCGGCCAGCGACCGCTCGCCAGGCGTTGTGGCCGAGGGCCAGCAGCCCGGCCCACCAGATGAGCGGGTTGCCCAGCGCGAGGACCTCGGCAGCGCACTTCTGGGCGCCGCACTGCAGGCCCTCGCTGTCGTAGGAGAAGGACGTCGGGCGCGTCATGAACGGCCACGACCAGGCGCTCGACCGGTAGGAGTGCGGCGAGTCCAGCCCGACGTGGAACCGCCATGCCACGCGGTGGTACTCCAGCAGCGAGCGCAGCGCGTCGGGCACGAGGGGCAGGCCTCCGGGGTGGCTCACGGCCCACTGCCGGTCGTACCCGCCATCGGTGAGCAGCCAGCCGGACCACGTGGCGACGTACACCACCACTGCCACCGGGACGATGCTCACGAACGCGGGCAGCGCGTCGCGACCCAGTGCGGCGAGCCACGGGCGTCGTACGCCCAGCTCGCGCCGCAGCGACACGTCCCAGGCGACCGTGAGCAGGCCGAAGAAGGCCACGTACCACAGGCCGCTCCACTTCACGCCGCAGGCCAGGCCGAGGGCGACGCCAGCGGCGATCCGCCACGGGCGCAGCCCCAGCCCGGGGCCGAGGCCGGCTGCCAGCACCGCACCCGGCCCCGCCAGGTCGAGGCGGCGCCGCACGGCGTCGCGATCGAGCAGGAGCAGGCCGAAGGCGGCGATCACGAAGCACATGAGCGAGACGTCGAGGATGGCCGTGCGGCTGAGCACCAGGTGGACGCCGTCCAGGGCCAGCAGCAGCCCGGCGACCGTCCCGATGACGTCCGAGCGCGTGAGCCGTCGCAGGATCCGCGTCGTCATGAGCACGCTGAGCGTGCCGAGCACCGCGACGCCGAAGCGCCAGCCGAAGGGGGTGACGCCGAAGGCCCATTCGCCGGCGGCGATCACCCACTTGCCCACCGGGGGGTGCACGACGAACGCCGGGGTCTGCGTGAAGATGTCCAGCCGGTCCCAGGCGGCGTCGCTGCCCAGGATGACGTCGTTGGCGTCCTTGATCGTCTCGCGCTCGTAGCCGAAGCGCAGCAGCGCCAGGGCGTCCTTCACGTAGTAGGTCTCGTCGAAGATGATCGCGTCGGGCCGGCCCAGGTTGACCAGGCGCAGGAGACCGGCGAGGGCGGTGACCACGAGTGGTCCCACCCAGCCGCGCCACCCCGACGAGGGCATAGGCCGGAGCAGCGGCCGGCGCAGCGCAGCGCCCACGGGTGCCTGCGCAGGCCCGGCGAGCGACGTGGCGGGGTCCGTCACGGCGGTCGGGGCGCTCACGGCGCCATGCTAGGTGGCCCTCCGGCGATCGGGCGCCAGCCTCGGCGATCGGGGTCAGCCGGGGTCAGCCGGAGGCGGGCGGCGGCGCCGCGGGGGCCGGCGCCCGCTTGGCCGGCGCCTTCTTGGCCGGCGCCTTCTTGGCCGGCGCCTTCTTGGCGGCGGCCTGCTCGGTGGGGGCCTTCTTGGCCGGCGCCTTCTTGGTGGCGGCCTGCTTGGCGGGGGCCCGCTTGCCCGCGGCGGCCGTCGCCGGGGCGCGCGTCCCGGCTGGTGGCTTCGGCGGAGCCGGCGGCGCCGGAGCCACCCCGGGCTGCGACACCGCTGCAGCCTCCCCCGCGTCGTCCGGCCCCACGGGCTCGGCCAGCGCCCCGGGCATGTGGCGCAGCTGCTCGCGGAGCACGGCGTGCGCCGCGTGCTCCGGCTCGGCCCCGGAGTGCACGCCGATGCGGGCGTGCGCCTGCGGGTCGGCGATCGCCAGCACCTGGTCGAAACCGGCACGAAGGTGCTCGATGAACGCGCCCGCGTCTGGGATGGCCCGGGTGTCGACGTTCACGCCGACGAAGCCCACCCCGTGGTAGGTCATGAGGCCGACGTTGGCCGCAGCGCCAGACTTCGGGGCGAACGGCACGATGGCCTGCACGGCCGCACCGGCCGTGAACAGGCCGATCGGCGGGCCCGGCACGTTCGTGCACGCGACGTCGACGCCCTTCATCATGCCGCCGGCCACCGTGGTCGCCGCGGCCTGCGGCAGCGCCGCGAGCAGGCGGTACACCGTGTCGCTGACCACCAGGGCCGGCTCGGTGCGCGCCTGCTTGAGGATCGGCGAGAGGCGCATGATCCGGGTGACCGGGTCGCCGCTGTCGATCGGCATGGGGAAGCGTGCCGGCACCCACCGGTTGCCGTCGGCGGCGTCGTCGGAGGTGCGCATGTTCACCGGCATGTTCACCCGGACGTACTCCGCCGGGCTGCCATGCGCCTCGTGGTAGGCCGCGAGTCCGCCCGCGACGGCTGCCATGAACGCATCGTTGAGCGTGCCTCCGGCCTGCCGGGCGGCGGCCTTGAACGGCGAGAACGGCACCTGGATGACCGCCATCTGGGTCGACAGCGAGCGTCCATGCATGAGCGGGCTGAGCGGCTCGTCGGCCGGGGCGAGCAGGCGTGCCGCGGACTGGGCGAAGGCCGTCGCCTCGACCGCGCTGGCGCCCGGGTCGGCCACCACTCGCTCCGCAAGGCCGACCGCTCCCCCGGCCAGCGCACGTCCCCGCCGCAGCGCGCCACTGGCCAGGAAGCCGGCGCCGTTCACCAGGCGGCCGGGCAGGTTGAGGATGTCGCGGCGCGGGGCCGGCGGCATCGGGCCGAGGTCGCCGGTGGGAGTGCGAGCCAGGTCGAACAGCGAGGCGGCCATGGCCATGCCGCCCACGCCGTCGGTGATGGCGTGGTGCAGCTTGATGAGCACGGCACTGCGGGGGCCGTCGAACCCCTGGACGAGGGCCATCTCCCACAGTGGGCGGCTGCGGTCGAAGTCCTGCTCGGCCATCTGCTCGACGATGCGCAGCAGCGGCCGGTCGGTGCCGTCCGCCGTCACGTGGAACCGCTTCACGTGGTACGACAGGTCGAAGTTCGGGTCGTACTCCCAGCGCGGTGGGATCAGCGAGACCGGGTTGCCGACCACGCGCTCCCGCAGCTTCGGCACCGCCAGCGTCATCCGGGCGACGCGGTCGAGCAGCAGCTCGATGTCGGGCTCCTCGTCGAGCACGGCCATCGCGAGGATCACCGAGCGCAGCAGCGGATCCTGCTCGACACCCCACATCACGGCGTCGAACGCCCCCATCCGATCCAGCCTGTCGTCACTCATGACCCCTCCTGATGCCGCCCGCCTGCGCTGGCCCGACGCTAGTCGGCGAGGCGCTGCGATGCGCGCGGCCGCACCGGCGGGCCAAGCCCGGCTGCCTTCACCCCACGTCGCCGGTGGCGAACTGCACGTCGGCGGTGGGGACCACTGCCGCGGTGCGCCCCGGCGCCCGGTGGTACTGCCAGTACAGGTTCGTGTGGGCGATCACCTGCGCCGGGGGTGGTGCGCCGTACTCGGTGAGGTCCTCGGTGGTGTGGGCGTCACCGACGAGGGTGATGTCGTACCCCCGGACGATCGCACCGTGCAGGGTGGACCTGATGCACTCGTCGGTCTGCGCGCCGGCCAGCAGCAGCCGCCCGACCCGCCGGTCGGCAAGCACGGCCTCGAGCTCGGTCTCCTCGAAGGCGTCCGCATAGGTCTTGGCCACGATGGGCTCGGCCTCGGCAGGCACCAGCTCGGGGACGTACTGCCAGGCCTCGGACCCCGCTGGCAGCTCCGCGCTGGAGTGCTGCACCCACACCACCGGGACACCGGCCTGGCGCGCCCGCTGCACCAGTACGGCGGCATTGGCCACCACCCGGTCACGCTCATGGGCGTGGTCCACGACGCCCCGCTGCAGGTCGACGACGAGCAGGGCGGTGTTGGGCCGGTCGGTCAGCGTGGTCATGGTGGCTCCTCGTGGCGACGGGTCCTGGATCGGACTCCTCGACTGGACGACCCGCCCACGCTAGGACGCCGGTCTGGCACCGTCATCCCGACCGGTCCGCAGGCTGGGACACGGCAACCGGCTCGGGGGATGTGGCGGCGAGCTGAGGGGAGCCGTCGCCTCGCCGTTGGCGATGCTCCTCCCGAGTCCCCCCGTGCTTGTTCGCACAATGCAGTTGGCCCCCGGGAACACCCGGAGGCCAACGGCATTGTGGAGCTGAGGGGACTCGAACCCCTGACCCCCTCGATGCGAACGAGGTGCGCTACCAGCTGCGCTACAGCCCCAATCGGAGGCCACGAGTGTACCCAGCGGCCCGACTGGGGGCCAAATGAAGTCCGTCCCGCAGAACGGCCTACTCGTTGACCGCGCGCCGACGCGCCTGCCACTGCGCCACCTGCTGCGACTCGAGGAACTCCTCGTCGCGGCTGCGCGCCTCGGCGGCTGCCTGCTCGGCACGGGCACGGGCGATGGCCTCTGCCTTGGCCTGGGCCATGCGCTCGGCGCGGGCCTTCTGCTCCTCGGCGCGCTTGAGCATCGCGGCCGCGGTCCAGGCACCGGGCTCGGTGTCGATGACCCGGGGGAACTCGGCGGCTGGGGGCTTCGTGACATAGGTCGGCAGCGGGGTGGCTTGGGGCTCCCACGTCTCACCGGTGGCACCCGGCGCCGGCCGGCGGGTGGCGGGCGCTGCCGCCGTGGCACGGGTGGCGGTGGCGGCTGCCGGACGCGCGGTCCGCCGCTGCTGCGCGACCCGGACCTGGTGGCGCGCCACGCCGACGAACCCGACCAGCAGCACCGCCGGCGCGGCCACGGCCATCGGCGCCAGGAGGCCGGCCGCGACCAGCCCGATCGTGGCCAGCAGCACGCCGGCCAGCACCGCCAGCACCGTACGACGACGGGCGGCTGCCGACGTCGCCCGCAGCGTGGCGCGAGCCTGGCCCGTCACCTCACCGACCCGGCCCTGCACCCTGGTCAGGTCCGGCCGGCGCAGTGGCGTGACGATGGGCTCGGACTCGGGGCGGAGGTCACGGCGGTCGTCGGCGTCCTCGTCCTCGACGCCCGGGAACGGGATGCCCAGGACGCCTGGTCGACTCGCGAGGGTCTGCATCGTGCGGGAGAACCGGTCGACCGAACGCTCGGGATCGAGGTGATCGTGGCGGCGCAACCAGGCCGGGACCAGGACCACGGCCCAGACGGCGATGATGGCCACGTAGATCAGTCCCGTCACGGTTGGGCAATCTACTTCAGCGGGGGTCCTCGTCCGGCCATTCACCGGAGCGCGTCGGGTCGTGTCGCGTGAGCAGCGCGCCGACCATGCTCGCGGGCGCCTCCTCGGCGGTGAGGGCGAACACCTCGTGGTCGCGCCATGCCCCGTCGATGTGCAGGTACGCCGGTCGGCGGCCCTCGTACCGGAACCCGAGCTTCTCGACCACCCGCAGGCTCGCCTGGTTCTCGGGCCTGATCACGACCTCGATGCGGTGCAGCCGCAGCTCGCGGAAGATGTGGTCGCTGGCCATCGCCACCGCCAGCGGCATGAGCCCTCGGCCGGCCACCCGCTGGTCGATCCAGTACCCGATGCTCGCCCCGCGCAGCGAACCCAGGACGATCCCCCCGACAGTCAGCTGGCCGACGAGGCGCTCGTCGAGCGTGATGGCCCACGCGATGGTGCGCCCGGCCCGCGCCTCGGCTCGGAAGCGCGCGACCATGTCCGTGAAGGAGGGCACCCGCTCGTCGGACTCCGGCGGCACGGTGGCCTCCCACGGCCCGAGCCAGAGCTGGTTGCGGGCACGGACCTCGCGCCAGGCGCGGGCGTCCCGGCGGCGCAGCTCGCGCAGGACCAGCTCCCCCGACGCGGTGGGCCGGCGCAGCTCGGGCAGCGCCATCAGCGGCGGCCCAGCGGCATCACCGAGACCACGGCTCCGGCCGGCACCGGGCCGGTCCCCTCGGGCAGCACGACGAGGCAGTCAGCCATGCGCAGGCCGAGCAGTCCGGGCTCGCCGATCGGGGTGACCGCGCGGGAACCCGCGCTGCCGTGCAGGTGCCCGCGCAGGTAGGTCCGCACCCCCGGTTGGCCGTCGACCGGGTCGGTGAGCTGCGCCTGCACGAGCGGGCGGAACACCTGGGCGTGGCCGAGCATGCGGCGGATCACCGGCCGCACGAACAGCTCGAAGGCCACGAACGCGGTGGCCGGGTTGCCGGGCAACGTGAAGATGGGCACGTCGTCGGGACCGAGGTGACCATGCCCCTGGGCAGCGCCCGGCGAGACCGCGACGCGGGTGAAGGTGACGGTGCCCAGGCGGGCGAGCACGGCCTTGAGGGTGTCGTACGTGCCGGCAGTGACCCCGCCCGTGGTGACGATGAGGTCGGCACGCACCAGCTGGTCCTCGAGGGTGTCGAGCAGCGCCCCGTGCTCGTCGGCGACCGGACCCGCCCGGTAGGCCATCGCCCCGGCGTCCTGGGCTGCCGCGGTGAGCATGTAGCCGTTGGAGTCGGGCAGCAGTCCCGGGCTCATGGGGGCGCCGGGCTCGATGAGCTCGGTGCCCGTGGAGATCACGACCACCCGCGGCTTGGGGCGCACCCGCACCCGCGGCCGGCCGACCGCGGCGAGCAGCGCCACCTCGCGTGCGCCGATGATGGCGCCCTCCTCGAGGACCACCCCACCGGCAGGGACCTCCGCACCGGCCCGGCCCACATGCGCGCCTGCGCCGACCGGGCCGGTCACCCGGACGCTGGGCATGCCGCCGTCGGTCGCCGCGAGGGGCACGACCGCGTCGGCGCCGGCGGGCAGCGGGGCCCCGGAGCCGATCCGGATGGCGCTGCCCTGGCCCACGGGTCGGCTCGCGCGATAGCCGGCAGGCACGTCGTCGACGACCGCGAGGGTGACGGGCGCGGGCTGGCTGGCGCTGGCCACGTCCGCGGCCCGGACCGCGTAGCCGTCGGTGGCGGCAGCGTCGAAGGGCGGCATCGGCCAGGGTGCGGTGACCGCGTCAGCCAGCAGGCACCCGCGCGAGTCCAGCAGCGAGACGTCGAGCGGCTCCAGCGGGAGCACCCGGGCCAGCACCTCGGCGACGTGCTCGTCGACGGTGCGCACGTCAGGCGACGCCCTCGGTCGAGGTCGGCGCAGCCCGCGTGGGCGTCAACTCGACCGGGATCCTCACGGGCGGCACCCTAGCCGCCGACCGCCCCCGCACCCGGGACTGGTGCATGATCGCCGGCATGGTCAGCCCGGCGGGACCGGCAGGTCGAGGGGCCGCAGCGGTGCGCGACGCGAAGCGGCGGCTGCGGGCGGAGGTCCGGGCACGCCGGGCGGCCCGGCTCGCGCTCGGGTCCCCGGCCACCGAGGCGGTGGCGGCGGGCCTCCTGGCCTCGGCGAACGCCGCCGGACTGCTCGACGGGCTCGCCCGCGACGCCCCCGTCGGCCCACCCCGGGCGCTCGCCGCCTACCTGGCAGCCCCCGGGGAGCCCGACACCGCCCTGCTCCGGGCAGCATGCCAGCAGCAGGGCGGCCAGGTGCTGCTGCCCATCCCGGGACCGGACCGCGTGCTCGGCTGGGCGCTCGACGACGGTCGATGGGTGATGGCCCAGCGGTTCCCGGTGCCGCAGCCGGCGGGCCCGGAGGTGGGGACCGGCGGCGCGGCCCTGCTCGAGCATGGCGTGGGCCTGGTGCTCGTCCCGGCCCTCGCGGTGGACCGGTCCGGGGCACGGCTCGGCCAGGGCGGGGGCTACTACGACCGCCTGCTCGCCGAGCTGGCGGGCGCCCCCGCCGCACCGGCGGTGGTCGTCGTCGTGCACGACGACGAGGTGCTGCCCGCGGGCACGGTCCCCCGAGAGGCGCACGACGTCCGCGTGGCG
>DASVBK010000055.1:0-14883 GCA_036375875.1 Candidatus Nanopelagicales bacterium
GTCATGCCGCAGCCACGGGCCACGTCGACGGCCAGCGAGGTCGGGGCCGAGACGGCCGCGACCACCGGGATGCCGGCCATCGCCGCCTTCTGCACGATCTCGAAGCCCGCGCGGCCGCTCACGACGAGCACCTCGGCACCACCTTTCGGGCAGAGCCGGCCACGGGAGACGGGGGAGTCCCCGTCGCCCTCGATGGAGGCGATCCGCCCATCGCGCACGGAGATGGTCTGGGCGCAGCCGGTGGCGCAGTCCGGGCAGATGGAGGGCACCGCGGTGGCGTCGGTGATACGGGCATGCTCCGCGGACGTGCGAGGTGAGTAGGCCGTGCGACCCAGTCCGGTGAGGTCGCCGGCCAGCACCTGGCGGGCCAGCGGCCACCGCTCCAGCAGGGCTCGGGCGCCAGATCGGCGCTCGCGGCGCTGCTCCCCGGCGCCCCGGTCCGGGGGCAGCTGGCCGTGGGCGGGCGGGCTGGGTGCCACGGATCCTCCTCGGCGGGGCCAGGCTGGTGCGGCCAGTGTGGGCCGACGACCGAGGCGATGATCGGGTGTCACCCCTGCCTGAGTCACCCCGTACGGGGCTGCAGGGGCCGGTGCCGACGGCGTCGGCGCCTGCCCGGGTGACCCACTCCCTGTCACCCGGTTGGGCGTCGGGCGGGGATGCCGCGAGGCTGCGCGGCGTGGAGCGAGACCTGCGAGCGATCGGCTGGTCCGCCGTGGTCTATGGGCTGCCGACGGTGCGCCTGCACCGGATCCTCGTGAACCTCGCGCTGGACCGGCTCTCCCCTGAGTTCAACGCCCCGCTCAACGCGTTCGCGCACGCCCGGGCCCCGGCCGATCCCAACGACCCGTCGATCGCGGCCATGAACGTGGACACGCCGTACTCCTACGCGTGGCTGGACCTGCGTACCGAGCCGATCGTCCTGACGGTGCCGCCGCACGAGCCAGAGCGCGACGTGTCGATCGAGCTGGTCGACCTGTACACGTACGTCGTCGGCGACGTCTCGCTGCGCACGAACGGGTCAGCGGGCGGGCAGTTCCTCGTCACGGGACCGGGATGGTCCGGGGATGCCGCCGTCGGCGTGGGGGTGTTCGCCTGCCCGACCGAGCTGGCGCTGGTGCTCGTGCGCACGCACGTGCTCGACGACGCGGACCTCGCCAACGTCATCGCCCTGCAGGACCAGATGGGGGTGCAGGCGCTCTCGGCCTGGTCGGGGCGCCCCGGCCCGCGGGAGGTCACCACGCCCCCGGTGCCGGACCTCGCCACCGTCGACGTCCGCGCCCCCCTGGACGGGCACTTCCTGCACGTCCTGGACGTGATGCTCGCCCTCATGCCACTGCTGCCGGGCGACGAGCACGTGCGCGAGGAGCTGGCGGGCATCGGCGTGGGCGGCCCCGGGCTCGCGGAGCTGCTCGACGATCCGCAGGCCCACGCCGAGCTCGTCTCGGGGCTCGCCGAAGGGCTCGCCGACGTGCGGGCCCGCTGTGCCTCGGTGCGGTCCGCCGCGGAGCTCGTCGGCAGCCGGGAGCACTTCGCGGGCGACCACCTGGCCAGGGCCGCCGGCGCCTACCTGGGGATCCTTGGTGGCTCCGCCATGCGCGACTGCTCGTCGAGCGTGCAGCTGGGCGACGCAGGACCGACGTGACGCGCAGACCCACGCGCCGGCCGCCGCGCGGTGCGCGCGGCTGGAGGCTCCGGGCTCGTTCGATCAGCGCCCGATCCCGGCCGCGATCGCGCTGGCCCGGTCGTGCACCCCGAGCTTTGCGTAGAGCCGCCGCAGCCGGGTCTTCAGCGTGTTCACCGAGATGCCCAGCTCGTCTGCCAGCTCCCGGTTGCCCGAGGACTGCGCCAGCCGCCGCAGCAGGTCCTGTTCGCCGCCGCTGAGCTGCGGCCTGGTGGGCGGCGCCGTGACCGGCACCGGCTGCGTGGCGCGGTGGGCAAGGAGCACCTCGACGGTGGGCGAGGTGCCTTCGGCAGCCAGCTGCTCGGCGAGGGCCAGCACCTCCTCGCCGCGGCCGGCCAGGGCGCGCAGCATGCCGCACTCGACGGCGAGGTCCGCGGCGGTGCGCAGGTGCATCGCGGCCTCGGCCGGGCGTCCGGCGAGCGAAAGCGCCATCAGCAGGCGCACGTCGACGACCTGGCGCGGTGTGACCGGCCGGTCGGCCCGCACCATGCGGATCACCTCGGCCTCCGGCCGCATCGGGCCCATCCCGGCCACGCGGATGCCCAGGAACGGGTCCCGGTCGGCGGCGGGGATGCGCTCGAGGGCCAGCTGCGCGGCGCGTCTGTCTCCGGCCAGGACGGCCACCTCGACCGCCGCCGCCTCGACCCGCAGGGCCAGCTCGCGCCCGCACCCCGCCCCGCGGGCCCGTTCGGCGGCTCGCTGCAGCTGGTCGCCAGCCGCCTTCCCCTCCGCTGCCGCGGCGAGGGCCAGCGCCATCCGTACTCGGCCGAGCACCTCGTAGGTGACGTGCCCGACCGCCCCCGCCTGCTGGGCGACGTGCTCGGCCTGCACCACGGCGGCGGCGACATCGTCCAGGTCGCGCAGCGCGCCGGCCAGCGCCAGCCGGGCGTCGCAGTCATCGACCATCCCGATGGCGCCGACCTGCTCGATGCCTTCGAGCGCCTGCTGCGCCAGGCTGCGCGCACGCAGCGCCCGGCCCTCCACGACCGCGACCTCGGCGGCCAGGCCCGGCAGCATCCCGCGCCGGTAGGGCAGCAGCGTCGAGGGTTGGCGCATGGCGGCACTCAGCGCATGCCCCACGCCGAGGTGGTCGCCGCTCCACAGCTGCGCCCTGATGCCCAGGACGGTGTGCAGCTGGTTGGACGTGCGCCTGGGATGGCGCGCCAGGTGCGGTCCGAGCGTGGTGCAGAGGCGCAACGCGTCGCGGGGGCGTCCCACCCAGAGGGCCAAGTAGGCATCGAGCAGGCTCGCCTCGCCACTGAGCCAGTCGACGGCGCCCTGGGCGGCCTCCCGCGCCAGCCCGTCGTCAGGCAGGGTCCTCGCCTCCCTGGCGCACTCGTCCCGCAGCTGCGCCAGGCGCTCGCCGGCGTGTGCCACGTCGCCGGTGAGCACGTCGGCCCAGGCCGCCGCGAGCAGGTGCAGCGCGTCAGGGGGCAGCGCCAGCTGGGGTGCGCTGCGGTACCAGGTGCGCAGCGTCTCGGCCGTGCCGGGACCGAACGGCTCCTCGAGTCGGCTGGCCAGCACCTCGCGGGCCCGGTCGACGGCGCCGGCTCCGAGCAGGCACGTGATCGCCAGGTCCGGGTCGCCGGCGGCCTCGTACCAGCCAGCCAGGGCCAGCAGGGCATCGCGTTCCGCGCTCGCCCCGCGGCGGCGCAGCCGCGTCCGGTAGAACTCGCGGAGCAGCCCGTGCATGCGGTAGCCGTCGATGCCCGAGACCGTCGGATGCACGATCTGCAGCTCGCTGAGGCGGGCCAGCCGCGCGGCGCTGTCGGTACGGCCGGTGAGGTGGTCGCAGGCCCCGGGGGTCAGCGTCTCCATGACGCTGCCCAGCGTCAGCAGCGCGTCATCCTCGGGGGGCAGCCCACTGGCGGGGGCGTGGAAGAGCAGCTCGAGGCCCGGGCCCAGCAGCCAGCCGCCGGGATCCTCGCCGCCGCGCGACCCGGCCCCGGTGACCCCCGCGGTCAGGCCCCCGATCCAGCCTTCCGCGAGGTGCACCAGCTCGTCTCGGGCGTGCGGGTCGAGGCCGGGTGCCAGCTGCGCCAGGTGCTCCCTGGCCTCGTCCTCACTGAGGGTGAGGTCGCCGCGATCGAGCAGCACCAGGCGGCCTGCTGCCAGGAACCGCGAGACGTCCAGCCGCGGCGCGGGCCGGGCGCGCACGATCACCCGCACGGTCGCGGGCAGGGCCTGCAGGAACGCGTCGAGCTCGGCCTGGATCCGGTCCTGGCCGGGCAGGCCGAGGTCGTCGACGAGGATGGCCAGGTCCGGCCCAGCGCCGAGCGCCGCCAGCACCGCCGCCGGCAGCCGTGGATCACCGTCCGCCACGGGCGGGGCCATCATGCCGACGCCGACCAGGGCCTCGGCCAGGACCTCGACGAAGCCGACCTCGGGGCGCAGCCCAGGGGTCAGCCGGATGCGCAGGCAGGGATGCGGGGAGGCGGCGGCCACCAGCTCGAGCAGGGCGCTGCCGCCGTACCCAGGCGGCGCCACGATGAGCCCGAGCCCGGCCGCGGGCACCCGCAGCAGGCGCTCCACGAGCGTGGTGCGCGGCAGCGGCGGGGTGGTCACGCGCGCCCCTGGGCGCTTGTCGCCCGGCCGGCTCGCTGCAGCACCCCGCGAGGGTGTCACGCTGGCCCGAGCCGAGCAAACGGGCCATGCCATGGGCGTCGATCGCCTCCTGGTCGTGCGCGCGTCGCTAGGCTGCCGCGCGCCGCCGGCGCACCGACTTCTCCACCTCGACCACCACGGCGAAGACCAGCGCCAGGCCCAGGCACGCCGCCCACTGCTGGTTGGTGAGCTCCGTGGTCCGCAACCAGCTCTGCAGGAACCCGACCTCGGTGGAGGCGATCGTGATCGCCACCCCGGCCAGGGTGAGCAGCGCGGCGGGGACCATCGGTCTGCTGAAGGCGGAGGCCGTGGTCTTGCGCATCACGAAGCCGGCCGCCGCGGTGGACAGGGCCATCACCGCGTAGGCCATCGTCACCGAGACGGTGGCCACCTCGCTCGAGGGGGTGTCCGGACCGAGCACCAGCGGCAGCAGTGAGCACACCCCGAGCAGCACGCCGATGCCGATCCAGCGCACGGCGGTGGTGCGGTTGAAGATGCGCTCGCGCGGGTCGCGCGGCGGCAGGTCCATGAGGCCCGGCTCCGGCTCGTCGGTCGTGATGATGATCACCGGGATGACCGCGAGGGTGAAGTTCAGGAACAGCACCTGCAGCGGCAGCAGCGCCACGCCGTCGTTGATGTTGAACATGGTGGCCAGCAGGAACATGCTCACCAGGCCGAACAGCTGCGTGAGCTGGTAGCCGATGTAGGCGGTGATCCGGGCGAAGATGCCCCGGCCGAGCTCCACGGCATGCACGAGGGTGGCGAAGTTGTCGTCGGTGAGGATCATCTTCGCGGCCTGCTTGGACACCTCCGAGCCGCTGCCCATGGCCACGCCGATGTCGGCCTGCTTGAGCGCGGCGGCGTCGTTCACCGCGTCGCCGGTCATCGCCACGACGTCGCCCTTGGCCTGCATGAGCTGCACGAGGCGCAGCTTGTCCTGCGGGGAGACCCGGCCGAAGACGTGCAGCTGCGGCAGCTGGGCGGTCAGCGCTGCGTCGGAGGTGGCCGCGAACTGCGTGCCCGACATGCCACCGGGGCCCAGGCCCAGCTCGGCGGCGATCGCCTGCGCGGTGACGAGGTGGTCGCCGGTGATCATCCGCACGTCGATGCCGGCGCGGGTGGCCACCCGCACCGCGTCGACGGCCTCGGGCCGCAGCGGGTCGATGATGCCGACCAGGCCGAGGAACACCAGGCTCTCCACCGCGCCCATGGGATCGTCGATGACGGCCCGCTCGCGGTCGGCCGGCAGGGCGCGCACGGCCAGGGCCAGGACGCGCAGGCCCGCCTCGCCGAGCCGCGCGTTCGCCGCGTCGACCTCGGCACGCACCTGCGCCAGTGGCACGGTCGAGCCGTCAGCGGCCAGGGCGCGGGTGCAGCGGGCCAGCACCACGTCCGGCCCGCCCTTCACCAGGCCGACGAGGCGCTGCTCGCCCTGCAGCGGCAGGTGATGGAACGTGGCCATGAACTTGTACGTCGAGTCGAACGGCACCGTGGCCACCCGCGGGTAGGCCCGACGGGTCTCGGCCACCGAGACGCCGATCTTCTCGGAGAGCACCACGACGGCGGCCTCGGTGGGATCGCCGACGACCTCGCCGCTGCGGCTCACCGTGGCGTCGCTGGCCAGGGCGCTGACATAGGCCAGCGCGGTGAGGTCGGCGTCCGGGGCGCCTGCGACGCCGCGGATCGCGCCGTTCCACGAGTAGCCCTCGCCGTCCACCTCGTACCAGCTGCCCGCGTAGTGCACCGCGCGGGCGGTCATCTGGTTCAACGTCAGGGTGCCGGTCTTGTCGGTGTTGATCTGGCTGGTGGCCCCGAGGGTCTCGACGTCGTTGAGGTTGCGCACGATCGCCTTGGCCTTCGCCAGCTGTTGGGCGCCCATGGCCAGCATCGACTGCACGAACGTCGGCATGCCCGTGGGGATCGCCGAGACGGCCATCGAGATGCCCAGCAGCATGAGCGCCTCGAAGGTCAGCCCGCGCATCAGGCCAACGATCAGGATGAGGGCCAGCGTGGCCCACGCCACCCACGCGATCTTCTTCGTCAGGTCGTCGAGCTGCTGCTGCAGCGGTGAACGCGTCCGCGAGACGCCGCTGAGCATCGCGGCGATCCGGCCGACCTCGGTCTGCATCCCGGTCGCGGTGACCACCATGGTGCCGGTTCCGCGGGTCACGGAGGTGTTCTGGAACAGCATGTCGCTGCGGTCACCCAGCGCGATGTCCTCGCCGGTGAGCACCCCGGCGTCCTTGCCGACGGGGGCGCTCTCGCCGGTGAGCGCGGCCTCCTGGGCCTCGAGCGTGGCCGAGGCGAGGATCCGGCCGTCGGCGGGCACGATGTCGCCGGCCTCGACCGCGACGATGTCACCCGGCACCAGGTCTGCGGCGGGAACCATGGCGAGGGCGCCGTCGCGCAGGACCCGCGCCTGGGGCACCTGCAGGCTGGCCAACGCGTCCACGCTGGCCCGTGCCTTGAGCTCCTGGTTGGTGCCCATGAGCACGTTGAGCAGGATCAGGGCGATCACCACGGCTGCCGTCGAGCCCTGGCCGATGACGATGCTCACCACGGCGACCGCGACGAGCATGAGCGTCATGGGCTCCATGAGCTGGCCCAGGGCGACCCGCCAGCGCGAGGGCGGGGCCTCCTGCTGCAGCGTGTTGGGCCCCACCGCCCGCAGCCGCTCGGCAGCCTCAGCCGCGGTGAGCCCGCCGGCCGCGTCGGTGCGCAGCGCCTCGAGGACCTCGCCGGGTTCCTCGAGGTGCCACGGCCGCTCGGCCGGGTCGCTGACGGGCGCGGTCGTGCTTGGTGCCTGGCTCATCGCAGGATCCGACTCTCCTTGGGGCAGTGCCTCAGTGGCTGGCCAGCTCGGCCACCAGGGCCGCGTGGTCGCGCTCGGTCTGGTCGGCGTAGGCCTCGGCGAACTCGCCCACCGCGTGGTCGAACGCCTCGGTCTGGCCGAGGTAGCCGGTGATGTGGGTTGCACCGCCGGCACGGGTGTGCGCCCGGGCGAGCACGGCGCCGCAGATCTGGCCGTAGGTGGCCAGGTCACTGGAATCCAGCCGCTCCAGGTCGATCGAGCCCTTCATGTCCTTGAGCTGGCGCACGAAGAAGTCGAACGGCGCCTCGGCGCTGCCCGTGGTCCAGCCGAGCAGCGGGTCTCCGGTGGCCTGCATGAGCCGCTGGCCGACCACGACCCGCCGGCCGTGGTGCTCGATGCGGCTGGCGCCCACGTACGACTCGAGCACCGAGGCGTTGGCCTGCTTGATCTGCAGCACGATGTGGTTGTCGTCGCCGTCGACCATGAGCAGCACGAGCGCCCGGGTGCCGACGCTGCCCACGCCCACCACCTTGTGGGCCAGGCCCACGTAGCGGTAGCGGAGCAGCAGCATCACCGCGTCCGGCGGGAGGGTGGCCAGGTACTGGCTGAACAGGTCGGCGACGCGCTGCGTGAGGCCCTCGTGCTCGCTCTCGTCCACCGGTACGAGCACCGGGGGGTTGGAGCGGAACCGGCGGTGGCCGTCGACCACCTCGGTGAGCTTGCCCACCGCCACGTCACCGGTGGCCCTGGCCGAGGCCCGCCCGGCTCGCTTGGCGTCGTTGACGAGGGTGGTGCCCTTGAGGGCCTGCACCAGCTCGTCGACGTCGACGCGGGCGTACCAGACCTGCAGCGGCGACATGAGCGACAGCTTGGCCAGCGTCGAGCGGTAGGCCGCGACGGTCTCGCGCGTGGCGGCACGGATCTTCTTTGGCTTCACGCCGACGTGCCGGCCCGCCACCGCCACGCTCGCGGCCAGCCGCTTGACGTCCCACTCGAACGGGCCGGGCAGCGTCTCGTCGAAGTCGTTGAGGTCGAACACCAGGCGCCGGTCCGGCGAGGCGAACATCCCGAAGTTGGCCACGTGCGCGTCGCCACAGAGCTGGGCACGGATCTGCGTGCGCGGGCCTGCGGCGAGATCCGCGGCCATCACCGCCGCCGAGCCGCGCAGGAACGCGAACGGCGAGGCCGCCATCCGCTCGTAGCGCATCGGCAGCAGCCCGGCCTCGCGCACCGACTCCTGGCCGTGCAGGATCGCCAGCGGGTCGCGCTCGGGGGTGAGTCGAAGCTCGGCGTGGGCGGACAGCGGCGTCTCGATCCGGGCCGCCTCGCCCTGCGCGAGCCGGGTGGCGCGGGCGGGACGCGGCTCGGTGAAGCTGCGCAGGGACAGGTCCTCGTTCGTGGTCTGCTCGGTCATGGGAGCAGTGTGGCTGGTGGACCGACCCGCTGCCGTGCGGGTGACGGCACGGGTGACGGCAGCTCGGGAGCGGGTCGCGGGGGCCGGCGGCGAGGAACCCCCGACCAGGGGCCGCCGGTCAGCGGGCCGGGGGGCCACGTGCCCACCGGTCAGGCCGTCACCAGCCCCGAGCGCTCGTCCCACCGCTCCAGAGCCCACGCCAGCCCGGCAGCGAGGATCACGCCCACCACCGTGAATGCCACGCGCGTCACGGTGAGGTCGACGGTCACCTCGCCCGAGCCGTCGGCCGAGAGGAAGATCAGCAGCATCGGGGTGAGGAACAACGTCTGCATGAAGTAGTTGCCGCTCATCGCATAGGACGCCAGGACCACCAGGAACACGAAGGCGGCCGGCAGCAGCAGGTTCGCGGGCAGCAGCCAGACCACCACGAGGGCCACGGCGGCGCCGAGCAGGGTGCCGGCCAGCCGCTGGCGGACGTAGTCGCGCCGCTCGCCGGGCACCGGCCGCAGCACTACGAGCAGCGTCACGGTCACCCAGTAGCCGTGGTCCAGGTCGAGCAGCTCCGCGGCCACGATGCTCAGCCCCGCCGCGACCGCGAGCACGATCGCATGCCGCCATGCCAGCGCCCTGTCGACGGGTTGGGGTGGGCGTTGCCCGAACCGCATGAGCAGGGCGATGGCCAGCCCCACCAGCCCGCCGATCACGCCCCAGAGCCCGGCGCGCCACCACGGCCAGCCCCGCTCGGTGACCGCGAAGACCATGGTGAGGATCGGGGCCATCATGAGCATGCCCGCCGAGTACGCGTTCGCCGGTGCCGTGAGCAGGATGGCCAGCGCCACGGCGAGGCCGCTGAGCCAGGGCTGCCCGGCCACGAGGGCGCCGGCCGCCGCCGCGGCGCCGAGCGCGAGGGTCACCAGGGCGGCGGTGCGGGCGCGCATGAGCGTGCCGAACGACATGGCGGCCCCGGAGCACAGGCCCACCGTGACGCTGGCATTGAGCCCGCCGATGGCCTGCGCGATGAAGCCGGGCACCAGCACGACGGCCACCAGGAACGCGGCGGCCCTGAGCGTGCCGGGGTCGGGCCGGACCAGCCGCAGCGCGGTGCGCCCGACCGACTCCTCGGGCACCTGGGGATCGGCCACGCCCAGACTCTGGCCGGACCCTGCGGCCGTCGTGCCACCGGGTGACTCCCGGGGTGACAGACGCGCGAACGCCCCGGGATCAGCGGAGTCCCGGGGCGCCCGTGGCGAGCTGGGCTCAGGCGTCCGGCGCCGTGGCCTCGGCCTTCGCGGCCTCCTTCTGGGCCCTTGCCTCGGCCTTGAGGTCGTCGGCGATCACGTCGTCCACGGCCTTCTGGACGATGCGGTCGGCCCTGGCCAGCGCCTGCTGCACCTTCACGGCAGCGGGGTCGGAGACCAGCGCGACCAGGCCGGAGTGGCCCGGGTCGATGGCCTCGCCCAGCTCGTCGGCGATCTCGTGGCGGTGGTGCACCTCGCGGGCCTTGCCGATGCCGGCACCGGCCGCGCCGAGCACCACCGCGCTGCCGAGGATCGAGGGCGGGAACAGCACGCCGAGCACCGCACCACCGACGGCGCCCCAGGCCAGGCCGCGGCGGGTGCTGTGGTCGGTGGCCTTCTGGACCTCGACCGTGCCGTCGGCGTCGCGCTTGAGGACGAGGACGCCCTCGATCTGCAGCGACTCCTCGGCCTCGTCGACGGCCTTGAGCTCCTGGTAGGCCTCCCAGGCCAGGTCGACGTCGGCGAAGTCGGCCACGAACAGCGTGTACGCGCCGTCGCTGAGGGCCAGGACGTCGACGTCGACGCCGTCCCCGGCGTCCGCAGCAGCGGCGTCGACGGCGGCAGCCTCGGCCACGGCGTCGGCAGTCACCTCGTCGGCAACCACCTCGTCGGCGACGGCCTCGGCGGAGGTGGCCTCGGCGGAGGTGGCAGCCTCGTTGGGCAGGTCAGTCATCGTGTTCCTCTCGTGGGGGGGTCAGGCGCTGACACCCTAGGCAGCGGTGAGCGGACCCCGCAGCGCGAGGGTGACCCGGGGGTGACCGGCTTCCTCGCACAGGTTCCACCATGGGGGTGACGGGCCCCGTTCACCCGCCACCCCGCTGCACGGCACGGCCACTACCGTCCCGGGGCGCACGGACGTGGACGATGCCTGGACCGACCTCGGCGAGGCGCTGCGCTTCGCCGTCAGCCGGATCGTGGACGACCCCCGACCCGCGCAACGAGGACGTAGAGGCCGCCGACGGCCACCTCTACGTCCTGCGCATGCTCACCGCGGTGGGCCAGAGCAACCTGCTGACCATCGATCCGCGCAAGCCGGAGTTCCTGCCGATGCTGGGCTCGAGTGGTCACCGGGTCGGCACGATGTTCTTCCGCTGGCTGCACGCAGATACGCGCGAGCTGCCCACCTGCCGGCTCGTGTCGGTCGTCGAGGTGCCCGACCTGCGCTGAGGCGGCCGCTGAGCCGCCACCACTGCCCGGCCCGGGGTGCTGCCGGCACGGGCGCTGGGCGTGCGGCGCTCGGATGATGGTGGAACCGTTACACCGCGCCGTGCGGAGGCGGTGGCGGCGGGGCGGCCTAGGCTCCTCGCTGCAGCCGCCTCTGCGCGTCCGCAGGGTCAGGCACCAGCCCCAGCGCGCCGACCACACCGCCCGAGGAGCATCGATGGCCAGCGAAGTGACGGCACCAGTCGACGAGGCGAAGCCCGCCGATGCGGCACTGCACGCCCAGGACGTGGAGCCAGCGCCCCGGCGGCGGCGCCAGCAGCTCAGCGACCAGTGGCCGGATCGGCTCGCCGCCGCGATGTTCGCCCTCGCCGCCTTCGTCGCGATCACCTCGATCGTCCCGGTCCTGCGGCGGTACTTCGACCAGCCCACGGACCTCCTCTCGATGCTGCTCGTGCCGACCGTGCCGAACGTGGTCTACGCCGCGTTGCTGGTCGTCCTGGGCGTGGGGCTGCTGCGCCGTCTGCGCGCGGCGTGGTGGGTGTTGCTGATCTGGCTGCTCGCGCTGCCCGAGCTGGATCGTCTCGTCACGATCGCCGTGGGCGACGCTTCCCCGGCGATCGTCATCGGGGCGGGCGTGGTCGCGGTCCTGCTGGTGCTCATGCTGCGCGTGCGATCCCAGTTCCCGGCCCGGGCGGTGCGTGGGAACAGGTGGCGGGCCCTCGCGGTGCTGCTGCTCGGCAGTGCCCTGACCATGCTGGTCGGAGGCCTGCTCACCCAGCGGTTCGGCAGCTCGCCGAACCTGGCCAGCGCCGCGCTGCACGTGCTGGACAGCATCGTCGGCGACGTGGGCCGGGTGCTGCTCGACATCAACCTGAAGGTGACCTCGCCGCTCTGGGTCCGGGCAGTGTTCGGGCTCATGGGCGCCGCCACGGTCGTGGCCGCGGCCTACCAGCTGTTCCGTCCCCCGGCCTTCAGCCGCACCCTCGACGCCGCCGACGAGGCGCGGGTGCGCACGCTGCTGCGCGAGTTCGGTGACGAGGACTCCTTGGGCTACTTCGCGACCCGTCGCGACAAGGGCGTCGTCTGGGACGTCGACGAGGTCGCCAGCGCGCGCGCCGGCATCTCCTACCGGGTCTTCGGCTCGGTCGCCCTGGCCAGCGGCAACCCGATAGGTGACCCCGCCCGCTGGGAGGTCGCGATCGCGCGCTGGCGCCACCTGGCGCGATCGAACGGCTGGTCCCTGGCGGTGATGGGCGCCGGTGAGCGCGGTGCCACGGCCTACGACGCCGCTGGCCTGGTGGCCTTCGAGATCGGCGACGAGGCGATCCTCGACATGCGGTCGTTCTCGCTGAACGGCCCCGGCATGAAGCCTGTGCGCCAGGCCGTGCACCGCCTGCAGCGCCGCGGGTACACGACGCGGGTCAGCCGGCACAGCCAGCTCGAGCCCGGCCGCTTCGACGAGCTGGAGGCCGATGCCGCCGCGTGGCGCGGCGACGGTGGCGACGAGCGCGGCTTCTCGATGGCCCTGGGGCGGCTGGGCGACCCCCTTGACGGCGACTGCGTGCTGATCGAGGCGCGCGACGCCGAGGGCAAGCTGCGCGCGTTCCTGTCGTTCGTGCCCTGGGGCCGCAACGGGCTGTCGCTGGACCTGATGCGCCGCGATCCGGACGCGGACAACGGCCTCGTCGAGCTCATGGTCAGCTCCTTGGCGGAGCGGGCGGGGGCCTTCGGCGTGGGTCGGGTGTCACTGAACTTCGCGATGTTCCGTGAGGCGTTCGAGCGGGGGGCCGAGGTCGGCGCCGGGCCGCTGGCGCGGCTGTGGCGCCAGGTGCTGCTGCTCGCGTCGCGCAACTGGCAGCTCGAGAGCCTCTACCGCTCCAACGCGAAGTACCTGCCCGACTGGCAGCCACGTTTCATCTGCTTCGAGTACGCCTCCGACTTGCCGCGGGTCGGCGCGGCGGCGGGCAACGCCGAGGGCTTCCTCTCCCGGCCCTCGCTGTCGTTGCTGCGCCGCAAGGCCGGCGAACCGGGTGGCGCCCTGGACCGTGCCGGCTCGGCGTACGCGGCGGCGGTCATCGCCCAGATGCCGGTCGAGCCCGACGCGCTGGCCGAGGCGCTGAGCACCGACGGGCTGCCCGAGCAGGTGCGGGTGCGCCGGGCCAAGCTCGACCGGCTGCGCGAGCGCGGCATCGAGCCCTACCCCGTGGGCTATCCGCGCAGCCACACCCTCGCGGAGGTCCGGGCCGAGGCCGGCGAGCTGCCGCCGGACACCGGAACCGGTCGCGAGGTCAGCGTGACCGGCCGGATCCTGCTCAAGCGGGACACCGGCAAGCTCTCCTTCGCCACGCTGCGCGACGGCTCGGGTGACCTGCAGGTGATGGTCGACCTCGCCGGCGTCGGCGCGGAGCGCCTCGAGCACTGGAAGCACGACATCGACCTCGGCGACCACGTCGGCGTCACGGGCGAGGTGATCACGAGCAAGCGGGGCGAGCTCACCGTCCGCGCGAGCTCGTTCGCGCTGACCAGCAAGTCACTGCGACCGCTGCCGGACAAGCACAAGGGCCTCACGGACCCCGAGGCGCGGGTGCGCGCCCGGCACGTCGACCTGATCATCCGGCCGGAGGCACGGCGCACCGCCTACGCCCGCGCCACCGTCGTGGCCTCGGTGCGCGACTCGCTGCGCCGACGCGGGTTCGTCGAGGTGGAGACCCCCACGCTGCAGCTCATCCACGGCGGCGCCAATGCGCGGCCGTTCGAGACGCACATCAACGCCTATGACCTCGACCTCTACCTGCGCATCGCCACCGAGCTGCATCTCAAGCGGCTCATCGTGGGCGGCATGGAGCAGGTCTTCGAGATCGGCAAGCAGTTCCGCAACGAGGGCGCGGACTTCAAGCACAACCCCGAGTTCACGTCGCTGGAGCTGTACCAGACGTACGCCGACTACGACACGATGCGGGTGCTCACCCAGGAGCTCATCCAGGAGGCGGCGACCGCTGTGTACGGGTCGCCCATCGCCCGGCACACCGACGCCGAGGGCACCGTCACCGAGTACGACCTGTCCGGCGACTGGCCGGTCAAGCCACTGACCGTGGCGGTCTCGGAGGCCCTCGGCGAGGAGATCACGCTGGCCACGCCGCTGGAGGTGCTGCACGCTCACGCCCAGCGCATCGGCCTGGAGCTCGAGCCCGACCTCTCGTGGGGCTTCACCCTCGAGGAGCTGTACGGCGAGCTGTGCGAGGGCCAGACCACGACGCCGGTCTTCTACACGGACTTCCCGAAGGAGAACGCGCCGCTGACCCGCACCCACCGCGAGCACCCCGAGCTGGCCGAGAAGTGGGACCTCGTCATCTTCGGCTCCGAGCAGGGGACCGCCTACTCCGAGCTCATCGACCCGGTCGACCAGCGGGCACGCCTGGTGGCGCAGTCGCTGCTGGCCGCGGCCGGTGACGCGGAGGCCATGCAGGTCGACGAGGACTTCCTGCAAGCCCTGGAGTACGGCATGCCGCCGACCGGCGGCATGGGCATGGGGATCGACCGGCTGGTGATGAACCTGACCGGCCTGGGCATCCGCGACACGATCCTGTTCCCGCTGGTGCGGCCCAACGGCTGACGCCAGCGGCAGCAGGCCGTGGTCACGCCGGGTCCGGGGTCGCACCGCGCTGCGAGCCCGGCGCAGCCGCTGATCCTGCGGCGGGGCTCGGCGCGCGACGTGAGCCGCCGACCTGGCTACCCGGTCGCAGGGGCGGGATCGACGGGGGCGGCTGCCGCGTCCTCCGGCAGCTCGCCGAGGCGGGCCAGCGCGATGGCGCCGGCGATGGCCAGCAGCAGGCCGATCCCGGCCACGACCTCGAACCCCGAGCGGATCCGGTCGCCCAGGAAGGCAAGCCCGATCGCCGAGGGGATCACG
>DASVBK010000056.1:0-5505 GCA_036375875.1 Candidatus Nanopelagicales bacterium
GAGAGGACCGACGATGGACCACATGACCTACGTGACCTGGCAGATCCAGATGAGCCAGCTCGAGCGCTCCCGCCGGGGCCACCAGCAGCACCTTCGCCGCGCGCACGAGGCCGCGGCGAGGGCCGCCCTGCCCCCGGCCCCAATCTGGTCGGACCGGATCCGAGCGATCGTCACGCTCCGGATGCGGCCAGCGGCGGCATAGGCCGGGACCGGGCATCGCCCCCCGGGGGATCGCAGCCAGGCCCTCGACGCCGCGGCGACCGCGCGGGAACCACCCTGCGGTCGCCGCGGCGTCTCCTGATCCGTGGGACGGGGGCGCCCTGACCGGGAGGCGCCCTGACCACGGGTCACGCCGAGGCGATGAGGTGGGCCTCGCGGCACCGTCGCGCGTCCAGCACCTGTCCGGACCCCTGGAACAGCTCGGCTGCCTGGTCGAACAGGCGCCGACCGGTCTCCTGCTCACCCTCGGCGACGGCCAGATGGGCACGCGCCTCGACGACGGAGGCCTGCAGCCCCTGGCCGCCCCAGCGGTCCGCGACGATCTCGGCCTCGATGAGCCGGAGGCGCGCCTGCTCCACATCACCCACGCGCGCGCACGCGATGGACGCGGGCACGGCGAACATGATGTCGCAGAAGGCGCAACGGTCCGTCTCGCCCAGGGTCGCCTCGGCACGGTCGACCACGGCCCGGGCGGCGACCGGATCCGCCGCAGCTCGGATCATCGTGCCGTAGATGCGCTGCAGCAGGTGCAGGCTGATCAGCGACCACCGAGCGAGCGGCAGGGCGCGCTGCAGCAGCCGCTGCGCGCCCTCCCGGTCGCCCCGGGCCAGCCGCACTTCGGCCAGCCGCTGCAGCGTGTGCGCCTCGCCCGCGGACGCGGCGACGGCGCGGTGCAGCTCCGCGGAGCGCTCCAGCTCCTGCTCGGCCGTGTCCAGGTCCCCCATGAGCAGGGCCGCCTCCCCGCGCAGCGCCTCGGCGAACGCCACGGCGCGCAGGGCGCCGGACTGCTCGGCACGATCACGCAGGCGGGTCGCCAGGTCGATGAGCTCCGGGTACGGGACAGGCCCGTAGAGCAGGAACTCCGTGACGCACAGGTGCGCGTCGAACAGGGTCGCGGCAAGGTCCGGCGACCCAAGGGTCCGGCGCAGCTCGTGGCTCAGGTGCTCGAACCATTCGCCCCTGTCGTGGGCGATGAAGCCCTGCAGGGAGACGAGGTCGAGGTACTGCCAGGGGTCGCCCGACCCGGTGATCTCGCGCCGGGCGGCGTGGGCGGCAGCCCAGGCGGCGTCCATGTCCCGCGCGAAGAACGCCAGGTTCCCGCGCGCCAGCAGCAGCGGGCCGTCGGCCGCGTCACCCAGCAGCTCCTCCCCCTCGATGGCCGCCGCTGCCCCGTGCATGTCCCCGGCGAAGCATGCCGCCCGTGACAGCCGCGCCCTGGCCAGTCGTCGATCGACCCCACCGACCAGTGGGATGGCAGCGCGGTAGGACGCAGCCGCCTCGGGGCTGCCCAGCGCCATGAGCAGGTCGCCGCGCCGGGCCAGGAGCTGGCCACGCACCTGGCCCTGCGCGTGGTCGAGCACCGCGTCGGCGAGCTCCAGGGCGTCCCGGTAGGCGCCGAGGGCACCCAGCGTGTCCAGGGCGGCCACGACGTGCGGAACCGCCGCCCCGGGGTCCCCGCCGGCGATCCAGTGCCGGGCGACCACGGCACGTGGTGCACTCGTGGCCGACAGCCGGTGTGCGATTTCCCGGTGCAGGGCGGTGCGGCGCAGCGGCGGCGTCACGTCGAGCACCGCTTCCCGCACCGCCTCGTGGCGGAACCGGTACCCCACCTCACCGGGCACGAGGAGGAGCGCGTCCGTCGCGGCCTCCACGGCCGTGAACGCGGCCTCGGTGTCACCGTCGGCGAGGGCCACCACCTCGTCGGACGTCGCGTCCGTGCCCAGCACGGCCAGCCGCTCCACGAGCACTCGCGCTGGCGGCGACAGCCCGACCAGCGTGCTGGCCAAGGGCGCTGATCCACCCGGCCGCGGCGCCGCCAGCGCGGGAACACCCGTGGCTTGCGCGAGCCGCGCGCCCTCCAGCAGGCCGAACGGCAGCCCACCGCTCAGGAGCCAGATGCGCTCGGCGGCGCTGCGGGTCACGTCCGGGTGCCGGTCGGCGAGCAGCTCGAAGGCCTCATCGAGCGACAGCGGCGCCACGTCGATCCGCGTGCCCATCCCCCGTACGAGCAGGCTGGCCAGCGCTGGAGGCAGTGCCGAGCCGGGCGAGGCTCGGGCGGACAGCAGGAGCAGGATCGGTGCCTCCACGGCGCACCGGGCCAGGTAGTGGACCAGGCGCAGCGACGCGTCGTCGGCTTCGTGCAGGTCCTCGACGACGAGGAGCAGGCCGTGGCCGGCTCCTGCCAGGCGGAGCAGCTCGCCGGCGGCGACGAAGAGCCGCTGGTGGGACGTCTCGCCGCTCCAGGCCAGCGTCCTGCCCGACAGCGCGCTGTCGATCTCGAGCCGGAACGCGTCGTCGAGGCCGTCGAGCAGCGTCGGATGGCGCCGGCAGAGGTCAGCGAGCGCCTCGAGGACCGACGCGTAGGCCCAGGGCCCCTCGAGGGAGGAGGCCGTGCCCCGCCCGATCCGCCACCCGTGCTCGCCGGCGTGGTGCATGGCGCGCGCGACGAGCGCGGACTTGCCCACGCCGGTGGGCCCGGTGACCAGCACGGCCGAGCCCCGGCCCGCGCGCGCCCTGGTCATCGCCTCGTCGAGCGCCTCGAGCTGGGGCTCCCGCCCCACCAGCTGGGCACTGGACTGCGCGCTGGCTGCCGCCTCCCGTCCGAGGGCCGCCTGCAGCCAGGCGCGCAGCCGCACCGCGTCCGGGCCCGGAGCCGTGCCCAGCTCGGCGCGCAGGGCGCGGTCGAGCCGCTCGAGCTGGCGCAGCGCCCCGCGCAGGTCGCCCTCGCGCGCCAGCCGGCGGGCCAGGCCGAGGTGTGCCTCCTCGTCGGCGGGGTCCTCGGCAAGCAGCGCCTCCCAGCGCCGTGCCCGGCGCAGCAGGTCCGCGCGCAGCTGCGTCAGCCGCTCGCGGGGCTGCTCGGCCCACGGCTGGTACAGGTCGTCGGGCAGCAGGACGCCGGGCCAGGCGTCGAGCACCCCGGCCGCGGCAGCGGCGTCCCCGTCCCGCAGGGCCCGCCGCGCGGCGTCCTCGAACAGGGCGACGTCCACCACGACCCGGTCCTCGGGCAGGAGCAGGACCATCTCCCCGCGCAGCGCCACCCCCGAGGTCGCCTCGCCCAGGGCCCGGCGCGCGAAGTGCGCGGCCTTGTGGAGCCTTGGGCTCGCCTGCGCGACGTCTGCGTCGGGCCAGAGCGCGTCCACCGCCTGCTCGCGGTGCAGCCGGCCGTCGGGGACGAGTGCGAGGAGCTTCACGAGGGCGGCGGGACCGCGGCGGCGCCATGCGTCGTCGGGGATCGGCGCGCCGTCCACCGCGACGCGGAACCCACCGAGCAGGGTGATCGTCACGTCCATGGGCACTCCGGCAGGCGAGGCTCAACCCACGGTAGCGGGCTCGTCGCCCACCAGCGATCGAACGCCGATCCGGCCCTCGAGGAACTCGACCTCGTCGACCATGGCCGAGCTCGCCGAGCGGAGCAGGTCCCGGATCCCTGCCGTGTCCCAACGGAAGGACGCGATCTCGTCGGTGACCCGGAACAGCCGCTCCGACAGCGCATCACGCCGGAACTGGTACTCCTGCAGGGCAGGCCCCTCCGCGCTGGCGCCGGACATGCCGACCACGACGGCATCGGCCAGCAGCTCGGCATCGCGAAGCGCATCGGTCATCCCGTGCGTGGTGATGGGGTCGCGGAACAGCCCGGCATCGCCGACGAGGGCCCAACCGGGACCCCACGAGCGGCGGACGAACCCCCGCGTCCCAGCCCAGCCCCGGATCGGGCTGGCGGGACTGGAGGCGTCGAACCGGTCCAGGTGCTCGGGTGCCGCACGGGCGAACAGTCGGCGCAACGCCTCGGGCCCCCCGAGTCGCCGGGCCTCGCGCAGATCGGCCGGGGTGCTGCCCGCGAAGACGCAGGTCAGCCCGTCATTCGTCGGGATCAGGCCGGCCGCCACCCCGGGTGCGTAGGCCCACTCGTAGGCATCTGTCGGAAGGCCCGCCCGGTATCCGTAGAGCACGGCACTGGCATGCTCGGCCTGCCGCTGGGTCGCGGCGCCGACCGCGGCGGCCACGCCGGAGCGCAGCCCGTCGGCGCCGATCGTCAGGCGGGCGCGCAGGATGGCCTCGTCGCCGGCATCGGTCCTCAGGCGCACCCCGACCACCCGGCCCTCCGCGTGCAGCAGGCCCACGACGGTGCGGCGCTGCCACAGGTCCGCGCCAGCCTCCTGCGCAGCCTCGAGCAGGATCGGGTCGAGCACCGTGCGTCTCGGCGCGAGGAGGGCCTCGACGCCGGGGCTGGGCCGGATGCTCACCTGCACGGTCTGGCCCGGGTAGTGGAACAGGGTGCGCCGCACAGGTGGCGTTCCTGCCGCCTGCACGGCCCCGAGCACCCCCCAGCGGCTGAGCTGCAGCACGCCGGCGCGCATGAGGGCGTGGGTGGAGACGGTGTCGGTGCCCACCGGCGAGCGCTCGACGACCGCCACCCGCATGCCGGCCCGCGCGAGGAGCAGCGCCGTGGTGGCTCCCGCCACCCGCCCGCCGACCACGATGACGTCGTAGTCGCTCATCGCACGCCTCCGCCCTGGGTCGCTGGGTGCCTCGCGCTCCGGTGCCGCTGGCCGGCGAGGTGCTCCATCACGATGGCGACGTCGTGGCGGGCCCCGGCGATCAGTCCCGAGCTGCGCCGGGACTGGAACCGCTGGCCGACCGTGTAGAGGCCAGCAACCCCGGTGATCCCGTGGTCCTCGCGGATCGCGCCATCCGGGCCGAGGACGGGGACCCGTAGCCAGGGCAGGTGCGGGCGCAGGCCGGTCGCGAGCACGACCGCGGAGATCCCCTCGGCGACGAGGTCCACCTCGGTCCTGGTGGGCCGGGGCTCGTGACGGGCCGGGGCGTCGGGCGCGAGGACCTCGCCGGCCAGCCCGGTGGAGGCGATGTGCGCATCGATCGAGTCGAGCAGGCGGCGCATCCGCCGGTCAGCGTCGGCCGCGTTGGCGGCGAGGTCGTCGGCGAAGCGCGCGCGGGCGGCGTCCATGCCTGTCCAGCGCCCGAGCAGCTCGACCCCGCGGGACTGCAGCGCAGGCAGGTCCACCTCGCGGGCCGGGTGACGACCGACGAGCTGCAGCGACGGCTCGAGCCGCCCGGCGATCGGGTCTGCCAGTTCGGTCACGCGCCGGTCGAGCCGGCCGGTCCGGGGCAGCCACCAGTACAGGTCCATGCCGCGGTACCGCCGCGGCACCCGGGTGTGCCGACTGACCGACAGGAGCACGCGCCGCCCGCTCCGGGCGAGCTCCTCGGCGATCTGGACCCCGGAGGACGAGGCACCCACCACCAGGACGGCCCCCGGCGGGAGGG
>DASVBK010000058.1:0-24607 GCA_036375875.1 Candidatus Nanopelagicales bacterium
CCCGTGAGCCAGGACGCCGACGCCGTGCGCTCGCTGTCGGACTACTACGGCGTGCCGGTCCTCTCCGTCCACGCCCCCTGCCTGCTGGTCACCCAACGGGTCTGGTCCACCGAGCCGTGGGAGAAGCTGCGCCGGTCGCAGGCGGCCGCCGAGCGCCTCGGGGCCTCGACGGTCGTGGTGCACCCACCCTTCCGGTGGCAGCGCGACTACGGCCGCGACTTCGAGGTGGGCCTTGCCCGCATGCGCGACGAGACCGAGGTGGTCTTCGCCGTCGAGAACATGTACCCATGGCGCGCGCGCAACCGGGAATGGGCGGCCTACCTGCCCGACTGGGACCCGCGCAACCAGGACTACCCGCAGGTGACCCTGGACTTGTCGCACACCTCGGTGAGCGGCACCGACGCGCTGGCCATGGCCGCCGACCTGGGCGATCGGCTCGCGCACATCCACCTCGCCGACGGCAGCGGCCAGGCGCGCGACGAGCACCTCGTGCCCGGCCGCGGCACGCAGCAGTGCGCGGAGCTGCTCGAGGGCCTGGCTGCCAGCGCGTTCACCGGCACGATCGCCGTCGAGGTCAGCACCCGCAAGGCGGCCAACCGAGCGGAGCGCGAGGCGGACCTCGCCGAGGCGCTGGCCTTCGCGCGCCTGCACCTGGCCGCCGCGGTGGTCGCGCCGCCAGCGCTGCACTCGCCGTAGGCTGGCGACCCGTGAGCGACGATCCGCGCGAAGCCCTTGCCGCGGTCGCCCGCGACATCCTCGCCAAGCGCGGCTACGTGGGCCTGACGATGAAGACCGCCGCGGCCGCCGCGGGCGTCACGCCTGAGGTCGCCAAGCGCTACTACCGGAACCGGGAGGCGCTGTTCGCCGCCGCGCTGCGGCTGCCGATGGACCCGGCCACCGCGATCCCGACCCTCGTGGCTCCCGGCATCGAGGGCATGGGCGAACGGCTCGTGCGCTACACCCTCGACGTGCTCAAGGACGGCGACACCAGGGCGGAGCTGGTCAGCCTCGCCCGCACCGGGGTCAACGCCGGGCACGCGGTCTTCGGCCTGCAGGACTTCCTCGAGACGGCGATCGTCGACCGGATGGCGAGCATGATCGGGGTGCCGGATGCCCGCATGCGCTCCGCGCTGATCACCAGCTACCTGCTGGGCGTGGCCATGATGCGCTACGGGGTGCGGCTCGAGCCGCTGGCCTCCGCCAGCGAGGAGGAGGTCATCCGCATGGTGGCCCCCGTGATCCAGGACCTGCTGGACCCCCGCAAGCCGCTGCCGGGCTCCTCGCGTCCGCGCACCTCGGGGGCCGGCGCGCCCGCCGCGGACGCTGCCCGGGCCGGCGGCCCCGCGTCCGAGCCCAGACGGACCGCCAGCGCCCCCTCGCGACAGGGTGGGGCGGCGGGCACCACCGCGCGACCGGCCCCGACGCGCCAGGAGGTGCCGGCGCCGAGAACCTTCGACCCGGATCCCAAGGCGACCGCCGCCCGGCGCGCAGCCGAGCAGGCCCACGCGGCGGCCGACGCCCTCGGCAAGGACGGCGACCACGGCCAGCCCCGCACGGGCGCGCGATCCACCGGAGCGAGCGCGCCCTCGCGTGCCACCTCCTCGCGCTCGCCCTCCTCCCGCTCGTCCACCTCCGGCCTGCATGCCCCCGACTCCCGCACGTCGACGGGGGCCACGACCACCGCAGGCGCCCCGCGCACGGCCGCCACGAGCGCGCCGACGAGGGCGACACCAGCCTCGACCGCGAAGCCCGCGGACCGTCCGCCAGCAACCTCCCGCGGCAAGCCGGGCCCCCGCACGAGGCCGGACTCCCGCACGAAGCCCGACGCCGGTACGCAGCTGGCTCCCGCGGCCGCCGCCGAAGCCGACACCGAGGCCCCCAACAGCCGCCCCCGGCACGCGGCACGCGGCGACGACGCCCCTGGCTCCGGGGCAGGCGCCGACACCTGAGGCCCGGCGGGGCGCGGCGGTGGCGGGCGCACCGCGAGCGGCGACGCGCGGCGGAGGCGGGCGCACCGCGCGCCTCGAGAGCCGGGCATCGACCGCGAGCGTCGACGGGTGGCGTCGAGGCGCGCACGGCGTCGGCGAACGTGGGCGACGCCGCCCGGATCGCCCCGGGCCTACCGCCGCTGGATCGCCGCCACCACCTGGGCGATCGCCGTGTCCTCCACCAGCCCCAGCTGCCACGCGGCGGTCGCGGCCTCCGCGGCGTCCTGCACGAAGTACATGGGCACACCCTCGTCCTCGCGCAGCCGGGCGGCCCGCGCCGAGACCTCGGCGGTCCGCTCGGCCAGGTGCGATCCGACGTAGAGCAGCACGATCGCGCGCACCTGGTCCGGGAACTCGCGCGCCATCACCTCGTACGTCTCGGGGTCGCCCTGCCCGACGTCGCCGATCAGCACGAACTCGTAGGTGGGGTTGTCGCGCAGCAGTGCCCGGATGGTCGCCCGCTTGTGCTCGCGACCGTCGCGCATGAGCCGGTCCGCGCGCGGGCCCCAGTCGGTGAGGAACAACGGCCCCCTCGGGAACCGGTGCAGGTTGAGGAAGGCCACGAGGTAGTCGTAGTAGTTCCACGACCCGGTCGAGACGTAGTAGAACGGCACCGCACGCCGCGCACCGCCACCCGTGCTGATCCCACGCGCGAGCGCCGCGTACAGCTCGGCCATCCCGGGCACCGGCTTGCGATCGGCGACGTCACGCAGGGTCGTGCGCACCAGCGGCACCGTCCAGCGCTGGGTGAGGCCGGTCTTGAGGATCGTGTCGTCGATGTCGGAGACGACGGCGAGGCCCCCGGCCGGGTCGGGCACGAAGATGCGTCCGGTCGTGTGCTCCACCGAGGATCCCTCGACCGGGTCGATGTCCAGCACGTGCCAGCCCGGGGACAGCTCGCCCACGGGCAGGTCGATGTGCAGGTAGCCCTCGCTGTCGCTGGTGAACTGGCCCTCCGTCCCGGCCATCGACGCGCGGATGGTCACGCCCTCGATGGTGAGCACCAGGAACCGGCGCAGGTTGGCCTTGAGCACCTCGCCGGTGCCGACGGTCGCCTCGCCCGCGGTGAACACGGGCTTCTCGATCGCGCGGGCCACGAGGTGCGCGACGCCCTGGCCGTACCAGCCCCGGTACGTCACGATCACCGTGGGACGCAGGGACTCCCGGCGCCGCTTGATCTCGATGCGGCCGGCGTTCACGGCCTGGTCCACCGTGTGGACCGCGCGGACGACGTCGACGCCCTCGACCCTGCGGACGAGCGACGACCAGCCGGGCGGCTTGGGCAGGCCCACGACAGCACCTCCTCGTGTCGCCGACAGGCTAGCGGGGCGGCTCCGGGGGGTCGACCGCAGCAGCCGACGTGGTCGTCCGCCGACCGCGCGCGCCGTGGTCGGGCACGCCGTGCTCGGGCTGCGCACCCCACCCCCACCCCAGCAGACCGCCCGCTGTCGCACCCAGCCACTAGCCTTCGCTGCGGAGGTGGTCGCATGGTCGACTTCAACGCGCTGCTGTCCCGCCTGCCGGGGCGGCCCAACCTGCGCGATCGCGAGGGCCTGGTGGCCGCCCTGGATCGGCTGCCCGTGGCCCGTGAGGCTGCGACCCCGTTCGTGGCCGGCGAGTCGGTGGCAGACGCCGTCGCCGCGGTGGCCGAGACGCGCGCCGCTGGCATGGACGCCTGCCTGGAGTACCTGCCGCAACCGGGGGCCGAGGCGTCGGCCCGCCTCGTGCACCTGCAGCTCATCACGGCACTCGGCGACGCCGACCTCGCCGAGGGCTGCGACCTGCTCGTCGACCCGACTGCCATCGGCGTGGGCCGCAGCGATGACGCAGCCGTCGTCACCGAGCTCGGCGCGCTGTGCGAGGCAGCGGCAGCCGCGGGCATGACCGCGACCCTCGCCCCGCTGCCCGCGGGACTCCTCGACCGCGGGCTGGCGGTGCGCGCCGCCGTCGCCGAGGCCCAGCCGCGGTTCGGGCTGACCCTCGCCGCGCAGCTGCAGCGCAGCGAGGGCGACTGCCTGGACCTCGCCGCCGCGGGGGCCCGGGTCCGGCTCGTGCGCACCGGCCCACCGCCCAGCCCGGGGGACACCGCCTTCCACAAGGGCCATGACATCGACCTGTCCTACGTGCGGTGCCTGCGGATCCTGATCGAGGGCGGGGCGCGCACGACGGTCGCCACCCACGACCCGCGCCTGCTCGAGATCGCCCGAGCCATCGCCTCGCGATCGGAGGCATCCGGCGATGCCACCAACTTCCAGTTCCGCCGGGGGGTGCTTCCCGAGCGCGCCGCCGAGCTCGTCGCAGCCGGGTCGCCGGTGAGCACCCTCGTACCGTTCGGCCCAGGCTGGGCGCGCTACGTCTCCACCCGCCTGGCGCTCAAGCCCTCGTCCGTGGGGCAGGCACTCCGGGCGGCCTCGGGCCGGGGCGAGGCCTCATGACGACGACCGCGCGCAGGGATGGCCAGGACCACGCCCGCCTGGCCATGCTCGGGGCAGGCCGGATGGGCCAGGCGATCATCGCTGGGCTGCTGCGTGGGGGATGGCCGGCGGACCGGATCACCGCCGCCGAGGCGCATGACGCCACGGCGCAGGCGGTGCGGGAGCAGCTGGGCGTCAGGGTGGTCTCGTCGATCGGTGGGGCCGTGGCGGGGGCCGAGCTCGTGGTCGTGGCCGTGAAGCCGCACGACGTGCTCGACGCGCTGCGCGAGGCGGCTGCCAGCCTCGCTCCCGGCGCGACGGTCGTGTCCATCGCGGCGGGCCTGTCCACGGCCACGCTCGCCGCCCACCTGCCCGACGGCACCCCGGTGGTGCGCGTCATGCCGAACACGCCATCGCTGGTCGGCGAGGGGATGGCGGCGCTGTCCCCGGCGCCGGGCTGCCCGCCGGCGTCCGTGGCCCTGGCGGCCCAGGTGCTCGAGGCCGTCGGCCAGGTCCGTGAGGTGCCGGAACGGATGCAGGACGCGGTCACCGCGGTCTCCGGATCGGGGCCCGCGTACGTCTTCGCCGTGGCCGAGGCGATGATCGACGGCGGCGTGCTGCTCGGCCTGCCACGACCCCTGGCCCACGACCTCACGGTGCAGACGCTGGTCGGGGCCGCGGCCATGCTGCGCGACTCCGGCGAACACCCGGCCGTGCTCCGCGAGCAGGTCACCTCACCGGGCGGCACGACCGCCGCTGCGCTGCACGAGCTCGACCGCGCAGCGATGCGCGCGGCCTTCGCCGAGGCGATGAAGGCCTGTCGCGACCGGTCGGTGGAACTGGGCGCCTCATAGCGGCCCGCCAAGCCCCAGGTCGGCGTGGCGGACCCTCATGCACGCGCCGCACGCCTCGCGCCGGCGGAGCACCAGCACGGGCACGGCCCGCCCGCGGAGGGCAGCGCGCTCACGCCAGCATCGGAGTCACTTCGTCCTCCGGCCCGCAGACCACCAGCACGTCCCGGGCCCCCAGCACCGCCTCCGCAGTGGCCAGTTCCGGCAGGCCAAGGCCGTTGCGGCTGACGGCCAGCACCAGGATGCCGCGCTCGTTGAGCTCGGAGACCTGGCCGAGCCGCCGGCCCGCCCAGGAGCGGCGCACGGGCAGCGCCGCATAGGCGAACCCGTCGACGGTGGGGATGTACTCGGTGCGGTGGCCGAGCAGTGCGTGGGCCACCCGGCGGCCCACCTCCAGCTCCGGGTAGATCACCTCGGTCACGCCGATCTTGCGCAGGATCTTGGCCTGCTGGGCGTTGATGGCCTTGGCCCAGATCTCGGGGACGCGGAAGTCCTCCTTGAGCATCAGGGCGCACACCAGGGAGGCCTCGACGTTGTCGCCGATGGCCACGACCGCCCTCGTGTACTCGCCCACGCCGAGCTGCGCGAGGGCCTCCTTGCTGGTCACGTCAGCCTCGACCGCCATCGTGACCTGCGCGCTGACCTGGCGCACGAGGCCCGGATCCCGGTCGATGGCCAGCACCTCGCACCCCTCGCGGGTCAGCGCCGCGGCCACGCTGCGCCCGAACCTGCCCAGCCCCAACACGACGACCGGTTCCACGGCCCTGGCCTCCATGCGCGCTCCTTCAGCCGATCATCGGGCGGCCCTCGGGCAGCCGGTGGTGCGGGACGCTGCCCCGCAGCGTCAGGGACGAGGCCAGGGTCAGCGGACCGACCCGGCCGAGGAACATCAGCAGCGCGACCAGCAGCTGCGCGGCGGCCGGCAGCGTCGGGGTCACGTTGGCCGAGAGCCCCACGGTCGCGAGGGCCGAGATGGTCTCGAAGATGGCGTAGTCCAGGCCGAGGCTCGTGGTGGCCTCGAGCGCCATGGTGCCGGCGACCACCGCGGTCGCGCTCACCATGGTCACAGCGATGGCGATGCGCACGGTCGCCTCGGGAATGCGGCGGTCCATCGCGGTGACGTCGGGGTGGCCGCGGATCTCGGCCCAGGCGGCCAGCAGGAGGATGACCAGCGTCGTCACCTTGATGCCGCCGGCGGTGCTGCCGCTGCCAGCGCCGATGAACATGAGCACGTCGGTGAGCAGGCGGGTCTCGGGCACCACCTGGGTGTAGTCCACCGCCGAGAAGCCGGCGGTCCTGGGCGAGATGCCGCCCATGAACACGCCGACGTTGAGCTTCTCCCAGATCGGCATGGGCCCCAACGTCGCCGGGTTGGCCCACTCCAGCAGCAGGAACAGCGCCGAGCCCACCACGATGAGCGCGGCGGTCCCCGCCAGCATCAGCCGGGTGTGCAGGGACATGGGGATCGGGTTGGCGAACCCGAACCGTTCCGGGTGGAAGCCGCCGAGGCGATAGCGCGAGCGACGGGCGAGCTCCCGGCCGCGCGCGCTGATCTCGGCCAGCGACTGCGGCGGCGGCGGCAGCCGCCACGGGCGCAGCGGCCGGGCACCGGTCGTGCGCGTGAACACCTCGACGATCACCAGGAACCCCAGCCCGCCGAGGACCACCGCCAGGCCGATCGGGCCCAGGATCAGCGGATCGGGGTCGAAGTCGGTGAGGATGTCGAAGCCGGCGTTGTTGAACGCCGTGACGCTGTGGAAGACCCCGAACCAGGCGGCCCGCGCCCACGAGTGGTCGTAGGCGGTGGCGAAGCGCAGCGCCAGCACCAGCGCCACGAGCGACTCCACGACGAGCGTGATGACGGCCAGCGCGCGCAGCACCCGGCGCACGTCGCCCTGGGTCAGGGCACCGGTCTCCGCCTGGGCGGCCAACCGGGAGGCCGTGCCCAGCTTGCGGTGCAGCATCAGGATCCACAGGGTGCCCAGAGCCTGGATGCCGAAGCCGCCGACCTGGACCAGCAGCAGGATCGTGACCTGCCCCAGCGGGCTCCAGTAGACCTCGGTGTCCACGACGGTCAGGCCCGTGACGCAGATGGCGCTCACGGCGGTGAACAGCGCGGTGAGCGGGCTGGCCACCCCTCCCCCGCTGTGCATGCCCGGCAGCATGAGCAACCCGGTGCCGACCACGCACAGCACGGCGAACGAGACGACCACGGTGCGGGTCGGTGAGCTGCGGGCGATCCGAGCCTGCCGCTGCTTGGTGCGCGCCGCCACCTGTGAGTCCCCACCGGCGGCCGCCCGCTGCACCGTCAGGTTCGATTCCGGGATCTCCGAGCGCGCCCGTCGCATCCTGCGCCGCGGCTCGTTGTGCGGGCGGCGCAGCGGCATGGCGCCGAGGCTATGCACCGGCACCGGCACATGCGCGGCGTGGCCCCATCCCTCGGGCCGGGATCGTCGCGGCGCACGGCAGTCGGCTGCCCTCGTGCCCCTCGGGCGGACTACGTTGGCGCCGTGAACGAGCGGGTGGCGATCATCGCCGATCCGGCCCTGGCTGCGTACAACTTCGGCCAAGGGCACCCGATGGCGCCCATCCGGGTGCAGCTGGCGCTGCGGCTGGCGGAGGACTTCGGCCTGTTCACCAGCCCCGACGTCGAGGTGATCCGCGACGTGGCGCCCGCGGGGGTGCACGACCTCGTGAAGATCCACACGCCCGACTTCCTCACCGCGGTGCGCACCGCGGGGCACACCGGTGATCCCGGCGACGCGCGCTGGGGCATGGGCACCGACGACGTCCCGGTGTTCCCGCGCATGCACGAGGCCGCTGCGCACCTGTGCGGCGCCAGCGTGGCGGCGGTGGCCGCGGTGCACTCCGGCCGCGCCGGGCACGCGGTCAACCTGTTCGGGGGGATGCACCACGCCATGCCCGACCGCGCTGCCGGGTTCTGCGTCTACAACGACGTCTCGGTGGCCATCCGCTGGCTGCTCGACCGCGGGGTGAGCCGCATCGCCTACCTCGACCTCGACGCGCACCACGGCGACGGCGTGGAGGCCGCGTTCTACGACGACCCCCGGGTGCTCACGATGAGCCTGCACGAGAGCGGGCGCACGCTGTTCCCCGGAACGGGCTGGCCCTGGGAGAGCGGTGGGCCGCATGCCCCGGGCACCGCCGTGAACGTCGCGCTGCCCGCGGGCACGTCGGACAACCAGTGGCTGCGGGCCTTCAACGCCGTGGTGCCCCAGGTGCTCGAGGAGTTCGCGCCGGAGTTCCTCATCAGCCAGCACGGCTGCGACTCCCACTTCGAGGACGCCATGGCCCACCTGCTGCTCAGCGTCGACGGCCAGCGCACCTCGTACACCGCCGTGCACCGGCTCGCGCACCGCCTGGCCGGCGGGCGATGGGTGGCCGTGGGCGGCGGCGGCTACGAGTGGATCGACGTGGTCCCCCGGGCGTGGACGCACCTCCTCGCCGAGGCCACCCACCAACCCATCGCACCGCAGACGGCCACCCCCGATTCCTTCCGGGTCTTCGTCCAGGACCTGCTGGGCCGCAGCGCACCCGGTCGCATGACCGACGGCCGCGACCCCTGGGGCCAGCCGTTCGAGCGCAGCTACCACCCCGAGGACCCGCTCGACAAGGCGATCATGGACACCCGGCGCGCGGTGTTCCCGCACTGGGGCCTCGTGGCCGACCCCTTCGGGGCGTTCTGAGGGCCCCGCTCGGCCAGGCCGAAGGCTCCTCGCCACAGGCCAGCCGGTCACGCTGCGTGCTCGAGTCCTACGATTCCTCGGCATTCCCCCGTGGGGAGCAAGGGCGTACGATCCGCTGCAGGACGAGCCGGGGAGGTGAGGGTGATGTCCGCCTATGACCGGCCGCTGGGCGAGGTCCGGCTGCTGACCGTGGCCGAGGTCGCGTCGATCATGCGGCTGTCCAAGATGACGGTCTACCGCATGGTCAACTCCGGGGCGCTGCCAGCGCTGAAGGTGGGCCGCTCGGTGCGGATCCCCGAGCACGTGGTCGACGAGTACCTGCGCAGGTCATACGTCGACAGCGCCTGACGGACCAGCCCTCGCCGGAGGGTCGGCGTGCCGTGACCGTCGACGCCCGCCGGCGCGTGAAGGGGTAGGGCCCGCCGGCGAGTAGCATGGCCCCACTGTCGCGTTGGAATCAGTGAGGTCTGCCCCGTGGGTTCAGTCATCAAGAAGCGTCGCAAGCGGATGGCGAAGAAGAAGCACCGCAAGCTGCTCAAGCGCACCCGCGTCCAGCGTCGCAACGCGAAGTAGCCCCATGGCGCGCGTCGTCCTCGTCACGGGAGTCTCCCGCTACCTGGGCGGGCGGATGGCGCGCATCCTCACGGAGGACCCGGGCGTCGAACGGGTGATCGGCGTCGACGTGATCACCCCGACCGGCGACATCGGTGGCGCGGACTTCGTGCGCGCCGACATCCGCAACCCCATCATCGGCAAGGTCATCGCCACCGCCGACGTGGACACGGTCGTGCACATGGGCGTCATCGCCACGCCCAAGCAGGCTGGTGGTCGCACGCCGATGAAGGAGATCAACGTCATCGGCACCATGCAGCTGCTCGCGGCCTGCCAGAAGGCGGCCTCGGTGACGAAGCTGGTCGTGAAGTCCTCCACCTCCGTGTACGGCGCCGGCCCGGGCGACCCGGCCATGTTCACCGAGGACATGGAGCCCCGGCACCTGCCGACCTCGGGGTGGGCGAAGGACTCGGTCGAGGTCGAGTCGTACGTGCGCGGCCTCGCCCGACGTCGCCCCGACCTCACCGTGACCACCCTGCGGTTCGCGAACTTCCTCGGGCCGACCGCGAACACGCCCATGGCCCAGTACTTCTCGCTGCCGGTCATCCCGACGGTCTGGGGCTACGACGCGCGGCTGCAGTTCGCGCACGAGGACGACGGGCTCGAGGTGCTGCGGCGCGCCACCGTCGAGGACCACCCGGGCATCTACAACGTCGCAGGGGCCGGCGTGCTCTCGCTGTCGCAGGCCATCCGCCGTGCCGGGCGCGTCGAGGTGCCCATCTGGTCGCCCCTGGTCGGCCTCGCCGGTCGCTGGGTGCGCCGCGGCGGGTTCGCCGACTTCAGCCCGGAGCAGATCCGGCTGCTCACCCACGGCCGCGCCGTCGACACGACCCGCCTCGAGCAGCGCTTCGGCTACACCCCGCGCTTCACCACCGAGCAGGCGTTCGACGACTTCGTGCGTGCCCAACGGCTGAACAACGTGATCTCCCCCGAGCTGGTCAGCGGCGCTGAGAGCGTGGCAGGACGCATCCTGTCGGGGTGGTCGGCGTGAGTGACGCGCAGATCCTGCACATGCCGGGCGCTGACGAGGCACCTGGGAACGAGGTGGCGGTCGTGGACGACCCGCGCAGCTGGTCCGACCAGGTCGGCGAGGCGCCGGAGTTCCTGCGCCATCGCGCGCTGGGGCAGTACGACGTGGACGTCTTCGGCTTCGACCCGGAGCTCAACGACACGGTGCTCATGGCGCTGCTGCGCCCGCTGTACAAGCGCTGGTTCCGGGTCGAGGTGCGCGGCATCGAGCACATCCCCGCCACCGGCGGCGCCCTCCTCGTGGGCAACCACGCAGGCACCATCGGCCTGGACGCGGCGATGGTGCAGCTGGCGATCCTCGACGAGCACCCGGCGCACCGGCACCTGCGCAACCTCAGCGCCCAGCTGCTGTTCAGCCTGCCGTTCGTCGGCATGCTTGCGCGCAAGGCCGGCGCCACCCTGGCATGCTCCCCGGACGCCGAGCGGCTGCTGCGCGACGGTGAGCTCGTGGGCGTCTGGCCCGAGGGCTACCTCGGCACGGGCAAGCCCTTCTCGGAGCGCTACCGCCTGCAGCGCTTCGGCAAGGGCGGCTTCGTCTCCGCGGCGCTGGCCGCCGAGGTGCCCATCGTGCCGTGCTCGGTGGTCGGCTCCGAGGAGATCTACCCCATGCTGGGCAACGCCCGGCTGCTGGCCAGGCTCTTCGGGCTGCCGTACTTCCCGATCACGCCGACGTTCCCGTGGCTCGGGGTGTTCGGCATGGTGCCGCTGCCCAGCAAGTGGGTCATCGAGTTCGGCGAGCCGATCGACACCAGCGAGCTGGGCCGGGACGCCGCCGACGACGCCATGCTCGTGTTCGAGATCACCGACCAGGTGCGCGAGACCATCCAGCACAACCTCTACCGGATGCTGGTGCGCCGCCGCGGCATCTTCCGCTGAGGGCGGGAAGCCCGCCGGGCGACCCCAGCGGGCGGGTCGCTGCCCGGTGGGCGGCGCCGGCGGTCAGCTGCTGCCCTCGCGCATGGCCTTGGCCACCTTCGCCACGCCGACCGCGACGCCCACCGCGGCACCGGCGGCCGCCGCTGCCGGCACGCCCTTGCGCACCGCCTCCTTGCCGCGGATGCGGTAGTCGCGGATCGGCCACCCCTGTGCCTTGGCGTGGGCGCGCAGCGCGCCGTCGGGGTTGACCGCCACCGGCGACCCGACGCTCGACAGCATCGGGATGTCGTTCGACGAGTCGGAGTAGGCCGCGGACCGGGCGAGGTCCAGGCCGCGCTCCTGCGCGAGGCGGCTGATGGCGTCCACCTTGGCGGTGCCGTGCAGCGGAGGGCCGACGAGGCGGCCGGTGTACTTGCCGTCCTGCACCTCGGCGACCGTGCCCAGGCCGCCCGTGAGCCCCAGCCGGCGGGCGATCTCCTCAGCGACCTCGATCGGCGTCGCGCTCACCAGCCACACCTCGTGGCCCAGGGCCTGATGGGCTTCGGCGAGCTCCACGCTGCCGGCCCACAGCCGCTGCACCATCGTCTCGTCGTAGACCTCCGTGGCCAGGCCGCGGATCTCGTCCGGGGAGCGGCCCTTCACGAACGCCAGCCCGTTCTCCGTCGCCTGGGCCATGTCGCCCTTGCTCTCCTTGCCCGAGACCACGTACTTCAGCTGCTTCCAGGTGAACTCGAGGACCTCGCCGGTCGTGAAGTAGTCGCGGTCGGCCATGCCCTTGGCCAGGGCGGCGAAGCTCGAGCCGCGCATCATCGTGTTGTCGACGTCGAAGAAGGCTGCCGCGCCGGGTCCTGCGTTGCCGGGGTCGAGCGCCGGGATGCCGTCGGTGATCGAGCGCACCGGCTTGCGGCCCGGCTCCTCCTCGGCGTCAGCGTCGGCGTCGACGACCTCGACCACGAGCGCCTCACCAGGAGCGTGGACGACCTCGACCGCCTGGGCCGCGCCATCGGGTACGGGAACAGCGCGCTCGGGCGGCAGGGCGGCCTCGGGATCGGCCTGGGCCGCCGCCGCCCGGGCATCGAGGGCCGGCCCCCCGCCGTCCGGGGGATCGGCCACGGCTGCCGTCACCGCCGCCGCGGGCGGGCCGGCGTCGGGTGCCTCGCGCTCGCTCGGTTCGTGCTGCCCTGCCTCGCGGGGATCCGCCATGCGCGCAGCCTACGCATTCCGACCGTGCCAGACTCGGGACTCGTGACACGCAACGCCCCGGTGGGGTCACCCCGCGTGCGGCTCGTCGGCAAGCCGGGCTGCCACCTCTGCGACGAGGCCCGAGCAGTGATCGAGTCCGTGTGCGGCGAGCTCGGCGAAGCATGGGACGAGGTGAGCATCCTCGACGATCCGGCCATGGCCGACCAGTACTGGGAGCTGATCCCGGTGACCCTCGTCGACGGCGCCGAGCTCTGCCACTGGCACGTGGAGGCTGCTGCGCTGCGTCGCGCCCTCGCTGGCTGAGCCCCCAGCCCGGGTCCGCGCCGGCCCGATCGTGGCATCGGCGGACCGCCAGAGTTCCTCGACTCGCGGCGGCCGGATGGTAGCGTCCGCGCCGCAAGCGCGGCGGCGTGAGGCGCGCGAGAGGTGGAGCCATGGGCGGGACAGCGGCAGCTGCAGGGTCGGCGGGCGCCGGGGGCGTCGCAGCTGGCGAGGATGCCGGCACCGGCCCGACGAACCCGAAGGCCGTGCTGGCCGCCCTCATCCTCGGGGCGGCGGTGGCCAACCTCAACCTCTCCGTGGCGAACGTTGCCCTGCCTTCCATCGGAGCGGCGTTCGACTCCTCGCAGACCGCCCTGAACCTCATTGCCGTCGGGTACTCGCTGGGCCTGGCAGCCTCCGTGCTCTACCTCGGTGCCGTCGGCGACCGGTACGGCCGCAAGCTGCTGCTGCTGCTGGGCATCGGCCTGTCGGTGCCGGCCTCGCTGCTCGCCGCCTACGCGCCCAACGAGAACGTGCTCATCGTGGCCCGGATCTTCGGCGGCGTTGCGGCGGGCATGGCCTACCCCACGACCCTCGCCCTGATCACCGCCCTGTGGACCGGCGGGGCCCGCACCCGGTCCATCGCGCTGTGGTCGGCCATCGGCGGGGCGATCTCCTCGCTGGGCCCGCTGCTCTCGGGCCTGACACTGCAGCACTTCTGGTGGGGGTCGGTGTTCCTCATCACGCTGCCGCTGGTGGTCCTCGCGTTCCCGCTCGCGCTGCGCTCGGTGCCCGCCCACGTCAACGAGACCACCGATCCGGTGGACAACCTCGGCGGCATGCTCTCGGTGGTGCTGGTCGGCGCGCTGGTGCTCGGCATCAACTTCGCGGCCGTCCCCAACGCCGGGACGCTCGTGCTCTCGCTGGCGATCATCGCGCTGGCGTCGGGCGTGGCGTTCCTGCTGCGGCAGCGGCGCGCGCCGAACCCGCTGTACGACCTCGAGGTGGCCGGCCGGCGGATCTTCTGGGTCGCGGCGCTGGCCGGCATCATCGTGTTCGGGTCGCTCATGGCCGCTGCCTTCGTGGGCCAGCAGTTCCTGCAGAACGTGCTGGGGTACTCCACCCTCGACGCCGGCGCCGCGATCATCCCCGCGGCGCTGGTCATGGTGGTGGTCGCGCCCCGCTCGGCCAAGCTCGTGCAGTCCCATGGTGCCCGGTTCACGCTGCTCGTCGGCTACGTGTTCGTCGGCCTGGCGTTCCTCACGATGCTCCTCGTCTGGACCGAGAGCTCGCCGTACTGGCAGGTGGGCCTGGCGTACGCCTTCATCGGTGCCGGGGTCGGCCTGGCCGGCACGCCTGCGTCGCACTCGCTGACCAGCTCGGTCCCCGTGACCCGCGTCGGCATGGCCTCGGGCACCGCGGACCTGCAGCGCGACCTCGGCGGGGCGATCATGCAGTCGATCTTCGGAGCGCTGCTCACCGCGGGCTACGCCACCGCCATGACCGCGGCCATCGGGGCCTCACCGCAGGCCGACTCGGTCACCGAGCAGACGCAGTCCGAGCTCACCAAGTCGTTCTCGAGCGCCTCGGAGATGGCCGCCAACAACCCCCAGTACTCCAGCGAGATCATCGCGGCGGCCAAGATGTCCTTCCTGCAGGGCGACGACTGGGCCTACACGGCCGGCATCGTCGCGGTGCTGGTCGGCGCGTTGATCATCTTCTTCCTGTTCCCCAAGCGGGACGAGGAGCAGGCGACGCTGGCACGGTACGCCGAGGAGGACCGGGCGGCGCTGGTCGCGGCCAAGGGCGGCCCGGCCGGCGCCTGAGCCGCTGGCAGGGGTCGTTCGCCGGCACCTGAGCCGCTGGCCAAGGCCGTCGCGACGGCGCGCTGGGCGCACCCCCCGTGACGCCCCGCGGCTACGCTGGGGATCATGTCGGTGGCAGTGGCCCTCATGCAGGTGGCGATCACCGATGAGGAGCCTGTCGCCGAACGCGTGGCGCGCGTGCTGGCGATGACCGCCGAGGTGGCCGCCGACCACGACCTCGTGGTACTGCCCGAGCTGTGGTCGATCGGGGCGTTCGCGATCGACCTCATGGCGCCGCACGCCGAGCCGATCGACGGGCCGCTGTGCCGTGCGCTGGCCGGGCTTGCCGCTGACACCCGGGCCTGGGTGTTCGGTGGCTCGTTCCCCGAGGTGCGGATCGGGCCCGACGGCCCCCAGCACTTCAACACCCAGGTGGTGCTCGATCCCACGGGTGCGCTCGTCGCGGTCTACCGCAAGGTGCACCTGTTCGGGTTCAACGGTGGGGAGGCGACCGTGATGAGCGGGGGCGAGGAGCTGACCCTGGTCGACAGCCCGCTGGGACCGACAGGGCTGGCGACCTGCTACGACCTGCGGTTCCCCGAGCTGTTCCGCGCGATGGTGGACCGCGGGGCCCAGGCCTTCGTCCTGCCCGCCGGCTGGCCGGAGCGCCGGCAGGTGCACTGGCAGGTGCTGGCGCGGGCCCGGGCGATCGAGAACCAGAGCTACGTCCTGGCGTGCAACGAGTCCGGGACGCACGGCGGCGTCCCGATCGCCGGGCTGTCGATGGTCGTGGACCCGCAGGGCGAGGTGCTGGCCGAGGCGGGCCCCGGCGAGGAGGTGCTCAGCGTGACGATCGACCCGACCCGCGTGGCGGCCTGGCGCGGCGCGTTCCCCGCGCTGGAGGACCGCCGCATCCGCTGAGGGTTGCCCTGCCGGGCCCTCGCCACGCGGCTCGCTCGGCGATCCCCTCACGCCCTCGGCCGCTCCCGCCGCCCCGGCCGCTCCCGCCGCCTCCCGACCCTCCCCTCATGGATCCGCCCCGCCCGGTCACACCTCCTGGTCGGCACGCTGCTGCAGAGCGCGGCGAAGCAACCGCCAACGGCCGGGCAGCCGCGGCGGAGGCAGGGCCTCAGCCCGTGACGACGGGGGCGCCAGCCGCCTGCAGGTCGGCGAGCCCACCCTGCAGGTTGACCACGCTCGTGAAGCCGGCCTCGGCCATCTGGTCCGTGGCCAGCGCCGAGCGCCGACCCGTGCGGCAGTAGACCGCGTACGTGGTGTCCTTGGGCAGGGCCGCGATCTGCGTCGCGAAGTCGGGGGACTCCACGTTGATGTTCACGGCACCATCGACGTGACCGGCGGCGAACTCCGCCGGGGTGCGGACGTCGACGACGACCGTGCCGGGCTCCGCCGCGCTGGTCACGAACTCCTGGGCGCCCACGGTCGAGACGCTCGAGGAGGAGCCGGAGCAGCCGGTGAGCAGGGCGGTGACGCCGACGAGGGCGGCAAGCAGCAGGAGGACACGACGCATACCCCATAGGGTATACGATCCACCTCCAGTCCTGCCCTACGGTCTCCTGCTGCGCGGACAGCGACAGGCCCCGCCGGGGTGTCCATCCCTCCGACGGGGCCTGTCTGGTCCCATCAGCCGCTAGGCGGCCCAGGAGCGGCTCAGAAGTCGGCCTCCGGCAGCTCCATGAGCTCGCCGGTCGTCGACTCGGCCACGACCCGCTCGGCAGCAAGCAGCGGCAGCCGGTTGGCGGCGAACCACTTGGCCGCGGCGACCTTGCCCTCGTAGAACGGGGTGTCCTTGGCCGTCGCCCCGGCGGCCAGCGCCGCCTCGGCGATCTCGGCCTGGCGCAGCAGCAGCCAGCCGACCACGAGGTCGCCCATCATCATGAGCAGCCGGGTGGTGTTCAGGCCCACCTTGTAGATCTCGGTCGGGGTCTGCTGCGAGGCCATGGCCCAGCCGCCGAGCACGCCGATGACCGCCTGCACGTCCTCGAGGCCCTTGCCGAGCAGCTCGCGCTCCTTGGTCAATGAACCGCCCGCGTCGCCCTTGCTGAACTCCGCGATCTGCCCGCCGAGGTACATCACGGCCTTGAACTGGTCGCGCACCATCTTGCGGAAGAAGAAGTCCAGGCCCTGGATCGCGGTCGTGCCCTCGTAGAGGGTGTCGATCTTCGCGTCGCGGATGTACTGCTCGATCGGGTAGTCCTGCAGGAAGCCCGAGCCACCGAGCGTCTGCAGCGAGGTCGCGAGCAGCTCGTACGAGCGCTCGGAGCCCACGCCCTTGACGATGGGCAGCAGCAGGTCGTTGACCCGCTCGGCCATGTCGTGGTCGACCTCGGGCGTGCCGCCCCTGGCCGCCATGTCGAGCTGGTCCTGGTAGTACGCGGTGAGGTGCACCAGGGCGCGCATGCCCTCGGCGTACGACTTCTGCAGCATGAGGCTGCGCCGCACGTCGGGGTGCGCCGTGATGGCCACGCGCGGGGCGGCCTTGTCCATCATCTGGGTCAGGTCCGCGCCCTGCACGCGCTGCTTGGCGTAGTCCAGGGCGTTGAGGTAGCCGGTCGACAGGGTCGCGATGGCCTTCGTGCCGACCATCATGCGCGCGTACTCGATCACCTTGAACATCTGCGCGATGCCGTCGTGCACCTCGCCCACGAGCCAGCCCTGTGCCGGCGTGCCGTGCTGGCCGAAGGTGATCTCGCAGGTCGTCGAGACCTTGAGGCCCATCTTCTTCTCGACGTTGGTGACGTAGGCGCCGTTGCGCTCACCCAGGTTGCCCTCGGCATCGAAGTGGTACTTCGGCACGAAGAACAGGCTCAGGCCCTTGGTGCCGGGACCGCCGACGCCCTCGACGCCGACCGGCCGGGCCAGGACCAGGTGCACGATGTTCTCGGCCATGTCGTGCTCACCGGAGGTGATGAACCGCTTCACGCCCTCGATGTGCCACGAGCCGTCGGCCTGCGGGAAGGCCTTGGTGACGCCGGCACCCACGTCCGAGCCCGCGTCGGGCTCGGTGAGCACCATCGTGGCGCCCCACTCGCGGTCGATCATGACCTGCGCCCACTGCTTCTGCTCCTCGGTGCCGAGGTTGTCGACGATCGAGGCGAAGCCGGGGCCGGACATGTACATGTAGAGCGCGGGGTTGGCGCCCAGCATCATCTCGGCCACCGCCCAGCGCACCGAGGGCGGGGCACCGGAGCCACCGAGGTGCTCGGGCAGGTCCAGGCGCCAGAAGCCCGACGCCATGAGCGCGGCGTACGACTTGGCGAACGCCGCAGGCATCTCGACGGTCATCGTCTTCGGGTCGTACTTGGGCGGGTTGCGGTCGGCCTCGGCGAACGACTCGGCGAGCGGGCCCTCGCAGAGCGTGCGCACCTCGCGCAGCACCTCCTTGACGGTGCCCGCGTCGAGCTCGGCGTACGGGCCGCTGCCCAGCCGCTCGGCGCCACCGAAGACCCCGAAGAGGTTGAACTCGATGTCACGAAGGTTGGACTTGTAGTGGGACATCCGAACTCCTTCACGCTGGATCAGCCGGGCGAGGGAGGGTGCACGCCATCGGCGGCGGTTACCCGTCAGTAACCCCATGATGCTACCGACGGGTAACTTCGCGCAAGTCCCCATGCCACCGGGCGAGTCGCGCGTGGGTGGTGGGGGTGCCGCACCCCGCCCGGCGCGGCCCTTGGTGGGGACCTCGGGCGCCGGAGGCCCCGCGCGAGCACTGCGCCATGGCGGCGCTGGAGGACCCGCCAGGCGTCAGTCGGCGTGCACCCGGGGCGCCAGCCGCGGCAAGCGCTGCTCGGCGGCGAGCCGGGTCAGCAGGCCCACGACGGTGCCGAGGATGGCCGTGACCGTGGTGGCGCCACCCGCCGGATAGGTCAGCGTGACGGCGAGCAGCGTGGCCAGGAAGGGCATGCGCATCATGGCGGCGGTCGCGGCGGCGATGGCCGTCGCGGCGAGGGCCGAGACCGAGGCCCCGTCGACGAGCAGGGCCGCCGCGGTGGCCAGCAGGGCGCCCAGCGCCACGGCAGGGAAGATCGGGCCGCCTCGGAAGCCGCTGCCCAGGCTTGCGGCGTAGGCGACGAACTTGCCCAGCAGGATCACCAGGATCGTGCCCACGCTGGTGAGCCCCAAGTAGTCGGGCATCGCGGCCTGGCCGGAGAACAGCACCAGGTCCAGGCTGCCCCCGGTGATCGCCCGCACGGCCACGGCCGACAGCGCGATGACCACTGCGGCGACCAGCAGGGTGGGCAGCGGCGACCGACCGGCGTAGCGGTCGACGCCCTCGGCCACCACGCGGGCGAGCAGGGTCACGAGTGCGACGACGATCGCCAGCGGGACCGCCACCGCGAGGTCGATCAGGTGCACCTCGGCGTACGGCGGGAGCCCCGGCAGCCCCAGCTGGGCCTCGCCGAGACCCGACCAGGACTCCAGGCCCACCTGCAGCAGGTAGCCGCTGGCCAGTGCCGACAGCGCGGCCATGAGCACCGGCGGAGTGGCCAGCTGTGCGCCCGGCCCCCCGGCAGCGGCCGCGACCGCGGCGAACTCGAGCAGCAGGATCGCCGTGATGAGGGGGTTGCCGAAGATCGCGCCCACGGCCGCCATCGCACCGGCCAGCATCATCACCATCCGCACGGGGTTGGCCGGGTCACGGAACGCCATGGCGCCAAGGGCGGTGCCCACGGCCATGAGCGGGGCCTCGGGACCCAGGACGGCGCCGAAGGAGAGCGAGGCCAGGGCTGCCAGCAGCACCGAGCCGACCTCCCTCGGACCGATGTCCAGGCCGAACCCGTCCAGCGGCGAGTGCCCGGCGTGCCCGGGCAGTCGATGGGCCAGGACGACCAGCAGCGCACCCGTGCACAGGATCAGGACCGCCAGCCAGCCACTGGCCTCCGCCTGGCCGAGCGCCTCGGGCAGGTCCGCCCACAGCAGCACCTGCAGCTCGTGCTCGACCCAGACGAAGATCGACGCCCCCAGGCCGCCCAGCAGGCCCACGGCCGCGGCGAGCACGCAGAGCACCGCGATCCGGCGCGGCGGCAGCGGGCCGGGCGCGGCCGGATCCGCGGGCGCGGGGAACTGCTCAGGCTGGGTCGACACGTCGGCCACGTCGTCCTCCTGCGGTCGGTCACCCCGGCGATGAAGGGGCTGGGCTGGCGACTCCTGCGGGCACCCGGTCCGAGCCCTGCTCGATTGCGGGCGCGGCCGACAGTACTGCCCCGTAGTGTGGGCTGGTGGGACGACGGGCGAGGGTCGGGGCTGCTGCGGCTGCCGTGGGGCTCCAGCTCGCGGTGCTCTACGCGCCGCGCGCACCCGCGGTGGACACCGGCGGGTTCCCCCTGGACAAGGTCATCCACGTGGCGGTCTTCCTGCTGCCGACCGTTGCCCTGGCCCGAGCCGGGATGCCGCGCAGCTGGGCCATCGGGCTCATGGCAGCCCATGCCCCCGTGAGCGAGCTGATCCAGCACGTGCTCCTGCCCGACCGCTCGGGCGAGCCGCTCGACGTGCTGGCCGACCTGACCGGCGTGGCCCTGGGAGCGCTGCTGATCCGTCCCCGGCGCTCCGAAGGCGTCAGGCCAGTCGCTCCGGAGGTGGAGCGCCGCGCGGCCTGACGCGGCGTTGACGTGAAGTATGATTCATGTATTCTTCTTCTCACCTACGAGGAGAGGCCATCCATGAGCGTGCCCATCACCGTCATCCCCGGCGACGGGATCGGTCCCGAGGTCGTCGCGTCAGCGCTCGCCATGGTCGAGGCGTCCGGCGCCGACGTCGTGTGGGAGCGCGCCGACGCGGGCGCCTCGGTCTTCCGCGCCGGCGTGGCCAGCGGGGTGCCCACCGAGACCATCGAGTCGATCCGGCGCACGGGCCTGGTCCTCAAGGGACCGCTGGAGACCCCGGTCGGGTTCGGTGAGAAGAGCGCGAACGTCACGCTGCGCAAGCTGTTCGAGACCTACGCGAACGTCCGGCCGGTCCGCGAGCTCCCCGGCGTGCCGACCCCCTACTCCGGGCGCGGGATCGACCTCGTCGTGGTGCGTGAGAACGTCGAGGACCTCTACGCGGGCATCGAGCACATGCAGACCCCGGACGTGGCGCAGTGCCTCAAGCTGATCAGCCGCCTGGGCTCGCAGCGCATCGCGCGCACCGCGCTGGAGCTGGCCGTGGCCGAGGGGCGCACGAACGTGGCGGCTGCGACCAAGTCGAACATCATGAAGATGACCGAGGGGATGCTGCAGCGCGAGTTCCTCGCCGCGGCCGGCGACTACCCCGACATCGAGGCCTGGCACGTCATCGTGGACAACGCCGCGCACCAGCTGGTGAAGGCTCCCGAGCAGTTCGAGGTGATCGTCACCACGAACATGAACGGCGACATCCTGTCCGACCTCACCAGCGCGCTCGTGGGGGGCCTCGGGTTCGCGCCCTCGGCAAACCTCGGCAACGACGTGGCGATCTTCGAGGCCGTGCACGGCTCCGCCCCGAAGTACGCCGGCAAGGACGTGGCCAACCCCACCGCCGTGGCGCTCTCGGCGGTCATGCTGCTGCGCCACATCGGGCAGTTCGACGCGGCCGAGCGCATGGAGCAGGCCATCTTCGCCACCTTGGAGGAGGGCATCCACACGCAGGACGTGAAGGTGGGTGCGTCGGTCGGGACCACGGCGTTCACCGAGGCGGTGCTGGAGCGGATGGGTCAGCGCTCGTCGGTGGCCAGTCGCCGCTACGCGCAGATCAAGCTGCCCGAGATCGCCCGCGAGGACGTCCGCTCCGAGCTCGGCTCCCGCCAGAAGGTCGGCGTGGACGTGTTCATCGAGACGCCGGACGCCCCGGCCCGGATCGGCGAGCAGCTGGACCGGTTGGTCGCGGGCACGCCCTACACCCTGAAGATGGTCTCCAACCGGGGCACCGTGGTGTACCCGAGCACCGGCGGCGCGACCGACTGCGTGGACCACTTCCGCTGCAGGTTCGTCATCACCGACCGCGGCACATGGCACCCGGAGTCCGTGCTCGACCTGCTGTCGCGCATCGGCCGGGTCTACCGCTGGATGCACGTCGAGAAGCTCGAGGAGTACGACGGGGCGCCCGCCTACACCCGCGCCCAGGGCGAGAACTGAGCGCCCCGCCCCCGCTCCCACAGCCGATTCGCTCCAAGTCCGGGACCGCGAGAGGGGACTTGATCCAAGTCCTGGACCGCACACTGCGCCCGGACTTGGATCAAGTCGGCGGTGGGCTCGGGGCGGCGGAGGCTCAGAGGGTGACGTCCACGCGCACGGTTGAGCCGGGTGGCGCGTACGGCACCAGGTTGCCCTGGATCGGCTGGCCGTCGACGACCAGCCGGCCACGGGCCCCGGGGGTCCCCGAGTTCGTCACCGCGATCTCGTACGTGGCCCCACGCGCGACCCTGCGCACGGTGAACGCCGGCACGGTCGGGCCGAGCTGCGGGTCGATCACCAGCCCGTCGTAGTCCGGGCGCACCCCCAGCAGGTACTGCGAGACGGCCACGAAGTTCCACGCCGCCGTCCCGGTCAGCCACGAGTTCTTCGCCTCGCCGGCGCGCACGGCCTGCTTGCCGGCGATCATCTGGGCGTAGACGTAGGGCTCGAGGCGGTGGACGTCACTGATCTCCTCGCGGTAGGCGGGCGTGATCCGCTGGTAGTGCTCGAACGCCTGCGCACCGCGGCCGACCATCGTCTCGGCGATGATCACCCACGGGTTGTTGTGGCAGAAGATGCCGCCGTTCTCCTTGTACCCCGGCGGATAGGTGGAGACCTCGCCGTACTCGATGCGGTACGTCGTGTAGGCGGGGTACTGCAGCACCAGGCCGTGCGGGGTGCCCAGGAGCTCCTCGACGGCGTCCAGGGCCCGCAGCGCCGGGGCCGGCCGGCCATCGGCCCCAGGCTCGAGCCCGACGCCAGCCATCACGGCGAACCCCTGCGGCTCGATCCAGATCCGGCCCTCGGCGTCGGCGGCGGTCCCGATGGGGTTGCCGAAGAAGTCGTAGGCGCGCAGGAACCAGTCGCCGTCCCATGCGTGGGCCATCATCGCCTCGCGCATCTCGTCGACCAGCCCCTCGGCGCGGTCGGCCACCTCGTCGAGGCCCAGGCGTCGGGCCAGCTGCGCGTACTGCCCGCCGTAGAGCACGAACTGCGCGGCGATGAACACCGACTCGGCCTGCCCGCCGACCTCGTTCTCCGTGGTCTGGAAGGACTCCCCGGGGGTGTTCGAGAAGCAGTTGAGGTTCAGGCAGTCGTTCCAGTCGGCCCGGCCGATGAGGGGCAGGCCGTGCGGGCCGCGGTTCGCGACCGTGAACTCGAAGGACCGGGTGAGGTGCTCGAACAGCGGGGCCGCCAGCGCCGGGTCGTTGTCGAAGGGCACCTGCTCGTCGAGGATCCCGAAGTCCCCGGTCTCCTTGAGGTAGGCCACCACGCCGGCGATCAGCCACAGCGGATCGTCGTTGAACCCGCTGCCCACGTCGTGGTTGCCGCGCTTGGTCAGCGGCTGGTACTGGTGGTACGCCGAGCCGTCGGGGAACTGCGTCGCGGCGATGTCGAGGATCCGCTCGCGAGCGCGCTCGGGGATGAGGTGCACGAACCCGAGCAGATCCTGGTTCGAGTCGCGGAAGCCCATCCCGCGGCCGATGCCGGTCTCGAAGAACGAGGCCGAGCGGCTCATGTTGAACGTGACCATGCACTGGTACTGGTTCCAGATGTTGACCATGCGGTCGAGCCGCTCGTCGGTGCTGCGCACGGAGTACGTCGACAGCAGGCCGGTCCAGTGCGCCTGCAGGGCCGCGAACGCGGCGTCAGCCTGCTCGGCCGTGGCGAACCGCCCCAGCAGCGCGTGCCCACGCTGCTTGTTGACGACCTGCTGGACCTCGTCGGCCCACTTCTGGTCCTGGGGGTTCTCGATGTAGCCCAGCACGATCACCAGGTCGCGGGACTCCCCGGGGGCGAGGTCGAGGTGCACCGAGTGCGAGCCGATCGGGTACCAGCCCGAGGCGACGGAGTCCGCTGAGCGGCCCGCGCGGGGCACCGCGGCCTCGCCGAGGCCGTTCCACGGGCCGACGAACGTGTCGCGGTCGGTGTCGAAGCCGTCGGCGCGGGCGTTGATCGCGAAGACCGCGTAGTGATCGCGGCGCTCGCGGTACTCGGTCCGGTGATAGATCGCCGAGCCACCGTGGGGCCCGTCCAGCTCGATCTCGACCTCGCCGATGGAGAGGTTGCGCTGGTAGTTGGTCTGGTCGTCGTGGGCGTTCCAGAGGCAGAACTCCACGAACGAGAAGAGGGTCACCTGCTTGGGCGCGTCGGACGTGTTGGTGACCGTGATGCGCTGCACCTCGGCGTCCTCACCCAGCGGCACGAAGAACAAGGTGCTGACCGACAGGCCGTTGCGCTCGCCGGTGATCCGCGAGTAGCCCAGGCCGTGGCGGGCTTCGAAGTGGTCCAGGTCCGCCTTGACGGGCAGCCACGACGGCGTCCACACGTCGCCGCCGTCGTGCACGTAGAGGTAGCGGCCGCCGGCGTCGTTGGGGATGTTGTTGTAGCGGTACCGGGTGAGCCGACGCATCCGCGCGTCGCGGTAGAACGAGTAGCCACCTGCCTGGTGGGACAGCAGCGAGAAGAACTGCTCGGAGCCCAGGTAGTTGATCCACGGGTACGGCGTCCGCGGGGTGGTGATCACGTACTCCCGGGCGTCGTCGTCGAAGTGGCCGAAGCGCACCTGGTTCCCTCCTCGCGCTCGACCCACGCCTGACCCGCAGGACGCGGTCATGGGCTGTCCGCGCGCCTCGATGCGCCGCGGAGCACGCATGAGCCTAGCGATCGAGCAGGTCCTGAGGCGGGGCTGGACGCGGGCCTGGCCGGCGGG
>DASVBK010000061.1:0-2644 GCA_036375875.1 Candidatus Nanopelagicales bacterium
GCGTCGGCGAGGCGCCGCAGCAGCGGCGAGAGGGTGCCGGAGTCCAGGCAGAGCCGCTCGCCGAGCTCACCGACCCCCAGCCCGTCGCGCTCCCACAGCACGAGCATGACCAGGTACTGGGGGTAGGTCAGCCCCAGGTCGGCCAGCAGCGGCCGATAGGCGGCTGTGAGGTCCCGGCTGATCCGGTGGAACAGGAAGCACAGCTGGTTGTCCAGCTGCAGCTGCGGGAGGCCGTCGTCGGTCATGCCGCCTGCGTCGGGAGCAGCGCCTCGATGTCGTCGACGAGCGCGGCGGGCTCGGTGCTGGGCGCGTACCGCGTGACGGTCACGCCGTCCGGGCCCACCAGGAACTTCGTGAAGTTCCACTTCACGGATGAGCCGAGCAGGCCCTTCGACCGCTCCTTCACGAACGCGATGACCGGGTCAGTCTCCTTGCCGTTGACGTCGACCTTCGTGCTCAGCGGGAAGGTGACGCCGTGGTTGATCCGGCAGAACTCCTCGATGGCCTCGTCGTCGCCGGGCTCCTGGTTGGCGAACTGGCCGCACGGGAAGCCGAGCACGACCAGGCCCTGGGGGCCGTACTGCTCGTGCAGCGCCTGCAGCCCGTCGTACTGCGGGGCGAACCCGCACTTGCTGGCCGTGTTCACGATCAGCAGGGGCCTGCCTCGGTACTGGTCGAGCGCCACGGTCTCGCCACGGTTGCTGGTGAAGGACAGGTCGTAGATGGAGGTCATAGGTAGATTGTGCACCATTGAGTTGTGCACGTCCAATCAAGACCCCGAGCGAGCCGACGTGTCGTCGTCTCCGGGGAGGGCATGGGCAGCGTTGCGGTCACCACCGACGGCGCGGCCGGCGAGCCCACTCACACGACCAGCGGGGCATCCTGGGCGGGTGGGCCTCGGGCCCACCGTGGCCCGCAGGCTGACCGGCGGCACCGCCCCCCGCCAGCGCTCGGCGAGGGTGCAGGTGACCTGCTGGCGGCACATCGCTGCCCTGCGGTCAGCGCGTGGCACCCTCCCCCGGCGCCTCGTCGGGGCTCGGCAGGACGTGGTCGTCAGGGCCCTCGGCCGGTGACTCCGGACCGGGAGCGGGGTCGATCGGGCGCTGCTCCTGGCCGGACGGCGGCCCGCCGCGCGTGCCTCGTTCGCGGCGCAGCCGCTCCATGCGCGCGGCCCACGACTGCTCGTCGAGGCGCTTGAGGAACTCCGGATCGTCGTCCGGCGCGACGGGACCCCGGGGGCGCGGCCCGCCGGTGATCCCACCCCCGCCGCCGCCGCCGCCGCCCTGGCCCCGCTCCACGCGGGGTTGACCCGCGAGCAGGTAGCACAGCGGCCCGGCGATCGGCAGCAGCCAGACCAGGAACCACAGCCACTTCGGGAGCAGGCGCACCTCGCCCGACGGGCTGCGGACCAGGTCGATGAGCACGTACAGGTGCAGCGCGAGGGCGGCGATCACGAGGATGAGTCGGCCCACTGCAACCCCTTCGCCGGTAGTTGGGCACAGGCTAACCCGGTGCCGTGGAACGGGCCACCAGACTGGGGACTCCCGATGGCGGGACCTCCGACCCGCCTCGTGGGGTGCCTCCGGCCATCGCACCCCACGAGGCCCCCTGCGCCGGGCAGACATAGGCTCCACCCACAGCGCGCGCGCTCCCGGCCGGCGCCCCAGGGATGGTCCAGCTGGGATCGGGCAGAGCCCGCCTGCTGGGCGCGTGACCAAGCCGCCGACGATCCAGGAGGAGTGGAGCATGTCGGAGCCGAACCCCACGCCACCGCCCGGGGCGGCGCCCGGGCCCCCCGGTCCCATCCCGCACGCCGGCCTGCGCTACGGCCTGCTGCGCATCGCGCTGCTCCTGGTGACCGGCGGCGCGCTGTACCTGGTGGGCATGCGCGGCTGGGGCCTGGCGTTCGCCGCCGTGCTCATCTCGGCGGTGCTCAGCTTCTTCGTGCTGCTGCGGCCACGTCAGGAGGCGGCCCGCAACATCGAGGTGGCGCTGGAGCATCGGCAGGTGAAGGGGCGGGCCGGAGCCACGCACTCCGGTGCCGGAGCGGCCCAGGCCGCCACCGACGAGGATGGCCCCGACCAGCAGGGCGGACCCGGCGATCCCGGTGCCCAGGACGCCCTCCCGACGCAGGAGACCCCCACCGTCGCATCCGAGGCGACCGCGCCGGAACCGCCGACCGGGCGGGCGCAGCAGCAGCCCTGACCGAGCCGCTCAGGCGGCTGGGTCGGGCGCCGGGTCCGCGGCACGCCCCCGGCGTCGCCGCCGCGTCGCCCGGGCCTCCGGCGGCACCAGCCCCAGTCGGGCGGTGCTCTCGGGCAGCGCCCACGTGGCGACCAGGCCCAGGGCGATGATCGCTGCAGCAACGCCCGTCGTGACCTTGCTCGCCTGGATCATCGCGTCCGAGGCCACGGCGCCGGCAGCCGCCGTCGCCGGGTCGGCCTCGAGGCTCGGGATCACCGCGCCCGCTGAGCCGCTCACCACCTCGGAGACCTGGGTCGCCACCTGCTCGGGAGCGCCCTGCTCGACCAGGCCGGCCTCGGTGGCCCGGCCCAGGGTGCCGATGAGCAGCGAGCCGAGGATCGCCACGCCCAGCGCTGAGCCCAGCTGCCGGAACGTGCTCTGCAGCCCGGAGGCCTGCCCC
>DASVBK010000065.1:0-5381 GCA_036375875.1 Candidatus Nanopelagicales bacterium
TGCTGGCACAACTTCGGCGACGACACCCCCATCCAGCGGCAGCGCGACATCCTGCGGCGGGCGTTCGACCTCGGCGTCACGCACTTCGACCTGGCCAACAACTACGGCCCGCCGTACGGCAGCGCGGAGACCAACGTCGGGCGCATCCTGGCCGAGGACTTCGCCCCCTACCGCGAGGAGCTGGTGATCTCGACCAAGGCCGGCTGGGACATGTGGCCGGGCCCGTACGGCGACCTCGGCTCGCGCAAGTACCTGCTCGACTCGCTGGACCAGTCCCTGCGCCGGCTGCGCCTGGACCACGTCGACATCTTCTACCACCACCGCTTCGACCCCGACACGCCGCTCGAGGAGACGATGGGCGCGCTGGACAGCGCGGTCCGGGCCGGCAAGGCCAGGTACATCGGCATCTCGTCGTACTCCCCCGACCGCACCCGCCAGGCGCTGGCGATCCTGGCTGAGCTCGGCACGCCGCTGCTCATCCACCAGCCCTCGTACTCGATGCTCAACCGCTGGATCGAGGCCGAGCTGCTCGACGTGCTCGGCGAGGCCGGGGTGGGCTGCATCGGCTTCTCGCCGCTCGCCCAGGGCATGCTCACCGCCCGCTACCTGGGCGGCGTGCCGGAGGACTCCCGGCTGGCCCAGCACAAGAGCCTGTCGGCAGACCTGCTCACGGAGGAGAACCTCGCCCACGTCCGCGCGCTCAACGAGATCGCGGCCAGCCGCGGGCAGACCCTGGCGCAGCTGGCGATCGCGTGGGTGCTGCGCGACCTCCGGGTCACCTCCGCGCTCATCGGGGCGTCGAGCGTGGGCCAGCTCGAGGACAGCGTGGCGGCGATCGACCGGCTGGACTTCACCGAGGAGGAGCTCGCCGCGATCGACCGGCACGCGGTGGACGGCGGGATCAACCTCTGGGAGGGGCCCAGCACGGCCTGAGCGGGGGCGGCCCGACCCGCCGGCCCGCTGCACGTGGGCCTGTGGTGCACGAAGGCGCCCGTGAGGCGCTACCGTTCTCCCCAGCGACAGGGGATCGTGCCGCTCGGGGCAGCGACAGCCGGGCGGTCGGGCGTGCGCGCCGGGCGAGCACCGCCCGTGGCACCCCCCGCGCAGGTCGGGCGCACGTCCGGCGTGCGGTCGCGGTGGTGGCGCACGCAGCGGCGCACGACGCAGCGGGCCGGCTGGCCGGGCGTCGTCCGGACGCGGTGCCACGGGGGGCGGCAGGCGAGGGCCTGCCGGCCAGCCGCCCGTGCGGCTGGCAGACGCGAGGAGGGGTCCTTGGCTCGACGAGGCCAGCGCCAGGCCGGTGCCCGGCGCGGCGCGCCGCGTGCCGCGCAGCAGGGCGCGACGACGACTACGACGCGCAACGAGGGCATCGTGCCCGTGCTGGCGCGTGCGGTGCGCCAGGTCGAGTCCGCCGTCGAGCGGGGCAGCACGACCAGCTCCGTGCGCACCAAGTTCCAGGTGGTCGCCCTGCTGGTGCGCGAGGAGCGCGCCAGCGTCAAGGCCGACGATGCGCTGCGTGACGCGGCCCGCACCGAGCAGCTCAAGCGCCTGGACGGCATCGCCACCATCCTGGCCCGGACCGCGGCACGGGACACCTCGCTGCTCGCGCTGCTCGCCGAGGACGCCGAGGTCTCCGGAGCAGCCAAGGAGCTGCGCCGCGAGATGCTCGAGGCCGCCGGCCGCGAGGTCGTCGAGGAGGAGCCCGAGCCGGAGCCGGCCGCCGAGGCCGCGACGGCCAAGCGCCGCGTCGTGCCGCAGGCGATCGTCGCCCGGCAGCTGGCCAACCCGTTCCTGCCCCCCGACTACGAATCGGTCCGCCCCCGACCGTTCCGCGCCCAGCGACTGGCGGGCTGGGAGCTGCTCGGCCCGCTGTTCCGCTCGTTCGAGATGGGCGGGGCCGGCGCGGTCTCGTGCATGCCGCTGCCCCCGCCGGCCCACGTGTGGCTGCCGGGCACTCTCGCGCTCATGCCGCACCAGGCCCAGGTCGTGGCCGCTGCGGCCGACGGGCACCGCACCTTCCTGCTGGCCGACGAGCCGGGCCTGGGCAAGACCGCGCAGGCCCTGCTGGCCGCGCGTGCGGCCGACGCGTACCCGCTGCTGGTCGTGGTGCCCAACGTCGTGAAGACCAACTGGGCCCGCGAGGCACGGCTCTGGACTCCCGACCACCCGGCGACGGTCGTGCACGGCGACGGCAACACCATCGACGGCTTCGCCGACATCGTGGTCGTCAACTACGAGGTGCTCGATCGGCACGTCGGCTGGCTCGGCGACCTCGGGTTCCGCGGGATGGTCGTCGACGAGGCGCACTTCATCAAGAACAAGTCCTCGCAGCGCTCCCAGCACGTGCTCGAGATCGCCGAGCGGGTGCGTCAGCGCACCGGCCGGCCGCTGCTCATGGCCCTCACCGGCACGCCGCTCATCAACGACATCGAGGACTTCCGCGCGATCTGGCAGTTCCTCGGCTGGATCGACGACAGCAAGCCGCTCGGCGACCTCATGGCCAGCCTCGAGGCCACGGGTCTGGCCCCGGGCGAGCCGGGCTTCTACCAGGCCGCCCGCCGCTGCGTGGTCGACATGGGGATCGTGCGCCGGCGCAAGGTCGACGTCGCCGCCGACCTGCCCGCGCGTCGCATCGCCGACCTCCCCGTCGAGCTCGACGACGCCGCGGGCCGGTCGATCAGGGAGGCGGAGCGCGAGCTCGCCCGGCGCATGGTGCGGCGCTACCTCGACGCGCAGGAGCGGCGCACCGGCGGGGTGCCGGTCGACGGCATCGACCACGAGCTGGTGCGGCGGGTGGCCACCTGGGAGCGCGAGGACGCCCGCGACGCGGACTCCGGCGAGAACGTGTTCAGCATGATGCGCCGCATCGGGCAGGCCAAGGCGACGCTGGCCGCCGACTACGCGGCGCAGCTGGCCCGCAACGTGGGCAAGGTGGTGTTCTTCGCCAAGCACATCGCCGTGATGGACGCGGCCGAGGCGCTGTTCGCGGAGCGCGGCATCCGGTCGGCCTCGATCCGCGGCGACCAGACCGGCACCGTGCGCCAGCGCAACGTGGACGCGTTCGTGCAGGACCCGGAGGTCGCGATCGCGGTGTGCTCGCTGACCGCCGCGGGCGTGGGGCTGAACCTCCAGGTGGCCTCGAACATGGTGTTGGCCGAGCTGTCGTGGACCGATGCCGAGCAGACTCAGGCCATCGACCGGATCCACCGGATCGGCCAGGACGAGCCGGTGACCGCGTGGCGCATCATCGCCGCCCAGACCATCGACGCGCGCATCGCCGAGCTGCTGGACAGCAAGGCGGGGCTGGCGGCCCGAGCCCTTGACGGGGCACCCGAGGACGACGGCTCAGCCTCGGCAGACCTCCAGCTGGAGGCCCTGGTGTCGCTGCTCACGGACGCGCTGGCCGAGGAGCTGCCCGCGCTGCCCAGAGGCGCCGGCGCCGACCCGTTCCTCGGCTGAGCAGGGGGTCACGAGGCCTGGCGCGCGTGCCGGCCCTCGGCGAACTCCTCGATGAGGCTGGCGTTGAACGCAGGCAGGTCGTCGGGCGTGCGGCTGCTGACCAGCCCGGCATCGACGACGACCTGCTCGTCCACCCAATGGGCGCCCGCGTTGCGCAGGTCGGTGCGCAGGCTCGGGTACGAGGTCATGCGCCGGCCGCGGACGACATCGGCGTCCGTGAGGACCCAGCCGCCGTGGCAGATGGCGCCCACCGGCTTGGACTCGGCGAAGAAGTCGCGGACGAAGGCGACGGCATGGGGGTCCATGCGCACCTTGTCGCCGTTGCCCACGCCGCCGGGCAGGACCAGGGCGTCGAAGTCCCGGGCCCGCGCCTGGCCCACCGGCAGGTCCACCGGGTGCTCGTGCCCGTGCTCGCCGGTGATCGCACCGCCGGCCGGCGAGACCAGGACCGCCTCGGCCCCGGCCCGCGTCACGGCCTCCCAGGGCGACGTGAGCTCCGAGTCCTCGAATCCGTTGGTCGCCAGGAACGCGACCCGCCTGCCCCGCAGCTCGTCAGCCATCTGCTCGTCTCCTCGCTCGCCTCGCTCGCCATCCCCGCCGCACGACGCCTACCCGGGGACGCCGCGACCAACCTCGTCGACAGCGGGTGATGCGGCGAGGCGGTCCGACCGGGCCGAGTGCCTCAGAACCTCCGACGCCGCGCCAGCCGCAACCGCAGCGGCCGGCCGTCCGGGTCGAACACCACCCGCTGCAGCGGATGCGCCCACAGTCGTTGCAGCCCGGTGAGGGGCGGCTGCCGGTACGCGCGCAGGTGCCCTGGCGGGCGCGGGCCCAGCTGGCCCTCCGCGTGCCAGGCGTCCAGCGCGGCGGCAGTCCGAGCGAAGGTCTCGAACCACGCCACCGGGTCGTCGAGGTCGCAGCCCTCGGCCGCCGCCCCGAGGTGCTCCCGGGCCAGGGTCCGACGCAGCGCCCCCGCGGTGCCCGAGCCGTCCGGTGGGCAGGTCGGGTCGACGAACGCGGCGCTGAGCTCACTGTCGTTGGTCCACGACCGCCGGTTGGCGTTGTCCGAGCCGATGCACGCCCAGGCGTCGTCGACGATGCAGGTCTTGGCATGCACGTAGACCGGCACGCCCTCGGCGTTCTCCAGGCCGTAGATCGCCACGCGCTGCCCGCCGGCCTCGCGCAATATGCGCAGCGGGGCCTCGCGGCCGGCGTACTGCGGCAGCTCGGAGACCGTCCCGTCCTGGTTGGGGTACCCGGGGATCACCAGGATCATCCGTAGGTCGGAGGCGCGACGCAGCGCGGCGGCGAAGACCTTGGCCACCTCGGCCGACCACAGGTACTGGTCCTCCACGTAGACCAGTCGCTGGGCCCGGCCGAGCACCTGCTCGTAGGCGCGGGCGATGCTGCGCTCGCCCCTGGTGGCGAAGGGGTAGGCCGGCCGGCGCGCCGGATACGTGCGCAGCAGCTGCACCGCGGTGCCGCCGCACGCTGGCGGGTCTGGCCACTGCGGTGGCAGCGGCTCGGCGACGAGGTCCTCGCCGCTGGCCAGGCCGATGAGGGCCCGCACCGGGTGGACCGTCAGCGGCGCGGGGTCCTCCCAACGCTCCCGGAAGACCAGCTCGGCGTCGCCCACGGCTGGGCCGCGGATCGCGGCCTGCAGGTCGTGCCACGGCGGCGTCTCGCCGTACACCTCGGCCATCTCGACGGCCTGCGGGTCACCGCGATGCTCGGCGTCGTCGCGCCGCCCGTGGCACAGGTCGATGCCCCCGATGAACGCGACGTCGTCCTGCGGCCGGCCGCGGTGGCGCAGCACGACGAGCTTCTGGTGGTGCGAGCCGTAGCGGCGCACCCGCATGTCGAGCAGCACCTGCCCACCGGCGTCGTTGATGTCCAGGCCCAGCTCGCGGTTCTCCTGCGCG
>DASVBK010000069.1:0-9443 GCA_036375875.1 Candidatus Nanopelagicales bacterium
AGCGCAGCTGCCTCGGGGGGCGTCGCGATGGTGATCTCGCCAGCCTCCGCGGCGTCGGCGATACCGGGCTCGGCGAGGCAGATCGTGCGGGCTGCCGTCGTGTGCAGCGGCCCGAAGCTGGCCTCGACTGTGAGGCCGCGCAGCACGTCCGCCACCAGGTCGGGATCGCCTGCCACCCGCAGCGTTCCGCGCTCGGCGAGGTCGATGAGCACGGTCTGATCCGCGTCGGTCCCGAGGGCGACCAGACCCGGCAGGGCACGGCCCGGCGCCAGGTCCCCGTCGTGCGGCGCCGCATCCTGGGGCCTGTTGGACGGGTCTTCATGGGGCCCGTTGGACGGGCCGTCACCGGCCGAGCCGTCGGCTGCATCGAGCAGGCCCGAGTCCAGTCGCCAGGTTCGGCCATCGACGGCCACGAACGGGACCAGCGGCTCGGCCTCGTGCCATTCCTCAGCCAGGGTGAGCTCGACCCCCGACCGCGCCGCGCGGACGACCCGCACCGCGGGGACGGGCATCCCCGCCGCACGCGCCGACCTCGACACCTGGACGAGGGCGCGCTCGAGCAGGGCAGGGTCGGCCTCATCGGCGTGCTCCCGCAACGTCGCCTCGAACGCCCGCGCCCGTGCCGAGAGCCTCGGCATCCGCTCGCCGGGTCGCCGATGGCGCTGGTACTGCCGGCGACGTCGGGCGAGCTCCCCGGCGATGCCCGCGAGCAGCAGCACGCCCAGGGTGCCTCCCTCGGGCAGGGCGGAGGCCTCGTCGAGATCGTCCGCGAGCGCCACCACCGCCGTGGGGTCCATGGTGGCCGCACGTTCGATCGTGGTGGGGTTGTCGGGTCTCGCCGCGGCCCCGGGCGGCGCGGCGCGCTCGATGGTGGTCTCCTCAGGCGTCGGCCCCGTTGCTGCCGGCGCGGGGACCGTGCCGGGGTCGCCCCCAGGCGCGGACCGGGGCGCGGTGGCACCGCCGGCCCGCGGCATGGTCGACGTCCCACTCGGCAGGCCCCGGTCGAGGTCGGGAAGGCGCTCGGCCGGCCGCTCGGCAGCCGGCGAGCCCGGACCCGTCTGGGCGTCGCGCACCGGTGGCTCCGCGTCCTCGCCCGGCACAGCAACAGATGGGCGCTCGTCATGACCAAGGCCCGCCACCTCCCCGGGCGCGACGTCGCCGGCAGGATCGCTCGGCAGCTCCAGCACCCATCCCGGCAGGATCAGGTCCGGGTCCTCGAGATGACGCCCGTCCGGCTGCCGATCGCCGCGGTTCTCCTCGAAGAGCTCGGGGTAGCGCAGCGGGTCACCGAGCTCCTCGTCCGCGATGCGCCACAGCGACTCGCCCCGCTCGACGACATGCTCGCTGGTCGAGGACGACTCGTCCGCCCCAGGGGTGCGCAGGTCGAGGACGGTCTCGACGTGTCGCGCGTCGGCCGGCAGCGCGAGGGTCCAGCCGGGGTAGATGCGGCCGTCCGGACCGAGCGCTCGTCCGTCGGGCTGGGGGACTCCCACGTTGAGCGACACGATCTCGGCGAAGCGCTCGCCGGCCCCGAGGTGCCGCTCGGCCAGCCGCCAGAGCGTGTCATGGCGCGCGGCGACGACGGATGGACCGACCTTCGCCGGCTCCACGATCGCCTCGGGGGGCTGTGCTGCCCCCCGGGCAGCGGGGGCCGGCTGGGCTTCCAGAGCGGGGGCAGGCGCAGCTGGTGCCGTGACACGGGCGAGGGCCAGCGCCAGCGGGGGCGCCGCGGCGTGGCCGCTGGTGGCTGCGGCCGCCCCAGCCGTCGTGGCCCCGCTGGCGAGGACCACCATGAGGCTCGCGACGAGCGCCGAGGCCAGGCGTTGCGGGCCGGCGAGTCCAGGCAGACGTGGCGTGGGGACCCGGCGGGCGGCGGCCCACGCCTCGAGTCCCACGGTCACCGCCATGACGGCCCACGCCGCCCACGCCACCGCCAGCAGCAGCACGAGCAGCAGGGCGCCGTCGTCCGGCCGCAGCAGCGATCCCGACCCCAGTGCGGCGAGATCAACAGGCAGGGCTCGGCCCAGCGCGACGAGGGCCACCGGCACGACGGCGAGCAGGACCACGAGCAGGCCGAGGGCGGCGAGGGCTCGCGGCAGGGGGGTGGTCGCCTCCGCCATGCGGGGGTGAGCGGCGGGCCTCATGGTTGGCTCCTCAGAGGTGCATCGACGAGTGCGACGCTCGCCTGGCCGGTGACGTGGAAGCTGCTGATGCCGATCAGTCCCAGGAGCACCGTGTCCTGGCTGGTCGCGGTGGTGACCTCGATGCTGCGACCACCCGGGGCCACGGTCGCCGCCCCTTCGATCCCGGCGTGGTCGAGGAAGTGCTCAGCGGCCATCAGCGCAGCCCGCCGATCGACCCGGACGGCAGTCCCGGCGAGCACGGCTGAGCGGTCGACTGCTTGGCCGGCAGCACGCGCGGCCTCCGCGGCGACGCGATCAGCCCGCTGCACGGCGCGCACCTTCGCAGCCCCATCCACGACGAGGCCGGCGAGGGCGAGCAGCCCGAGCGCTGCCACCGCTACGAACACCGTCACCGCACCCCGCTCACCAGGCACGTGCTGCACGCTCATCCCCGCCCCCGATACGTGTCCAAGGGGCTCGTGGCCCGAGCGGTCAAGGTCCGTTGCCCGGGCATGCCCGGCACCGCGACGTCGCGCAGCGGCACGACGCACCGCACCTCGACGGAAACGGTGGCCGGGGTCCCGATGCGCGCGGCGAAGCCGCTGGTGTCGACCCGGGTGCTGGTCTCCTGGCACCGGACGCCCTGGTCGCGCAGTGCTGCCGTCACCAGGTGATCGGCCGAGCGCTCGGCAGCCCGCTCATCACGGGCCAGTGAGGCCGCGCGGGCGCCGGCAGCAGCCGCCTGCTCGACCGCACTGCCGGCCGCGGTGATCCGGCCGGCCATGATGACCAGCCCCAGCAGGGCGAGCAGGGCCGGTGCGACGACGGCCAACTCGACCGTGGCCGAACCGCGCGCATCAGAGCAGGTCATGGCTGGGAGTACCGCTCCACCGGGCCCTCGGCGTGCTGCCTGACCGGCAGCCCGGGCACCCCGGGCAGCACGCTCAGGGCTCGGCCGGTCACCTCGACCCGAACCGTGCTGGCCGTGGCACGGGCGGTGACGCTGCTGGCCAGGAGGGAGTCGCCGGCAGTGCGAGCGAGGAAGTCCTCGGCGCGCGCCCGGCCGGCCTGCGCGGGTGCCTGGAACGACCGACCCGCAGCGACGCCCTCCTGCGCCGCCCCGAGGGCGAGGCTGCGGGCATAGGACCAGAGCGCGACCTGCACGATCGTGAACACGACGAGCAGCAGCACGGGAGCCAGGACGGCGAGCTCCACCGTCGCGGCGCCCCGGTCGACGGGATGCGCCGGTCTGAGCCCGGGGCCGGCGAGCCTGACCATCAGCTGATCTGGTCGGTCCGGGACTTCACGGCCGCGGTGAGGGTCGCCACGAGCAGCGTGGCCACGGCGATGAGGCCGAGGATGAGGATGACCAGTTCGAGCGTGCTGGCGCCGGCATCGGTGCCCCGTGCCTGCCAGGCGGTGCGGACACGGTCCGAGAGGGCGGCGAGCATCGTGAGGGTGGTGGTGACGAGGGTCTCCATGAGGGCTCCTTGCTGGTGGTGAGGGTTGGGCGGTGCAGGGGTGCCGTGTCGGTCGGGGACGGGAAGCTCCGGGACAGCTCAGCCGGAGCCGAGCAGGATCCGCCAGAGCGCCGGGAAGCCGAGCAGTGCCATGAACGCGACGCCCAGCAGTGCCACGGGGACCGACATCCGCTCGCTCGCCTCGTTCGCGGCGGCGACGTCGGCCTGCAGCAGCGCAGTTCGCAGCGAGGCAGCGCGCGCACGCAGGGTGGGCAGCACGGCAGCGCCGTCCTCGCCTGAGAGCCGCATGATGTCGGCGACGTCACCGAGCTCGGGGACAGCCAGCTCATCGGCCAGCGTCGACAGCTGTTGCCACGGCGTGCGTCCCTCGAGCCGCGCGCGCAGGAGCGCGTCGCGGATGTGCTCGAACCCGGGCCCCGCGCCGATCGCGGCGGCACGCTCCAAGGACTCCACGGCACCGGCGTCAGCGGCGCGCTCCAGGGCCACCAGCTCGAGGTAGACACACACCGTCCGCCGCATCTGCAGGCGGGCCAGGGCGGCGCGGCGACGCAGCTCCACCTCGGGCAGGAACGACATGGCAGCGCCGAGTGCCAGCCCCGCGGCGACCGGGACCGCGAAGGGCACGGCCAGGCCAGCGATGGTCAGGATGCTGACCATGAGGACCGGGAAGGTGAGACCGACCGCGGCGTAGCCGAGCTTGGCCGACGCCATCCGGGTGACCGAGGAGCCGGTCAGGGCCAGGTCTGCTCCATGCTGGTCGAGCCGCAGGGTCACGGCCATACGCTCGGTGAGGCGGGTGAGCGCTCGTTCGAAGGGCGCGGCGGCTGGCGGCGCGGGCGATGCGCCGGCTGGTGGGGAGGTCAGCCGGGCCACGGCCGCGGCGAGATCGGGCACTGGCGTGCGTAGCCCGGCCAGGATCAGGGTCAGGCCCAGTCCCACCAGGGCACCGGCGAGGAGGATGCCGGTCATCGCGTGCCCCCTGCTTGGAGGATCCGCTCGGGCAGGGTCGCCCTTGTCATGCTGTGCATCCACCACAGCGCGGTGGCGAAGAACCCGAGGGTCGCAGCCAGCACGAGCTGGCCCAGTGGCGTCGCATAGGGCGCCGTGTAGCCGCGGTTCAGCAGACCCACGCCCATGATCAGCAGCGTGATGACCGTGACCGCGCGCGCGGTCGCCCGAGGCTTGGCTCGGTCCGCCTCGATCCGGCGCCGGGCGGCCACCTCCTCCCCAACGGACTCGGCCAGGGCGGTGAGCGCGCCTGCCACCCCAGGGCCCCGGCGCCGAGAGGCGAGGATCAGGGCGGCGACCACCAGGTCGGCCGTGGGATCAGCCACCTCGTCGGCGAACCGACGCAACGCCTCCTCGGTCGGCATCCGTGCCGCGAGGCGCGCCGACAGGGTGCTCGCCTCGGCTGCGATGCCCGCCGGTGCGGTGCGGGCCGCCGTCTGCAGCGCCTGCTCGAGGCCGACCCCGATCGCCACCACGTCGGCCACCCGGCGGGACCACTCCTCAACGGCCTCCACGCGGTCGATCTGCGCTGCGGCGCGGGTGTCCGCGCCCACCACCGCCGGCATCCCCACGGCGCCAACGGCGGCTGCAATGCCCAGCGCCGGCCAGCCGGTGACCAGCCATGCGACGCCCCCCGCGCCTGCGGCGAGGGCCCAGCGGCTGGAGCGAACCGCAGCGGCGACGAGCTCGCGGGCTGGCCGAGTCCGTACCGCCACCGGTCTCGAGTGGACCGGACGACGCAGCCCGGCCGCGACCATCGCCAACCCGAGCGCGGTGAGCAGGACCGATGCCGCGGCGAGCACCTGGGAGGCAGTCATCGGGCCAGCACCGCCGCGTGAACCGGGTCGAGGTGGGCGTGGTCGAGCAGGCGCGGGTCGAAGCCGGCCGCGATCAGGTCGGGCAGGCAGTGCGGTCGGTGCGCCGGCACGGCCCGTCCGTCAGGGCCCGGGGTGAACACGGTGGTGACGACGGGCCGGCCATGCTCGCCGATGCCGTCGACCTCGAGGATCTCGGCGACGAACCGCTCGCGCCGCCCGCCGGACTGGGCGTCGTGGCGCAGTGCCAGGTGCACGACGAAGTCGATCCCGTCAGCGGCTGCTCGGTAGGCGAACGCATCCGTCATCCCACCGCCCTGCTCGAGGCACAGGTTCACGATCCGGTCCAGCGCCTTGCCGGCAGTCCGCGCGTGCAGCGTGCACATGGAGCCGTCGCCCACGGACATCGCCTGCAGCATGGGCACGACTTCCGGCCCCCGGACCTCCCCGACGATGATCCGCCGCACGTTCATGCGAAGGGCATCCACCACCAGGTCCGACAGCGTGATCTCACCGGCGGCACGACCACTCGCGTCGCGCTCCGAGGATCCGATCCGGGCCTCCATCGCGACCACGCGCGGATGCCTGTCCAGCTCGTGCAGGTGCAGCTCGTACTCACGCTCGATGGTCGCGAAGCGCTCCATCGGCGGGAACTCGCTGGCCAGTGCGCGAAGCAGCGTGGTCTTGCCGGCGTTCTGGGGGCCCGTGACGATGATGTTGCGTCCGGCGCGGATCGCGGCCCCGAGCAGCTGCGCGGCCGGCTGCGTCAACGACCCCCAGGCCACCATGTCCGCGAGGCTCACTTCCCGCACCCGGTGCCGACGGATCACCAGGACCGGGCGCGGGGTGACCCAGGCCATCGCCGTGAGCCGAGACCCATCATCGAGGCGCAGGTGCAGCGTCGGGTTCGCCGTCGAGAACGAGCGCTCCGCCTGCCCCGTGCGGGTGACGAGCGCCTGGACCAGTTCGATGAGCTCTGCATCGGAGGCTGCCACCGGCTCCCCCCGGACCTCGCGACCATCCGCATACGCGATCCACACCTGGTCGAACCCGGTCACCTCGATGTTCTCGATCGCGGGATCGTCGATCAACGGCTGCAGGCGCCCCATGCCGAAGATCGCGTCGACGACCGCGTCGGCGATCGCGAACTCCTCGTCCACCGACCACTGCGCCAGCCCGGCGTGCACGCGCTCCCGGGAACGTTCGACGAGCACGTCGGTGAGTAGGGTGCGGGCGAGCTCCCGCCGGGCTGCCGGTTCGTTGACCGGCGTCTCGCGCAGCTGGAGGGCCAGGGCGTCGGAGACCTCGCGCCGCACCTCCGCGACAAGCAGGTGATCAATCGGTACGGGCCGGCCGCCGGACCACGTCGGCGTGGTCGCCCAGGCCGGGGAGGCGATGCTCGCTGCGCTCACCGGTCGCCCCCTCGCGGGCGGCCCAAGCCAACGTGTACCGAGGCCTGGGTCGCAGTCGCCGGCTGGGATCCCTGCTGGGGGTGACCCGCGGCAGCTGCGGGCGCAAGGGGCGGCAGGACCTCGGCAGCGACGTCACCAGCACACCGCTGGAGGGCTCTGACGTAGGCCGAGCGAGCGAAGGAGCGACCCCCGGGAGCACCCGCCGAGTGCACGCTGGCGTGCACCGGCTCGAAGGGAAGCTCGGCCAACAGGGGCAGGCCCGCGGCCGAGGCGACCTCGTGGGCGCCATACGCGGAAGGCTGGGCGACCACCACGAGGCGCAACGGCGTCGCCGAGGTCGTCGACCCGGGAGCCAGCCAAGCCGTGACCAGCCGGCGGGCGGCGGTGACCGCTGGCAGGGTGGGGCGCACCACGAGCAGGGCCAGGTCAGCTCCGAGCAGCCACGGGTCGACCCCAGACTGCAGGTCCACCCGGCCGGCATCCACCAGCAGGTCCACCCCGGCTTCGGCCATCGCAGGAGCTGCCTCGGCCAGACGGTCCCACGCCAGCACCAGCGCGCCGGCGCGCGCGGCGTCGGGGATGCCGGGCACCAGCCCAGCGGAGCCATCTGCACGCAGCTGCACGGTCGCCGCCTCGATCGCCTCGACGGCACCGACACCCCGCGCGGTCGCCAGGGGCAGCACGCCAGCCGACGTTGGCGCGCCACCACGCAGGACGCCGGCAGCCACGTCGCCGCCGATGGGATCGGCGTCCAGGCCAAGGGCACGGCGACCCGGGCGGGCAGTCGACCAGGCGAGGGTCAGGCCGACCATCGTGGTGGTCACACCCGGCGAGCCCTTGGCACTGAGCAGGCAGATGGTCGCCACATCAGCCTCCGCTGGGCTGCACGACGATGGCGACCCGCCCGTTGGCCGCGGCGATGGCCAGCTGCGGGCCCGAGGCGGCGTTCGTCGTCACGTCCACGACGGTGACGCCGTTGACGTCGACGGCGCCCACACGGACCACAGCGGCGGGCACCTGCAGGCCGCTCGAGGGTCCGGACCCCGTCGCCGTCTCCGTCGTGCCTCCCGCGTCGACCGCAAGGATCCGGTCGCCAGCACGCAGGCCGCCCGCCGGCATGCGTTCGGCCGGCACCGCGATGGGGACGAGCACGCGGCCAGCGGTCGGCTCCCCCGACGCAGCGACCATGTCGGCCGTCACGAGGGTCCCTGGCAGGAGTCTGGTTGTGGCCACCTGGCCCACGATGAGGTCCCGCTCGGCTGCGGGCAGCACGGCCACTCCGGGGTCGACAGAGACCCTCGCAATGCCAAGATCGCTGACCTCGATCGGCTCGCCGTAGGCGACCTCCTGGCGCAGGACCAGGACGTCCGTGCGCTGGCCTGCCGCTCCGACCAGCCAGACCACGGCAAGGGCGCCCACCGACGCCAGCAGGGCGCCGGTCGCGATGAGCCAGGGCCGTCTACGAGCCCGGACGGGGGCGAGGTCGGCAGGACGCTCGGGCGCCTCGGCTGGTTGCCGCGAGGAGCGCAGCAGAGAGGGCATGACTGATCCTTCAGGCGACGAACAGGGACGTTGCGGTGGCACTGGAACCGGGCGCGGGAATCCGGCGGATGGGCATGGCCGGCCTACCCTCCACAGTGTCCGTCGAGGGCACCGGCATCCGGACGGCTGACGGCGGCCGCCAACCACGCCCGAAGGGCACCACGACGGGAGTGCGCCGCCCCTTCCCCCGAGCCCCGGCGCTCCGGGCTGACTCCAAGCCGCCTCTGACGCGCGGCTCGGAAAAGGATAGGCACAACTCCGACGCTGTCCAAACGCCGCATGTGGCGCCGAGGATGGATCAGGCGCATGCTTCCCCCTCCGCCCCGTCGAGCAGCGCCTGGGGGCTGGCCGCCCATCGTCGCGTGGTCGCCCGCAGCGCTGCCACCACCGCCGGATGATCCAAGGCCCCCGTTCCTGCCTCCCGGAACCTGAGCACGACCCCTGGGACCCCGGGGCGGCCCACGAGCAGGACGGCCAACCGTCGCACCTGCCACTCCGGCAGGCCGAGGCGCATGGCGACCCAACGCCACCGCAGGCCGGACACCCCAGCCCTCGGCGGCTCGGCGTGATCGGCGAGCAACAGGATGGCATCGGTGACCTGCGCCCGGGCCCAACCGGCCTGGACCAAGGCATCGACGAGTGCCGGGAGCCACTCGGGGAGCCGCATGGCCTCGGCGGCGTGAGTGACGGCGGGCTGCTCGGTCACCTCGGCAACGGACTCGAGCGGGAGCCATGCGCCTGGCTCGGGACCGCCCGGTCGGGCAGCCTGCAGCTCGGCGAGGACGGCGCGACGGGCCGCGACCCAGGCCATGCCCATCGGGTTCTCCGCGGTACGAGCGGCAGGACGTCGCACGGCATCCCAAGCCGCTCCCCATGCGGACGCCTCAGCCTGGTCAGCGGCCGGCCCCACCAGTCCCGCGTGCCGGACGACCGGCTTCGCGACGTGCCGGCGCAGCGTGGCAACGAGCTCGCGGCCAGCTGGGGACTCCCATCCGAGTACGTCCACTTGCACGAGCAGCGAGCGAATCATCGCCGGGGTGGGCTCCATCTCGACCTCCTGAC